>JAOPXC010000397.1 GCA_025965335.1 Nocardioides sp. | reverse complement strand
GTCGCCAGCAGCTTCGCGACCGCCTGCCCGATGCCGGAATCGGCACCGGTGACGATGGCCAGGTTTGGGTGGTGTTCGCGCGTCATGCGGCTCCGGTAACCGCACCGGGCGTCCCCCATGCGGCGCGTTGTAGGTCGCAGAGAGCCGCTTGCGCTGGACCGTACCCATGTCGTGAGTGCCCGGTGTCTCGCCACCTCTTCGGGGCGCTGACGCCACGCCGGAGTAGGCCGACGTCGAGTTCTTCCGGGTGCTCGAGCCGCGCGCCGACGGGTTCGGCAACCACGACACCAGCCTGGGCAACGTGCTCGCCCGCGAGGGTGTCGATGCGTTTCTCCTGTGCGGGGTGTCCACCGAGTCCTGCATCGCGGCGACCCGCGTGCGTCGGGCACGCGCTGTTGTCGCAGATCGTCAGAGAATCACCGAGCCCGACGCTGGACTCGCAGGCCGCGCACGTCGTACCCGGCGACCGAAATTGAGGCTCATCCTCCGCACATACCCGCAAGGCGAGACGGGTACACGAGGCCCGAAGGCACCTTACTGAGGAGACACACGATGCCAGGCAAGTCAGCGAACGTGAAGAACGAGAAGCAGTACGAGGCCCTCAAGGACAAGGGCATGTCGAAGGAGCGGGCGGCGAAGATCGCCAACGCGAAGGACTCCTCGAAGCACGGTGGGCAGCAGTCCGGCAAAGGCGGCAACAGCAAGCAGGGCGGCACCACCGCGCAGAAAAAGGAAGCGGGACGCAAGGGCGGCAAGGCCAGTCACTGACATGACCGCCGATCTCGGCCTGCGCCTCCGGCGCGCCGGCTACCGCGCCCTGCCGGAGGAGCGCGACCGTTGACGTCCGTCTCCTCGCCGAGACAGCCCGCGTGTTGTCCGGCCTCTGCTGCCGAACTGGCATGCGGTCTACCGCCTGAGCGCCCCATCGGTTAGACAGTGCGTATGAAGGGTCGCCAACCGTGGGTATCTGCGCGTGCGGGTGCAGCCGTCGCGATCCTCGCAACGGTGTCGGGTTGCGGCAGCAGTCAGGACACTCCAGCGGAGACGGCCGCGACCAGCTTCTATCGCGCTCTGGACACCGGCGACGAGACGGGAGCCTGCGCTTGGCTGGCGCCGAAGACACGAGAGGAGCTCGAGAAGTCCAGCTCAAAGGATTGCCCGAACGCTCTGCGAGCTGAGACCGTCACGTCACCCGGGGCCTTCCGGGACGTGACGGTGTACGGCACCATGGCGCAGATCCGATACGCCGAGGAGACCGTTTTCGTCACCCGGTTTCGATCGGGCTGGCGGGTCATGGCGCTGGGCTGCACCCCTCAGGCGGTAGGTCCCTACGACTGTGAGATCAAGGGAGCCTGACGTGCGCGTCATGTTCGTGAGCTACCTGACGCTGATCGTCCTGGGGCTGGTCTACCTGCTCGCACTCGGGCTCCGACACGGCTGAGAAGGACTAGATGCGAAGTTTCGTGCGCGAGAACTCGTTGAGCCTGTTCTTCGGGGGCATCTTCCTGGCCTCGCTGGTCGGTGAAACGTTCGCCGGCATGCACCAGTTCAACGCCCAACAAGCGGCCGTGGGACTCGGCCAACTCACCTGGTTCCAGTATGTGCTGTCGGCTGACTTCGCCGTCGACGTCGCGGAGAACTGGCAAAGCGAGTTCCTTCAGTTCCTGCTCTATCTGACCGCGACCGTGTGGCTACTGCAACGGGGCTCGCCTGAATCGAAGGAGCTGGACAAGGCGGGCCGCGAGACCGACAAGGACCAGAAGGTGGGCCGCCACGCACAGAAAGACTCGCCTTCCTGGGCCGCAGCCGGAGGGTCGCGCACGCGGCTGTACTCCTCCTCCCTTGCGATCGTGATGGGCGCGATCTTCCTGGGGTGTTGGCTGGTCCAATCCGTCGCCGGCTGGGCAGCATTCAACGAGAACCGGCTCCAACAGCTCCAGGACCCGATCGGTTGGCGCTCCTATCTGCTGAACGCCGACTTCTGGTCCCGCACTCTGCAGAACTGGCAGAGCGAGTTCTTGGCTGTCGGGTCCATGGCCGTCCTGTCCATCTACCTCCGGCAACGAGGGTCTCCGGAAAGCAAGCCCGTGGGGGAGCCGCACACCGCCACTGGCGTCGAGGGATGACCGAGCAGCCCATGCCTGCTTCTGCACCGGGAAACCGGCCGTGATGCGGCCCCACGGGGGTGATCGCCGCGCGGCCAAGGCCCGGCGGTGGCTCCCCGGAGATACCAGGGCCGAACTACCTTCACATGGTTGACTTACTTCGACCGATCCAACGCAGCGATGTGCGCGCCTGGACACGGTGTTCCCGCGAGGGATGACGAGAAGAACGAATGGGTACGGCTTGGACATGCGCTACGTCGAGCTCTTGCGCCATAGCGACAACGATGGCGACAAGTTGACTTCGAGGGGCATCGCGGCTGCCGAGGAGATCGCGCGGGCGCGGTTGACACCGCCGTACGTGCTGTTTGGCTCAACCGGTGCGAGCCGGGCCACCGAGATGGTGCAGATCCTTCGGCGCATCGTCGACCAGGAGGACGTGCCGGTCACCGAGATCCGTGGGCTGCGCTCCTCGGTCGAGGAACGCTGGCGCTCGGCAGCCAAGGCTGCTGGGAAGGACGCCAACGTCGAGGCGATCCGCACCATCGACCCCGACCTGGTCGAAAGGGAGTCGCTGCTGCTCGGTAGCGCGCTTCGTGGCGTGTTCGATGCGTTGCCCCAGGGTGGCCGCGCGCTCGTCGTCGGCCACAGCCCGACCAACGAGGCCGCGGTGCTCGGCTTGGCCGCCGAAGTCATCGGCCCCCTGGGTAAGGGTGAAGGAGTGCTCGTCATCGAGGACGGAGACCGCTTCCACGTCCGCCCGATGGAGCGGGGTTCCGCATGAGCGACCGCAAGGGACGAGAGGGGTTCCACGACCCACTCGCCGGCATCGGGGGAGCGGCTCCCGCTCGCAGCGCGCTAACCCTGCGGATCGTTCTGGCCACGTTCGGGCTGCTGGTCTGTTCGGCGGGCGCGGTGGCCCTCTGGGTCGCCGAAGCTCCGATCGTCCTCCCCGTGATCGCCGCCCTGTTCGCGTTGGTGGCCGTGGTCGACCTCGCCATCGTCATCAGCCGCAAGCTCCACGGCGAGCCCGGCTGAGTGGTCAGGCGAGCCTCGCGAGGACGTTGACGGCAGCGATGGAGCCGATGAACGCGGCGCCGTAGCAGAGCACCGCGGTGAACGTCTTCCGCTTGACCTGGAGACCGTCGTAGAGCGTGTACCGGAAACGGTGCGCGCTGTGCACGAGCATCAGCACGAACATGCCCAGCAGGACTACCAGCGTCACCGGGTGACCGACGACGGCGAGCAGGTGCACGTGGTCCGGCCGCGCGACCCAGCCGAGCGGGATCGCCAGCGCGAACAGGAAGGCCAGGATCGGCAGGAACACCGCCGCCATCACCCCGCCGCCGCTGAACATCAGCCACACGAGGGGCTCGACCCGTCGCTTCGTCATGCGGGGTCCCCGCGGAAATGGAATTGAAGCGAGCATTTTCGTGGGGTGCTCATCGGGTCACCAGCCAGTACACGAAGGCGGAAACGACCACCAGGCCGACGTACTGCGATGCGATGACCACCGCCGGGGGCACTGGTCGCCCGTGTACGCGCACCGCCATCGCCTGCGGGGTGAGGTTGAACCACGTCACCGTGTGCAGCAGGAGGAAACCCATCGCGATGAAGTTCAGCACCACGATCCCCGGCGACGCAGCCCAGTCGAGGAAGTCGTCGTACGCCGCCCCGCCGCGCCCGACCGCGCGCACCAGCAGGAGCAGGAACACCACGAACCAGGCGACGAAGATGCTGCTCAGCTCACGCATCACGAACACGAAGTAGGACCGCTTCTTCGTCCACCACCAGATCGACATGGGGCGGCGATAGGTCCGAACCTCGGTCATCGCGTCCCCCGCGGGAGCAGGAACGCCTTCACCGACTCCTTGGCGGCCTTCAGCTTGTACCTCTGGATGGCGCCCGCAGGATCCACGTGCTTCGGGCAGACCCTGGTGCACTCTCCGACGAAGGTGCAGCCCCAGACCCCCTCGTGCTCGATGAGCACGTCGAGCCGCTCCCGCGCTCCGTGGTCGCGGGAGTCGAGGTCGTAACGCTCCGCCAGGGCGATGGCGGCCGGGCCGATGAAGGTGGGGTCGAGTCCGTAGACCGGGCAGGCGGAATAGCAGAGCATGCAGTTGATGCACATACTGAACTGCTTGTAGGCGTCGAGTTCCTCGGGTGTCTGGAGGTACTCCCCGTCGACCTCCGTCACGTCGTCGTCGCGGATGATCCACGGCTTGACCCGCGGCAGCCTCTCCATGAAGTCGAAGAGGTCGACGACGAGGTCACGGACAACCGGGAAGTTGGCGAGCGGCTCGACCCGGACCGGACCCGGCGCATAGTCGGTCAGGAACGTCGCGCAGGTCAGCTTGGGTTCTCCGTCGACATTCATGCCGCAGCTGCCGCAGATGCCCATCCGGCAGGACCAGCGGAAGGACAAGGTGGTGTCCACCTCGTTCTTGACGTGGTTGAGGCCGTCGAGGACCGTCCACTCCTTGCGCAGGGGTACGTCGTACTCCTGCCGCTGCGGCTCGGAGTCAGTGTCCGGCCGATACCTCGTGACCTCGAGCCTGATGCTGTCCGGCATGGCTACCTCCCGTAGATCCTCTCGCCCGGGGGCCACCGGGTGATCGTCACCGGCAGGGGCGCGACTCGGGGCGTCTCGTCGGGGTTGCGGTGCACCAGGTGGTGGATGAGGAAGCGACGGTCGTCGCGGTCCGGGAAGTCGAGGCGCTGGTGCGCCCCTCGCGACTCTTCGCGTTCCAGCCCGGACCGGAGGATGCATTCGCCGATGTCGAGCATGTTGGCGAGCTCCAGGGCGGCGGTCAGCTCGGTGTTGAACGATCGGCTGGTGTCCGCGACGCCAGCCTTCAAGAGCCGCTGCTGCAGCTCCGCGAGTGCGTCCGCGCCCTTGGCCATGGCGGGTCCGGTCCGGTAGATGCCGGCCGCCTCCTCCATGGTCGCCTGCATGTCGTCCCGGATGGTCGAGATCCGCTCGGTGCCCGGCTCCCTGCCCATGACGTCACGCTCGAGGCGTCGTACCTCGTCGGCCGCCTGGGCCTCGATGACGGCCGGCGCTGCGCGCGCCGCGGAGGCGTACTCCGCTGCCGCCCGTCCGGCCCGCGCGCCGAACACGAGCAGCTCCGGCAGCGAGTTGGAACCGAGCCGGTTGGCGCCGTTGATGCTGACGCAGGCGGTCTCCCCAGCGGCGTAGAGACCCGCCACCGGCGTCGCGCCGTCGATGTCGGTGTGGACACCGCCCATCATGTAGTGCACGACCGGGCGGACCGGGATCAGCTCGTGCACGGGGTCGATCCGCTCGTACTTCAGGCACAGCTCGCGCACGAACGGGAGCCTGGTGTCGATGACCTGCTCGCCGAGATGACGCAGGTCGAGGTGGACGACGGGCCCCCAGGGCGAGTCCGACGTGCGACCCTTCTCGACCTCGTGCACGAACGCCTGCGACAGCCGGTCGCGCGGGCCGAGCTCCATGCTCCTGAGCTCCGGCGTCGGCGAGGGTTTCCCGAGGTCGTAGTCCTGCAGGTAGCGGTAGCCGTCCTTGTTCAGCAGCCAGCCGCCCTCGGCCCGGGTCGCCTCGGTGATCAGGATCCCGGTGAACGGCAGGCCGGTCGGGTGGTACTGCACGAACTCCATGTCCTTGAGCGGCGCGCCGGCGCGATAGGCCAGGGACATGCCGTCGCCGGTGTTGATGTTGGCGTTGGTGGTGAACGGGAAGACCTTGCCGCAGCCCCCCGTGCACAGGATGACCGCCTTCCCGGTGACCGCCTGGATCTTCCCGGTCATCAGGCCGACCGCGACGGCGCCGTGCACCCGGCCGTCGTCGACCAACAGCCTGGTGACGAACACCTCGTCGTACCGCGTGACTTCGTTGTACTTCAGCGACGTCTGGAAGAGCGTATGGAGCATGTGGAAACCGGTCTTGTCGGCCGCGAACCAGGTGCGCATCTTCTTCATGCCGCCGAACGCCCGGACCGCGATGTGCCCGTCCGGCTGCCGGCTCCAAGGGCAACCCCAGTGCTCGAGCTGCAGCAGCTCCCGAGGAGCCTCGTGGGCAAAGGCCTCGATGGCGTCCTGGTCACCGAGCCAGTCGCTGCCGGAGATCGTGTCGTAGATGTGCTCGTCAAGGGTGTCGTCGGCTGCGATCACGCCGGCCGCGCCTCCTTCGGCGGACACCGTGTGGCTGCGCATCGGGTAGACCTTGGAGATCACGGCCACGTCGAGCTGGGGGTTGGTCTCCGCGATCGCGATCGCGGCCCGCAAGCCGGCGCCGCCACCGCCAACGATCAGTACGTCGTGGGCGGCCCGGACGAGGCTGTCACTCACCGCGCAGCTCTTCGTCCGTCAGCACCCTGCCGTTGTGGTGGACGGTCATGAGATGGACGCTGCCGTCGTGGAAATCCTCCTTCGAGCCCGCGCACCCACAGTCGTAGCGCAGCTCCTCCGTGACCAGCCCCTGCAGGTCCTCGGACACGAATCGCTCGCCGGCGCGCTGGTGTCCGCAGGGCGCCATCCTCGGCTCGAACCGGCTCACGGTTGCCGTCATGGCCCACCTCCCAGGTGAAGGGCTGACCGTCGACCATTGCCAGCGTCCTCCGTCACGCGCGGATTGTGAAGTGCCGGCGGGATCGCGGGTCCGATCAGTGGCGGTAGGTAGTCGCCAG
>JAOPXC010000394.1 GCA_025965335.1 Nocardioides sp. | reverse complement strand
CCTTTCGCGGCGACCACCGGGGCTCCATCGCGGGACAGGCACGAGATGGACCAGCCGTCTTCGGGGTGGTGGAGGGTCCAGTAGGAGAGAACCTCCCACGGGCCGACGGCGTCGAGCTCTTCGACGTCGTCGAACAGCAACAGGCCGATGTGGCGGGTGGAGGTTCGTGCGCTGGTCATGTCGTGGTGCCCTTCGTCGTGCTGGTCGGTCGGCGGCAGGTTCTGGCCTGGTGGTTCTGGCAGTGGGGGATGGATTCACTGTCGTTGGGTTCCCGGACGGTCGACCCGGTCAAAGCGCCGGGATCGCTGGAGGGCTAGGAAAGCACCGCCCCGGCGTGCGGGTCGCGCGGTACCGTCACGACGTGCTGCATGGGCGAGACGTTGAGTTGGCGCGTCTGGTCGCACTCATCGAGGACGCCCGCGGCGGAACGGCCGGCAGCGTCGTGGTGCATGGGGAACCCGGCGTGGGGAAGTCGGCTCTCCTGGCAGAGGTCTTGTCGACGGTGAGCGACGTGCGGGTGCTGCGCACCCAGGGGTTGGAGTCGGAGTCTCCACTGGCGTTCGCGGCGCTCCACCGGTTGCTGCGACCGGTCCTCGATCTCGTCGAGCGCCTACCGGAACCACAAGCGCGCGCGCTCGGGGTCGCGTTCGGGCAGGAGGTGGGGACGGTCGAGCCGTTCCTGGTGGCGGTCGCGACCCTGTCGATGCTCACCGAGGCAGCCGAGGAGCAGCCCCTGGTCTGTGTCGTTGATGACGCACACTGGCTGGACTCCGCCTCGACGGACGCGCTGCTGTTCGCGACCAGACGCCTGGAGGCGGACCCGGTCGCGATGGTGTTCGCGGCCCGCGACACCGACGACCGGACGTTCGCCCCCGTTGGGGTGCCGTCCCTGCGGCTGGAGGGGTTGGACGCCGCGTCGGTGCAGGCGCTGCTTGCCGAGAACGCTCCGGTCGTGGTCGCGGCCGAGGTCACCGACCGGCTGCTCGCCGAGACCGGCGGGAACCCGCTCGCGCTCGTCGAGCTCCCGACCGGCCTCAGTGACGCGCAGCTCGCTGGGTCTGCCCCGCTGCCCTCGCAGCTCATGCTCACCGCCGGGGTCGAACGAGTCTTCCTCGACCGGTCCCGTCGGCTCTCCGCAGCGGCGCAGACGCTGATGCTGGTCGCGGTCGCGGACGACACCGGCCAGCTCGCGACCGTACAACGAGCCGCCGCCACCCTCGGCGTCCCGCCGAAGGCGGTCGCGGAGACGGAGCGGTCCGGGCTGCTCGTCATCAGTGGTGACACCGTGACGGTCCGGCATCCGCTCGTCCGGTCCGCGGTCTACCAGGCCGTCACCGCGAACGAGCGGCGCGAGGTGCATCGCGCGCTGGCCGACGCACTGGACAGCCTCGAAGACTCCGACCGGGCCACTTGGCACCGCGCCGCCGCCGCCGACGGGCCCGACGAGGACCTGGCCGCTGCCCTCGACCAGGTCGGCGTACGGGCCGAGCGACGCGGCGGCTTCCGGGCCGCCGCAGACGCACACGAACGAGCCGCAGACCTGACCGCCGACCCGATCGCCAAGGCCGGTCTCCAGCTCGCCGCCGCACGCAACGCGTGGGCCTCGGGCCAGACCGCCCGCTCGTCCCGGCTGTTGTCGGCGGCCCGCGAGCGCGCAGACGAACCACTCCTGCTCGCGGACATCGACCGGCTCCGCGGCCGCATAGCGGTCAATGTCGGCTCTGCGGCGGACGCGCACCGGATCTTCACCCAGGCCGCTGAGCAGGTCGCGGTGCACGAACCGGTCCGGGCGCTGGAGATGGCCGTGGCCGCCGCGGTCGCCCGCAGTCACGGCATCGACAGCGGAGCCAGGCTCCCCACCGACACCATCAACGTCGACGCCTCGCCGCACGACACGCCACGCACCCGATGCCTCAAGCACCTCCTGCTCAGCACCCGGCACGACATCGCCGGAGACCGCGCGTCGGCATTCGACCAACTACACGCCGCGCAAGCGACCGCCCTCGGAGCGGCGGACACACTCGCGGACCTTGACCTGCTCGGGAACCTCGCGAACGCTGCCCTGCACCTGGGCGACGACAACGCTCACCGCCACTTCTACGCCCTGATGCTGTCCACCGCCCGGGAGAACGGGGACGGCATGGCCGTCCTGTACGCCCTCCAACGCCTCCCCTTCAGCCAGTACGTGGGCGGCCAGTGGGCTTCGCTTCGGAACTCCTCAGAGGAGGCCGTCACGCTCGGACTCAGCGTCGGGCAGGTCGCAGCGACGACCGCCCCTCGGGCATGGCTGACACTGCTCGCCGCACTCGAGGGTCGCCCCGACTACGACGAACGCCTCACGTCCCTGGAGGCGTTGGTGGCGGTACACCCTCCGGTCGGCATCCTCGCCCAGCCGATCGCAGACCTGACCAGGTGGGCCAAGGGCATCAGGGCACTGCTCGCCGGTGACGCAGCCGGTGCCCTGCACCAGTTCCGCCAGATGGCAGCAGCCTCGTCGCCGATGCAGCTTCCCGCCCTGATGCTGATGTCGGCCCAGGATCGCATCGACGCCGCCGTCCGTGCAGGCGACCGCACCCAGGCCCTAGCCTGGGTGGAGGACTTGGACGCGTTCGCGGCCGGAACCGATCTTCCGTGGGCGCGGGCCGCGGCCGCATTCGGCCGCGCCCGGTCGTCCGAGCACGACGAGGTGAGCGAGGGGAGCGAGGGGAGCCGGGTGGCCGAACTGTTCGAAGCCGCGCTCACCCATCATGACGCCGCCACTCGTCCCTACGACCGCGCTCGAGTCCAGTTGGCGTACGGCGAGTTCCTGCGTCGCCACCAACGGCGCGTGGACGCCCGGGTTCAGTTGCGGGCAGCACTGGAGACGTTCGAGGACCTGCACTCCCGCCCGTTCGCGGAGCGGGCTGGCCAGGAGCTCCGTGCGTCCGGCGAGACGGCCCGTAAACGCGACCCGTCCACGGCGCTGGACCTGACCCCGATGGAGCTCAAGGTCGCCCAGCTCGTCAGCCAGGGTCTGTCCAACAAGGACGTCGCCGGTCAGTGCTGGGTGTCTCCCCGCACGGTCGCATTCCATCTGCGCAACGTGTTCACCAAGTCCGGGGTCACCTCCCGGGGCGAGCTCGCCCACCTCGACCTCGCCTGACCAGACGGTCGTGACCTAGACCGACGCCCTTCGGGGTTCGCCGGGCCGGCATCGCGGTGTGCCTCGTCGCACGCAACCCGGCCATCTGACCGGGGTGAGCAGACGCGTTTCCGGCGACGCTCGACAGCAACGGAACACCCACTGCGAGAGCGAGACCACCATGAACGTCGACATTCTCCACCGCACCGACCGGCCGACCGACGTGACGGCTACCCAGGGACCGTTCGCCCGCATCGTCGTCGCGTCCCTGGGCGCGGGACTCGCCACCGCGCTGACACTGAGCCTGGTGGTCTTCGCAGGGCACACCGAGGCCACCGTCACCGGCGCGATGCTGGTCGGCTTCGGCTTCGGCTGGACGCTGATCGGCGTCCTGTCCCGGCGCCTTGCCGACCGGTCGCAGCGCTGGACCGCCGTACCTGCCGTAGCCATGGGCGGCACCGGGCTGGGCCTGGTCGTCTTCGCACCCGGCGACGGCGCGATGAGCAGCATGAGCTGGGTCTGGCCGGCGCCGATGCTGGCCCTGGCCGTCTACGTCTGGGCGCGGGCGCGTCGCGAGCTCCCGGGTCGCGCTCGCTGGATGCTCGTGCCGGTCGTGGCCGTCATGACCATCGCGCCGGTCGCCGCCACCTACGAGAACGTCTCCGTAGTCCGCGACCACCACACCTACACCGCCCCCGGCACCACCTACGAGGTAAACGGCCACCGGCTCTACCTCGACTGCCGCGGCCAGGGCAGTCCGACGGTCGTGCTCGACAACGGACTCGGCGAGGTCACCGCCTCGTGGGCCCGCATCGTCGACCAGGTCGACACCACCACGCGCGTCTGTGCCTACGACCGTGCCGGCCAGGGCTGGAGCCAGGGCACGAGCGGCGCCCAGGACGGCGTGGCGGCCGCCCACGAACTCCACGATCTGCTCAACCTGGCCGGCGAGCACGGCCCCTACCTCCTGGTCGGGCACTCCATCGGCGGCACCTACGCTCTGACCTACGCCGCCCAGTACCCCCAGCAAGTGGCCGGCATGGTGCTCCTGGACAGCTCCAGCCCCGAGCAGTTCACCGCGATCCCGAGCTACTCCGGGCAGTACGCCGTCATCCACCGGGTCGAGGCGCTGACTCCCACCCTCAACCGACTCGGGCTCGGCCGCGTCATCGCGGCAGTCGCCTCCTCGCACCTGCCGACGACCGCTGCCGGACAGGTGACAGCCCTGACCGCGAACGCTCAGGGCGCCCGGAACGCAAGCGCGGAGTGGCAGGTCCTGCCGACCCTCTTCAAGCAAGCGCAGGCGCTGACCACCTTCGGCCACCGTCCGCTCGCGGTCCTAACCGCCTCGGAAAGTGCGCAGAAGACGGGCGGCTGGGAGGCAACGCAAAACCGCCTCGCCGCACTGTCCACCCGAAGTATTCACCGGGTCGTCGACTCGACCCACATGGGTCTCCTGGAGGACCCGCACGGATCGGCCGCAGCCGTGGCCGCCATCGACCACGTCATCGCAGAACTCCGCAACCAGTCGCCTCGGGGCACCCGATGACCGCCACCCCCGTCCGGGTTTCCCATGGCACCGCCACACAACAAACCGCCACCACCACCACCGAAGGAGTTCTCATGTCCACGACCACACCGACCTCTCAGGCCGGGCCGACCGAGACCGGCCACTCGTCCCGACACCATGACGACGAGACCGCCCTGAGGAAGTCCTGGGCGCTGCTCGGCGTTGCTCTGGCCGCCCAGATCCTCGTCGTCCTCGACATCTCGGTGGTCAACACCGCCCTGCCGTCCATCGGACACTCCCTGCACCTTGGTGGCAGCCAGCTCCAGTGGCTGGTCACGGCCTACCTGATGATGTCCGGCGGCGGATTGCTGCTCGGTGGCCGCATCGCTGACCTGGTGTCGAAGCGCACCGTCTTCCTGACCGGGCTCGGCCTCTTCACGGCCGCCTCGCTGCTCAGCGGCTTCGCCGAGACCGGCGGTCAGCTCATCGCCACCCGGTCAATCCAGGGCCTCAGCGCGGCCCTGCTCACCCCGTCCGCGCTCTCGCTGATCATGACCACGTACGCCGGCGCCCAGCGCAAGGCGGCCCTGGCCCTGTGGGGTGCCGTCGGCAGCCTCGGTGTCGCCGCCGGTGTCCTCCTCGGAGGCGCCGTCACCACCTGGACCAGTTGGCAGTTCATCTTCTGGATCAACGGCCCGATCGGCCTGGTCGCCTTCTTCGTCGGCCGCACGATCATCGTGAAGGACACCACGCCCCGGCCTATCCTGAGCGCGTTCGACCTGCCCGGTGCAGCCACCGTCATCGGTGGCCTCGCCAGCCTCGTCTACGGCCTCGGCGGCAGCGCGACCCACGGCTGGTGGAGCATCCACACCGCCACCGCCTTCGCTGTGTCGGTCGCGCTCCTGATGACCTTCCTCAAGCTCGAGCAGCGCGCCGCCCGGCCCCTGTTCCCGCCCCACATCTGGAAGCTCAACAGCCTGGTCTCCGGTACGGCGGTCATGCTCGGCGTCACCGGCATCCTCGTCGGCACCGTCTTCCTGACCTCGATCTTCCTACAGACCGTGCTCGGCTTCACCGCCCTGCGCACCGGGCTGGCCTTCGTGCCATTCGCGCTCGCCATCACCGCCGGAACCGTGGTCGCCCGCCACCTGCTGGCACACCTCTCCCCACGCGCCATCGCCACCACCGGACTGCTGCTCACGGTAGCGGCAGCCCTGCTGCTGTCCACGGCGGGCAGCAGCGCCCACTACGCCAGCGACGTCCTCCCCGGGCTCGCTGCCCTCGGGCTCGGAGTCGGCATGGTCTTCGTGCCCGTGTCCGTCACCTCGATGGCCGGCATCCCGTCCTCGCATGCCGGCGTGGCCTCAGGCTTCCTGATGACCGGACACGAGATCGGCGCCGCCCTCGGCGTCGCGGTCCTCTCCGCGGTCGCCAGCACTGCCGGCAGCCTCACCACCGCCAGCGGTGCCGCCGATGCCTTCTCCCGAGGGTTCATCGGCGCAGCGGCCATGGGCGGCATCGTCGCGGTCTTCGCCCTGCTCCGGATGTCCAAGACCGTAGCGGCAGGCGGGGGAGGCCACATGCACATGCACTGAGATTGAGCGCGAACCGAGAGCGTCCGGCTGGATCAGCAGCCGGGCGCTCTCGTGCTCGCGAGCGAAGCCCCACGGATGGCGAGACGCGGATCGTCCCGCTGTCGGCGGCCCAGGAATCAGGGCGATCCCGGCCATATCGCCGGTGCGATCATCTTGGGCCCGCGGCACGGTGATTGAGCACGACAACCGACCACGATCAGGTAGGCCACCATGACCACCAGCACCGAAACACGCACCGCCATCCATCCACCGACAACAGACGGTGATGCCGCAGACGCGTTCCCCAGTTCCCTCGGGCGCCCTCGCCGCGCGCTCGCCCTCGGGCTGCTGATATCCGCCCAGTTCGTCGTGATGCTCGACACCTCGATCGTCAACGTGGCGCTGCCCTCAATGCAGGCCGACCTCGGGCTCAGTTCGACGGGCGTCACCTGGGTCGTCAACGCCTACGTGCTCGCGTTCGGCGGGCTGCTCCTGCTGTTCGGACGTGCCGCCGATCTGCTCGGCCGGCGACGCATGTTCATCGCAGGTTCGACCCTCTTCACCGCCGGCACCCTGATGGCAGCGGCAGCCGGCAACCAAGGTCTGCTCGTGGCGGGCCGCCTCGTCCAAGGCGCGGGCGCCGCAGCCCTCAGCCCGGCCGCGATGTCGCTCCTCCTGCTGACCTTTGCCGGACAGCATCGCGCCAAGGCCATGAGCGCCTGGGGCGCCGCCTCGACTCTGGGCGGTGCGACTGGAGTCATGGTCGGCGGACTGCTCGTCGGATCCTTCGGCTGGTCTTCGGTGTTCCTCGTCACCGTGCCAGTCTCGGTCGCTGCGGTCGCCCTGGCCTCGTACGTTTTCGAGGACGGGCCGACCAGTACGCGAGTCCGGCTCGACGGACGAGGTGCGGCAACCATTACCGGGGCCGTCATCGCGCTCGTCTACGGCGCCCTCGCCGTTGCCGACAGCGGATGGACCTCTCCTACCGTCGTTGCGAGCTTTGCCATGGCTGTCTTGCTCGTGGCGGTATTCGTCATCCTCGAGCGCCGCACCACACACCCGCTCGTGCCCCTCGAGCTCTTCCGCTCGCGGACCCTGTCCACGGGCGTCGGGCTCGCGCTCCTCGGCGGAGCCGCCAGAGCTTCCACGTTTGTGCTCCTGGCCCTCTATCTTCAGCAGGGCCTTGCCATGGCCCCGCAGCAGGCGGGATTGGCGATGGTCCCCACGCCACTCATGGGGTTCCTCGTCTCGCTCGCCGTGCTGCCGCGGGTGATACGCATCCTTGGCCCTGAGCGCACGCTTGTCATCGGTCTCGCGGTGCTCGCATCCGGTCAGCTGTGGCTTGCGTACGCACCTCGCGAAACCGGATATCTGATCGCGGTCCTTCCCGGTCTGCTTCTCGTCGCCACCGGCGTCGCCCTGAGTTTCATGCCGACCACCATGGTCGTCGCGTCTGCGGTCCCACAGACTCATGTTGGGCTCGCGTCCGGACTGGCGGGCTCGGCGACCCAGACCGGCGCGGCACTCGGCACGGCCTTGTTCACCGCGATCGGCCTGTCGATGGGCGGACTGGCCACCGGGGTGCTCTCCGAGGCTGGGTTCGAGGCGGCATTCACCGGCGCGGCTGTGGTGGCACTCGCGACCGCGGTCCTTGGGTGCACGATCACACGAGCGCGGTCCTGAGTCGGCGTGGGGGTCTTTCGGTCAAGTCGGGCAGACAGCGTCGTACGTCACGTGCTCGACGCGGGCCACGGCCCCCCGGGCCTGACGTGTGCGCCCATGCGCAATGGCCGTATCTGAGGATGAACACACCGACAGCGCACTTGTCGGCTTCTACCGGGGTTCAGCGGCTCAGCGGAGACGCCCAGAGGACCTCAGCGGATCGACAATCACAGCCGCTCGACTAGTTCGTACAACTGTCCGTCCGGGGCGGTGAAGTGCACGTACCGCTCAATCTCGCTCCCGGCGGGTCGTCCGTGGCGACACCTACGGCAGCCAGTTCAGCGACAGCCTCATGCAGGCTCGGGACGAGAAAGCCCAAGGACCGGGCACTCGAGACGGCACCGGCACGCGGCGGTATGACGCTCTGGTCCGGTCAAGCTTGTAACCGAGGATGTGCGGATGACCGCGACACACTCGTCGGGGGACTGGATGGAGAGTGTCATGTCCTTGGGTGTGCACCCAGCCACAGCCGGGGCGGCCTTCGACCGGGCCGCACTGGGGCCGCAGACGAATGAAAAAACAACCCCTGACGCTGGCAGACGTTGGAAGGCGTCTGCGCAGGTCAGGGGCCGTTTTCAAGTCACCCTAAGCGGGGCCGAAGCCCCCGCTGACTAGATGTCGTAGTAGAGCTCGAACTCGTGCGGGTGCGGACGCATCTGGACCGGCAGGATCTCCATCGTGCGCTTGTACTCGATCCAGGTCTCGATCAGGTCGGGCGTGAAGACGTTGCCGACCGTGAGGAACTCGTGGTCGCGCTCGAGGGAGTCGAGCACGGCGTTGAGCGAGGTCGGGACCTGGTCGATGTCGGCCATCTCGTCCGGCGGCAGCTCGTAGATGTCCTTGTCGATGGGTGCCGCGGGCTCGATCTTGTTCTTGATTCCGTCCAGGCCGGCCAACAGCAGCGCCGAGAAGGCGAGGTATGGGTTGGCCGACGGGTCGGGGCAGCGGAACTCGATGCGCTTGGCCTTCGGGTTCGAGCCCGTGATCGGGATCCGGACGCAGGCCGAGCGGTTGCGCTGGCTGTAGACCAGCGAGATCGGGGCCTCGAAGCCGGGCACCAGGCGGTGGTAGGAGTTCACCGTCGGGTTCGTGAACGCGAGCAGCGACGGCGCGTGCTTGAGGATGCCGCCGATGTAGTAGCGGGCGACGTCGGAGAGGCCGCCGTACCCGGTCTCGTCGTAGAACAGGGGAGAGCCCTCGTTCCAGATCGACTGGTGCACGTGCATGCCCGAGCCGTTGTCGCCGAAGATCGGCTTCGGCATGAAGGTGGCGGTCTTGCCGTTGCGCCAGGCGACGTTCTTGATGATGTACTTGAACTTCATCACGTCGTCGGCCGCCTTGAGCAGCTCGTCGAACCGGTAGTTGATCTCGGCCTGGCCGGCGGTGCCGACCTCGTGGTGGGCGCGCTCGACGTGCAGGCCCGACTTCTCGAGCTCGATCACCATCTCGTCGCGGAGCTCGCCGAAATGGTCGGTCGGGGCGACGGGGAAGTAGCCACCCTTGTACTTCACCTTGTAACCGCGGTTGTCGTTCTCGAACGCGTCACCGGTGTTCCAGGCGCCCGCGGAGGAGTTGATCTCGTAGTAGCCGGCGTTCTGCTTGGTCTCGAAACGCACGTTGTCGAAGACGTAGAACTCGGCCTCGGGCGCGAAGTACGCCGTGTCGCCGACGCCGGTGGTGCCGAGGTACGCCATCGCCTTGCGGGCGATGTTGCGCGGGTCGCGCGAGTAGGCCTCGCCGGTGAGCGGGTCGTGGATGAAGAAGTTCACGACCAGCGTCTTCGCGGTGCGGAACGGGTCGAGGTACGCCGTCGTCGGGTCCGGGAACAGCGACATGTCCGACTCGTGGATGGCTTGGAAACCACGGATCGAGGAGCCGTCGAAATTGAGACCGTCGTCGAAGACCGCCTGGTCGAACGACGACACCGGGACCGTGAAGTGCTGCATCACACCGGGCAGGTCGCAGAAGCGGATGTCGACCATCTCGACACCCTGGTCCTTCACGTACTTGAGCAGCTCGTCGCTGTTCTGGAACATTCGTCCTCCTTGGCTGCCCCGTGCATGGACAACCGACGCGTCTACGAGTCGACAGCCCGGAGCGGCACTGCGCCGGGCGATGCCCTCAATCCTTCGTGGGGGCAGTTTCAGGACCGTATCGAGTTTGTTTCTGCGATGTAACAGGCGGTCACTACGTGGCCGCCCGCAGCCCCGGCGAACCGGCCACCTACCCTGCTCCCGTGCCCGAATCCGCCTTCGAGACCGCGAGCTGGGCGCGCCGTGTGCTGGCTCTCGTCGTCGACTGGATCGCCTGCACGCTCGTCGTCTTGGTCTTCGTGGGTCCGGCGAACTACTACGGCGCCGACAACCAGTACGCCCAGCTGTACGTCTTCGCCGCCTACCTGGTCGAGGCCTCGGTCCTCACGTCCCTGGCCGGGGGGTCGTTCGGGCAGCTCGCGACGCGGCTGCGGGTCGTATCGATCTCGGGCGGCCCGGTCCCGCTGCTGCGCAGCCTGGTGCGCCATGTGCTGGTGCTGCTGGTGATCCCGCCGCTGGTCTACCGGCCGGACGGGCGCGGGCTCCACGACATCGCCGCCGGTACGGCGACGGTCACGCTCCAGACCTATCGCGCCCTCGCCGGTCGTTAGGCACGCCGGACCCCCGTCCGGCCTATGCTCGTGTGGACCGGTGCCACCTGGCTCAGTTCGATCGGAAGGCCTCGCCATGTCCCGTTCCTCCGTACGTCGCGCCGTCGCCGCGACGCTCCTGGCGCTGGCCACGGCCTCGCTCGTCGCCTGCGGCGGCAACAACGACGAACCGTCGACCGCCGACAGCGCCAGCCAGTCGGCGACGGCACCGACCGACGGGACGTCACCCACGGAGGCGGCCAACACCGCACCCGCCGATGGCTCGTCGGTCGCCAGCGGCGACTTCATGGCAGTCTTTCGCGACGCCTTCGGGAAGGCCACCACGACGCACATGAAGATGACCAGTGGTGGCACGGGCTCGGAGCTCGTCGCGGAAGGGGTGGCCGACTACACGAACACACCCCTGTCGATGGCGATGACGATGCAGAGTCCGCAGTTCGGGGAGGGCATCGCCGAGATGCGGCTGGTCGACGGCACCTTCTACATCAAGCTGCCGATGCTCGGGAAGAAGTTCATCAAGTTCGACCTCAGCGACCCCAGCAACCCGTTCGGCACCGCGCTCACCGACCAGCTCGATCCCCGCACGATGTTCGCGGGGTTCGAGAAGGGCCTCAAGAAGGTCACGTTCGTGGGCTCGGAGAGCGTCAACGGGGAGTCGATGGACCACTACGAGGTGACCGTCGACAGCGCGGCGATCCTCGACCAGACGGGCCAGACCCCGCCGCCCGGCATGGACATCCCGAAGACCGTCACCTATGGCATGTGGTTCGACGGCGACGGTTTCTTCCGTCAGATGAACGTGGACTTCGGTGCCACCACCGGCGGACTCAACGTGAC
>JAOPXC010000378.1 GCA_025965335.1 Nocardioides sp. | reverse complement strand
CTTGATCCGCGAGCCGGGATCCTGCGCGATGTCGATGTCGTAGGTGAGCGGCGCGTCCAGCCCGGCGACCGAGTCGAAGTTGTAGTCGGGCGTGCCGTTGGGCGCGGTCGCGGTGACGGCGTTGGTGACCTGGGCCATCGTGAAGGGGCCGGGGCCCGTGACCTTCTTGAAGTAGCGGGCGGTGAACTCCAGGTAGGCCTTGACGTCGGCACCGGTCACCTTCACGCCGAGCAGCGTGTTGTCGTAGATGTAGAGCCCGGCCACGTCGCGCACCGACACCTGGCCTGCGGGGAAGCTCGCCTGACGGTTGAACGGCGCGGCGATGGAGAGCACGGGCAGGGCGGCGTCGGCGCCCGTCAGCCCGGCCTTCACCGCGTCGGCCTGCACGTAGTTGACGAAGTCGATGATCGGCACGTCCTCGACGACGGCGCGTGCGGCGGACAGTGCGGCCACCGACGTGCCGACGGGCGAGTTGACGTAGTCGATGACGACGTCGTGCTGGGCCTGGACCGCGCCCGCGACCGCCGGGTCGGCGTCGACGATGTTGGAGTTGAGCACCTGCGAACTCGAGGCCACCAGGACCCACTTCTGCTTGCCGTTGGAGCCGTAGACCTCCTGGACGACCAGGTCCATGACGGCCAGCCGCATGCCCCAGTAGGCCGGCTCGCACAGGAGCACCTGCTGGCCGGTCTTCGTGTTGCGGACGAACCGCTGGGGGATCTCCTTGTGAGCGTGGCCGACGAGGATCGCGTCGACGTGCGGCACCTGCTCGGCCACGAGGGACGCGGCGTTCTCCGGGTACGGCAGCGCGTCGCCGTACGACGAGGAGGTGTCGGCGCCGGAGTGCGCCGACACGATGACCAGGTCGCAGCCCTTCTTCTTCAGCTCGGGCACGAAGATCTTGGCCTGCTCGACGAGCCCGGGGAACTCCATCTTCCCCTCGACGTTGGCCTTGTCCCAGATCGCGATGCCGGGGTTGGTGAGCCCGAGGATGCCGACCTTGAGGGTGCGTCCGCCGCCGACCTTGAGCTTCTTGATGAGGTACGGCGGGAACACCGGCCGCTTGGTCACGGGATCGACAGCGTTCGCGCCGAGCAGCGGGAAGTTCAGCTGGGACTCGAAGGTGCGCAGCGTGTCGATGCCGTAGTTGAACTCGTGGTTGCCGAGCGCGGCGGCGTCGTACCCGACCAGGTTCATCGCGGCGGCCATCGGGTGGACGACGTCGCCCCCGATCGGCTTGATCCGTGCGTAGTAGTAGGCCAGCGGGGTGCCCTGGATGGTGTCTCCTGCATCCAGGGTGACGATCGGCCCGGCGCCCCGGCGTTCCTTGCGCACGGCCTTGATCAACGTGGTGACCTTCGCCAGCCCGATGTCGTCGTGGGCGGCGTTGTCGAACTCGGCGTTCTTGAAGTAGTCCCAGTTGTAGACGTTGCCGTGCAGGTCGGTGGTGCCGAGCACGGTCAGCCGGACCCGCTTGCCCGGCTTGCCGAGGGCGGCGCCACTGTCGACGGACGATGCGGAGGCCGGTGCCACGTAGCCGGCGGCGGCCAGCGCAGCCGCTCCTGTGAGGACCGTGCGACGCGAGGTCTGGGCGGACTTGGGGGCAGGAGCTGTGGAGGTCATCGAACATCCCGAGTAGTCGAGTGGGGTGGCAGCCGGTCGTGCCGGGGACAGTTCTATCGGCTCGGTGCCGAGGTCCGTCAAGGGGGGCGAACAAGAGTTCAGCTGGGCCGCCGACCGATACAGTCCCGCAGTGATCAGGTCCGCGTCCTTCGCACCGCTGCGCGAGACCAACTTCCGGTGGTACTTCTACGCCCGCCTGGTCAACCTGGTCGGGTCGACGATGGGCTCCGTCGCCCTGGCCTTCGCCGTCCTCGAGGTCAGCGACTCCCCCAGCGCGCTGGGCACGGTGCTGGCGGCCCACAGCATCCCCATGGTGGTCTTCCTGCTCGCCGGTGGCGTGATCGCGGACCGGTTCGGCCGCGCGCTCGTCATCCAGGTCTCCAACGTCGTCGCCGGGCTCACCCAGCTCGCCATCGCCTACCTCGTGGTCAGCGGCTCGGCGGAGCTGTGGCAGCTGGTCGTCCTCACTGCGGTCAACGGGGTGGTCGCGGCGATCAGCTTCCCGGCGCTGGCCAGCCTGCTGCCCCAGCTGGTGCCGCGCGAACAGCTCCAGCCGGCCAACGTGCTGATGGCGATGATGCGCAACGCCCTCACCGTCGTCGGCCCGACGGTCGCCGGCCTGCTGGTCGTCAGCGTCGGCGCCGGCTGGGCGGTCGCCGTCGACGGAGCCACCTACCTGGTGTCGGCGGCGCTGCTGCTCCGGGTGAAGGTCCCGCACCCACCGGCCCGGGCCGACAGGCCCTCGATGGTGACCGAGCTGCGAGAGGGGTGGTCGTTCTTCGTCGGCACCACCTGGCTGTGGGTCGTCGTCCTGTCGTTCTGCGTGCTCAACGCCCTGCAGAGCGGCGGCCTGAACACCCTGGGTCCGGTCCTCGCCAAGGGCACGTCGATCGGCGAACAGGGCTGGGGGTTGATCCTGTCAGCGGAGGCGGTCGGCCTGCTGCTCACGACGGTGGTCCTGCTCAGGCTTGAGCTGCAGAGACCCCTGCTGTGGGGCATGATCGGCTGCTCCCTCTTCGGTGTCCCGATGATCGTTCTCGGCGTCCACCCGCACGTCGTACCGGTGCTGATCGCGGCGTTCCTCGCCGGTGCCGGCATCGAGGTCTTCGGTCTCGGCTGGAACCTGGCCATGCAGGAGAACATCCCCGACGAGATGCTCTCGCGGGCCTACTCCTACGACGCGTTGGGATCGTTCATCGCCATCCCCGTCGGCCAGCTGGCCTTCGGCCCGCTGGCCGGCGTGTTCGGGATGCGGGACGTGCTCCTCGTGGCCGGTGTCGCCTACGTGGCGATCGCGTTCCTCACCCTGGCCTCGCGGTCGGTACGCGACCTGCCGCGCGCGACCCCCGTGGAGGCACCGACCCAGGGCTAGTCGCCCCACTTCTCGGCGAGGGCCCTGATCACCGTGAGGTTGCGGTTGGTCGCCACTCCCAGGTGCTTCTCGACCACGGCATTGGTCAGCCTGGCCTCGTGGTAGTTCTCGCCGAGCAGGAGATGTACGGCGCGCCCGCCGACCCTCGCGACCTCCTCCGCGGTGCTCGCCGCGTCGATCCTCTTGATGGCGGCGGCCGTCGGCGCGTCCTTGAGCAGCGAGATGTAGTGCTTGCCGGAGTGTCCGAATCCCGCCGCCTCCTCGGCGATGGCGCTCAGCTCCTTGGGTGTGAAGACGATCGTCGGCACCGCGAAGCCGCGGTCCTCGAGGAAGGCCTTCTCGAGGGCCTCCTCGAGCCTGGCGCGCGACCGCAGCGTCGAGTCGAAGCGGACGTTGCCGGTGTTGATGTAGGTCTCCACGGCCGTGCCGCCTGCCGCCTCGACCGCGGCGATGATCTCAGCCCTGGCGAACTTGCGTTTCGCGCCGAGGTTGATGGCCCGCAGGAATGCGATGTAGGTCGACATGTCGCAGATCATGCCCGTTCGGGCGGTCCGGACCA
>JAOPXC010000338.1 GCA_025965335.1 Nocardioides sp. | reverse complement strand
TGGCGCGCAGACGCGAAGTGCCACATCGACGCCACGCTGACCTTGTCGGACTGCGACCGCGTCGTCGTACTCGACTTCTCCGGGGATCGGGTCGCCGACTGGAACAACGCCCTGCACAAGGCGCGGATCCTGCGCCAGGTGGTGTGCGACTACACCGAGGCCCTCGAGCGCACCATCGAGGAAGCCAGGAGTATGGCCTGAGAACACCGGTTTTCGTCGGCGTCGTCGGATCGGTCACGGTTTGGTCCAGACCGCCGTGTCGGGTCGTGTGCCTGGGAACGCCCCATGAGGCGGCCTGGGGCACACGACCCGGTCTCGGCGGCCCACAGTGCCGTGAGCGCGGTAGCGACCGGCGCCCTCGACACCCGCTTTCGCTCGTCCCGGGCGTCCGATCAACGCACCTCAACCACCGGGGGGCCGCTGTGCAACCTCCTCGACCACCGGCGCATCGGCGGTCGAGCTTGTCGAGACCCCCGGCAGCCGCGTGGGGCGGCGAGCACACCGTCGTACCGCCCTGCCTTCCCTCGCCGGGTTTCGAGACGCTCGCTGCGCTCGCTCCTCAACCACCGGTGGGCCGTTGTGCAACCTCCTCGACCACCGGTGGGCCGCTGCGCTCGCTCCTCAACCACCGGTGGGCCTCTGCGCTCGCTCCTCAACCACCGGCGAACTCCGTACGCGAGACGCGGACTTGATCATCTGACTGTGGTCGACCCCGGGCCGCGTCCCTAGCATCGAAGGACACCCCTATTCCAGAGGAGCAGGCCATGACCGACCCCACCGCCCGGGAACTCGCCGACATCGAGCAGGCCAACGCCTCCGGCAAGCCGCCGGTGGTCTTCGTGCACGGGCTCTGGCTGCTGTCGAGCAGCTGGGACCGGTGGCGCCGGCTGTACGAGGCGGCGGGGCACGCGACCGTCGCGCCCGGCTGGCCCGACGACCCGGACTCCGTGGCGGAAGCCCGCGAGAACCCCGAGGTCTTCGCCCACAAGATGGTCCAGCAGGTCACCGACCACTACCTCGAGGCGATCGGCAAGCTCACGACGAAGCCCGCTGTCGTCGGGCACTCCTTCGGCGGGCTGATCGCCCAGAAGATCGCCGGCGAGGGCGCGTCGGCCGTCACCGTTGCCATCGACCCGGCCCCCTTCCGCGGCGTACTCCCCCTGCCCGTCTCCTCGCTCAAGTCGGCCTCCGCCGTGCTCGGCAACCCGGCCAACGCCGGTCGGGCGGTGGCCCTGACGTTCGAGCAGTTCCTCTACGGCTGGGCCAACGCGCTGCCGGAGGACGAGGCGAAGCAGCTCTACGACGAGTTCCACGTCGCCGCCTCCGGCGTCCCGCTCTTCCAGGCGGCCGCGGCCAACCTGAACCCGTTCACCGAGGCCAAGGTCAAGACCAAGAACCCCGAACGCGGTCCGCTCCTGCTCATCTCGGGCGAGAAGGACAACACCGTGCCGTGGGCAATCGCCAACGCCAGCTTCAAGCGCCAGCAGCGCAACGAGGGCGTCACCGAGATCGTCGAGCTGCCCAACCGCGGGCACTCGCTGACCATCGACCACGGCTGGCAGGAGGTCGCTGACACCGCCCTCGACTTCATCCAGAAGCACGGACCCAGCGGCCAGCCCGGCTGACCGGACCTCGTCCCGGCCGAGCCGCGACCTCCTCGGCCACCAACCCCGAAGGGAAGACCGATGACCGCGAACCCGAACCACCTGACCCTCGAGCCCGCCGCCCAGGCCTTCGTCGAGGCCACCGCCGACCCGCCGTACCTCTACGAGCTCCCGCCCGAGCAGGGCCGGGCCGCGGTCGACGACGTCCAGTCGAGCGAGATCTTCAAGCCCGACGTCCAGGAGGAGTGGGTCACGGTCGAGGGCGGGCCGACCGGCTCGGTCCGGGCCCGGATCGTCCGCCCGGTCGACGCGACCGGCACCCTGCCCGTGGTCCTCTACGTGCACGGTGCCGGCTGGGTGTTCGGCGACGCCCACACCCACGACCGGCTGGTGCGCGACCTGGCGATCGGCGCGCACGCGGCGGTCGTCTTCCCGGAGTACGACCGCTCCCCCGAGGCGCGCTACCCCGTCGCCATCGAGCAGAGCTACGCCGTCGCGGCCCGGGTCGCCCGCGAGGGCGCGGCCAACCTCCTCGACGGATCCCGGATGGCGGTCGCGGGCGACTCCGTCGGCGGCAACATGGCGGCCGCGCTGACCCTGCTGGCCAAGGAGCGCGGCGACGTCTCCTTCGTGCAGCAGGTGCTCTTCTACCCGGTAACGAACGCCGCGTTCGACACCGAGTCCTACCGCCTCTTCGCGGAGGGCTACTTCCTGAGCCGCGAGGGCATGAAGTGGTTCTGGGACCAGTACACGACCGACGAGGCCGAGCGCGCCCAGATCACGGCGTCCCCCCTGCGCGCCTCGCTCGAGCAGCTCGCGGGGTTGCCGCCGGCCCTGGTGATCACGGCGGAGGCCGACGTACTGCGCGACGAGGGTGAGGCGTACGCCGCGAAGCTGCGGGCCGCGGGCGTCCCCACGACCGCGGTGCGGTACGGCGGCATCGTGCACGACTTCGTCATGCTCAACACGCTGCACGACACCCAGCCCGCGCGGGCCGCGGTGGCGCAGGCGACCTCGGTGCTGCGCGCCGAGCTGCAGGACACGCGAGGTTGACGGCGGTCACACGATCTCAGCAACCCCGATGCGTCGCCTGATCAGGCGTCGTACTGACCGATGAACTCCGCCGGCTGGGGCTTGCCGACGTGCCCGGCCTCTTGCAGGATCGCCGGGACCTCCGGGTCGGAGACGAAGCTCTGCCAGCCCTCCACATCCCAGTCGAAGAGCACCCAGACCCGGTTCTCCTCGGTCGGATCGCGAAAGAGGGTCGAGCCCTTGGAGCCGTGCTGCCCTCGCTTCTCAGCGCCCTTGGTCGAGAAGATTTTCAGGAATCGGTCCACGTCCTCGACCTTTGTCGTTGCCAGGATCATCTCGGTACCTCTCTGTCCTCCCCGAGACCCAACGCGGATGTCTGGCATCGTACGCCCGGAACTTGCCGTCGGCGTCGCGCGAGCGCCCCGAACCGGAGCGCCGTTCCGGGGAGAACGCTTGCGTTGGCAGGCCGACACCGGGACCCACATGGGACACACCCGGTGAGCCCCTGACCGGCGGAGCTCCGCGCCGACGACCGGGTCAGCCGGTCTGCTCGGACGGTTCCCGGGGCCCGTCGAGCTCGACCGCGAACCAGACGGTGGTGCCGGTGACGTCGCGCTCGGAGCCCCAGCGGTCCGAGAGGGCCTCGACCAGCATCAGGCCGCGGCCGTCGACGCGGAGGGGGTCGAGGTCGCCGCTGGGCTCGGCGTCGACGGTGGTCTTGGGGCCGAGCCCGCCGAGGTCGCGGACGGTCACGGTCAGCACGCCCTGTTCGACGGTGACCCGCAGCTCGGAGGCGGTGCCGGCGTGGATGACGGCGTTGGTCACGAGCTCGGAGAGGCAGAGCAGCGCGGTGTCGGCCGCGTCGCGGTCGACGGCCCACTCGGCCACCCGCT
This sequence comes from Nocardioides sp., assembly GCA_025965335.1. Lineage (GTDB taxonomy): Bacteria > Actinomycetota > Actinomycetes > Propionibacteriales > Nocardioidaceae > Nocardioides. The sequence continues at coordinate 3,935 of JAOPXC010000338.1, read as the reverse complement.
CGCGCAGGAACCGCCGCGCGGCGCCCGAGGCCTGCGGGTCGCCCTCGAGCAGGATGCTCGCGGTCAGCGCACCCTCGGGGATCTCCGGCTCCGCCGGCACGGTGTCGGCACCGTTGCGGCCCCCGGTCAGCCGGACCCGGCGGACGGCATCGGCGGTACGGCGGGCGGTGGCCTCGAGCAGCCGGACCTGCGCTTGGTAGAAGGTCTGCTCGGTGTCGAAGAACAGGATCAGGGCGCCGATCGGTGAGCCCGTGCCCGGCAGCGGCACGACCGCCAGCGCGACCACGGACTGCCGGCGCTGGTCCTCGACCAGCTTCGTGAACCGGCCGCCGAGGTCGTCGAGGCCACCGAAGATCGGCTCCCCGGTGCGGACCACGGTCGTCAGCGGGACGTCCTCGTAGGCGTCGATGTAGCACCACTCGAGCGGACGGTCGTCGTCCCGCCCGGCCGCCACGAACCGGAGCCGGCGGCCGCCGCCCTCGGCCAGCGCGAGGCCGACGCGGCGTACCCCCGGGAGGCCGAGCACGTCGGTGAGCAGGGCGCTGGCGATCTCGTCGATGTCGCGGGCGCCCCGCAGGGCCAGGCCCAGGCGCGTGAGGTGCCCCAACGGCGCACGAGGCCCGTCGCCCCGTGCGAACGAGGCACCCAGACCGTTCGGCACCGTTGCAGGATAGGGCAGCGGGGCGCGCCGCCCGGTCTCGCGGCGATCCAGGGCTCGTCAACGTGGGCCGCCGGCCGGCCCGATCCCGCGGGTCGCCGTTCCCCGGCTTGGCTGATCAGCCACAATGGCCGCCGTGGGTCGGAAGCAGGGCAGGCACGGGGGTTCGAGGCGGGGCAAGAAGTCCCGGCCGTCGTTCCGACCGCGCCTGCTCGGCCTGTCCGTGGGCGTGACCCTGGCGGTCGTGGCGTGGGGGTACCTCGTCTACGCCGCGATCGACTTCGGGGCCCAGGCCCGCGGTGGCACGACCCAGGCCTGGTGGTTCCTCGGCCTGGCCGCGGTCGGGGCCGTTGCGTGCCTGTTCGTGGGGCTGATGCTGGTCGTCTGGTTGCTGCGGGCGCTCGGGATCTCCAGCGGGCCGGTGTCGAAGCAGCCGGCGCCGGATCCCGAACCGGCCGTCGATCTGGTCGCCGATCAGGTTGTCGGGCCGCAGCCGATCCCGGAGCCGAAGACCCTCAGGGCGCCCCGGGCGTCGTCCGCGTCCGGTGGGAAGCGCGCGGCGCGCTGAGCCCTGCTGTTGCCGATCCCTCAGCGGTCGGTGAGGCGGCGTACGAACTTCAGGCCCGACCACGTCTCGTCGACGGCCGCCACCTTGACGTCGACGAAGCCGAGCCGCAGCCCGAGGTCGCGGACGAGGTTCTCGTCGAGGTCGGACGCTAGGCCGAGCGCCTTCTGGGCCGCCTTCTTCGGCCAGCAGACCCAGACCATGCCCGCGGTCGACGTGCGCTCGAACAGCGTCGGCAGCCGCCTGGTCAGCGCGTCGAGGCGGGTGTGGAAGGTCAGGGTCACGTCGGCCGAGGCCGGCAGGCGGCGTACGACGGTCGCGCCCCCGATGTCGCCGAGGTCGAGCGTCTTCGGCAGTCCGTCGAGGAACAGCACGTGCTCGTCCCTGATCCCCAGCTTCTTGACGAGCGGGGTTCCTGAGTAACCGGCGGGCATGACGCGGAATCTAGTCGCGCCGTTGGTCGAGCAGCGAGGGCCCGGCACACCGTTGGTCGAGCAGCGAAGGCCCGGCACACCGTTGGTCGAGCAGCGAGGGCCCGGCACACCGTTGGTCGAGCAGCGAGGGCCCGGCACACCGTTGGTCGAGCAGCGAAGGCCCGGCACACCGTTGGTCGAGCAGCGAAGGCCCGGCACACCGTTGGTCGAGCAGCGAGGGCCCCCTGGGGCCCGAGCGTGTCGAGACCCCCGCACGTCACCGCCGACGCTCACCGCCGTGGTTACCGCTCAACCAGCGAGGGGCTCCGAACGCCGCAGGGGCGGGGCCACTTGGCCCCGCCCCTGTCTTCCCCGGCTCGCCAACCGGGGTCGAAGCGGTTGACGAAGTCTTTGGCTGGTGGTTACCGAACAGGCACGCGGAGGCGCTGGCCGGCGGCGACCATGCCGGTGTCGAGGGCGTTGAGCTCCTTGATGTGGTCGACCATGGCGGCCACGTCGCCGTCGTCGGCGATCCCGGCGGCGATGTCCCACAGGGTCTCGCCGGTGCCGACCATGACGACGCTGGTCGGCTCGGGGGTGCCGGGACGCTCGGTGGCGACCGAGCCGGCGGACAGGAAGAGCCCGACGGCGAGCACGGCGACCAGGGCCAGCATCAGGATCGCGAAGCGGCCTCGACGGGTCAGCCGCACCGACGCCCGCGGCGTCGTACGACCGGCCTTCGGGCGGGCGGTGCGGGTCCGGACGTCGGCCGGGGTCAGGATCATCGTGCTCATTGGGGACCTCCTGGGGAAGTGGCGGTCAGCCTCGGGTCTCGTGTTGCTCTGGTCTCAGGTCTATCGGCGCCCGCCGACAGTCGGGCCTGGATCGGCGCCGAGCTGTCTGGACCGGCAGTCGATCAGACGTTCGATCGAACATGTGTACGAGAGTAGATCAGGTGTTCGAACGATTTCAAGCACCTGGGCGAACAAATGTTCGAAAGGCCCTGCGCACGTCCGGAGGTTTCGAGACGGTTGCTCAGCGCAACCTCCTCAACCACCGGTGGGAGGTTTCGAGAGGCAACTTCCTCAACCACGGGTGGGAGTGCGCTCAGCCCGCCGACTTGCGCACGTTGCGCCGGCCCTGGGCCGAGAACAGCCGCAGGCCACCGGCGGCCTGGGACGGCACCAGCGCGGAGCCGCGCATCACCGCGGCGCGCCAGGTCGGGACGGTCCTGATCACGCGCTTGCTGCCGATCAGGCCGACCGCCTCCCGGGCGATCTCGTCGATGGTGAGGATGCGCCCGCCCGAGAACACCAGCTTCTTGGCCATACCGTCGGTCGACATGTCGTGCAACATGTCGGTCGCGACGCCGTCGGGGCAGAGTGCGTGGATGCGCACGGTGGCGGGCGTCTCGAGGTTCACCGACATGGCGACCGAGACGGCCGCGGCCTTCGTGGCGGCGTACACCGAGAGGCCAGGGACCGGCCCCAGACCGGACAGCGACGCGGTGATCACGACGTCTCCCCCACCCTTGCCGAACGCGTCGACCGCCGCGCGGGTGCCCCACAGGATGCCGAGCAGGTTGATCTCGACCAGCGCCCGGATCTGCTCCTCGGTGAGCTCGACCAGGTTGCCGTCGTAGCCGACGCCGGCGTTGTTGAACCAGGCCGTCAGCACGCCGTGGCGCGCGGCCGCCGCGGCCACGTCCCGGTGCGAGGCTGGATCCCGGACGTCCTGCACGAGCCCCTCGGCCGCACCGACCTCGCTCGCCGTACGCGCCGCCGCCTCGCCGTCGATGTCGGTGACGACCACGCGGTGGCCGCGGGCGACCAGCTGCTCGGCGATGCCACGTCCGATCCCGCGGGCGGCTCCGGTCACGACACAGCTGGTGGGTGTGGGGCTCATGCGGGGAGTCAAGCACCGACAGGCGGCTGGTCCCTGCCGCAGGGGTCTCGACAAGCTCGACCACCCACAGACAAGCTCGACCACCGACAGGCGGCTGGTCCCCTGCAGGGGTCTCGACAAGCTCGACCACCGACAGACAAGCTCGACCACCGTCCGCGGCTACCACCGTCAGGCGACTCGACCACCGGGGGCGGGAGCGAACCAGCCTTGGGGACTCCGGCGGGCGGTCTGGACCAGCAGTCTGGCCCGACACGCCGTTCGAACAGATGTTTGAATCGGGGCGCGGCAGTGGTTACCGTGACTTTCATCGAGCCCGGCGTTCCCGGGATGCACGCGAACCGGAAGGCAGCAGCATGGCCACGAACAAGACAGGCGTTTCGCGCAAGGTCGCGGA
>JAOPXC010000316.1 GCA_025965335.1 Nocardioides sp. | reverse complement strand
TCATCGGCGAGCCCGGTGTCGGCAAGACGACGATCGTCGAGGGCCTGGCCCAGGACATCGTCAAGGGCAACGTGCCGGAGACGCTCAAGGACAAGCAGATCTACACGCTCGACCTCGGCGCCCTGGTGGCCGGCTCGCGCTACCGCGGTGACTTCGAGGAGCGGCTGAAGAAGGTCCTCAAGGAGATCCGTACCCGCGGCGACATCGTGCTGTTCATCGACGAGATCCACACCCTTGTCGGTGCCGGTGCGGCCGAGGGCGCGATCGACGCGGCCAGCATCCTCAAGCCGATGCTGGCGCGAGGTGAGCTGCAGACGATCGGCGCGACCACGCTCGACGAGTACCGCAAGTACCTCGAGAAGGATGCCGCCCTGGAGCGCAGGTTCCAGCCGATCCAGGTCGCCGAGCCCTCGATCGCGCACACGATCCTGATGCTCAAGGGGCTTCGTGACCGCTACGAGGCGCACCACCGGGTGACGATCACCGACGAGGCGCTGGTCTCGGCCGCGACCCTCGCCGACCGCTACATCTCCGACCGCTTCCTGCCCGACAAGGCCATCGACCTGATCGACGAGGCCGGGTCGCGGCTCCGGATCCGGCGGATGACGGCGCCCGCCGACCTGCGCGAGTACGACGACAAGATCGGTGACGTCCGGCAGCGCAAGGAGGCCGCCATCGACGGCCAGGACTTCGAGGCCGCCGCTCGACTGCGCGACGAGGAGAAGCAACTCATCCTGAAGAAGTCCGAGCGCGAGAAGCAGTGGCGCGCCGGAGACATGGACGAGGTTGCCGAGGTCGACGAGGACCTGATCGCCGAGGTGCTCGCCGTCGCGACCGGAATCCCCATCATCAAGCTCTCCGAGGCCGAGTCCACCCGGCTGCTCAACATGGAGGACGAGCTCCACAAGCGGGTCATCGGGCAGGACCAGGCCGTCAAGGCGCTGTCCCGCGCGATCCGACGTACCCGCGCCGGCCTGAAGGACCCGAAGCGTCCCGGCGGCTCGTTCATCTTCGCCGGGCCCTCGGGCGTCGGTAAGACCTGGCTCTCCAAGACCCTCGCGGAGTTCCTGTTCGGCAACGAGGACGCGCTGATCCAGCTCGACATGAGCGAGTTCGGCGAGAAGCACACGGTCTCGCGGCTGTTCGGTTCGCCGCCCGGCTACGTCGGCTACGAAGAGGGTGGCCAGCTCACCGAGAAGGTGCGCCGCAAGCCGTTCTCGGTCGTGCTGTTCGACGAGGTCGAGAAGGCCCACCCGGACATCTTCAACAGCCTGCTGCAGATCCTCGAGGAGGGTCGCCTGACCGACAGCCAGGGCCGGGTGGTCGACTTCAAGAACACCGTCATCATCATGACGACCAACCTCGGCACGCGCGACATCAACAAGAGCGTGAACCTCGGCTTCCAGCAGACCGGTGACGCCGCCGGCTCCTACGAGCGGATGAAGAGCAAGGTGTCGGAGGAGCTCAAGCAGCACTTCCGTCCCGAGTTCCTCAACCGTGTCGACGAGATCATCGTGTTCCCGCCACTGACGCGGGAGCAGATCGTGCACATGGTCGACAACATGATCGCGTCCGTCGAGCTCCGGCTCCGCGACCGCGACATGCAGCTCGAGCTCACCCAGGCGGCCAAGAACCTCCTGGCGGAGCGGGGCTTCGACCCGGTGCTCGGTGCCCGGCCGCTGCGCCGCACCGTGCAGCGTGAGATCGAGGACACGCTCGCCGAGAAGATGCTCTTCGGCGAGGTCGGCCCGGGCCAGATCGTGCTGGTCGACGTCGAGGGCGAGGGTCCGGAGGCGAAGTTCACCTTCGACGGCCAGAAGGTCGGCGAGCTGCCCGACATGCCGCCGTTCGAGACCGCGGGCGTCGAGATCGGCGACACCCTCGGCGAGGGCCCGACCGACGAGGACCCGGGTCCGGTCGACGTCCCGAAGTCCCCCGACACCGACTGAGCTCGTTGAGTTGGGCCTCGTGACCGGACCGCCGGGCGCGAGGCCCAACTCGTCTGCGCGTCAGGCCCAACTCAACTCTCAGGCAGCGCGTAGGCGTCGGGTCCGGTGGCCACCACCAGCGCGTCCGCGACCAGGCTGGCCAGGCAGCGGACTCGCTGGGCGTCCTCGGTCCAGGCCGCGTCGAGGCGGCTGCGGTGGACCGGTCCGTCGCTCTCGCGGAGCACCGCGAGCAGGCGGCCTCGGCACTGCCGGTCGGTGCCGGCCCACGCCTGCACCTTGCGCGGCGGTCCGTCGTACGCCGGATAGCCGGCGGCGCGCCACGCGCACAGCTCCGCAACGGGACAGGTCGCGCACGCCGGATTGGCCGCAGTGCACACGAGCGCGCCAAGCTCCATCACCGCGACGGACCAGGTGGCGGCGGTCCCCTGGTCGGTCGGGAGCACCCCGCCGGCCAGGTCGCGCTCGGCACGCGTGACGGTGGCCGCGGGGAACTCGACGCCCAGCAGCGTGCGCGTGAAGACCCGGCGCACGTTGGTGTCGAGCACCACGTGCCGCTGGCCGTAGGCGAAGGTCGCGATGGCGGCCGCGGTGTAGTCGCCGATCCCGGGCAGGGCGCGGAGGTCGTCGTACGACGAGGGCACCTCGCCGTCGTGCCGCGCCACGATCACCGCGGCTGCCGCGTGCAGGCGCAGGGCGCGGCGGGGGTAGCCCAGTCGTCCCCAGGCCCGGACGGCCTCGCCGGTCGGTTCGGCGGCAAGATCCGCCGGCGTGGGCCAGCGGGCCAGCCACTGCTCGTGCACGGGCAGCACCCGTGCGACCGGGGTCTGCTGCAGCATGAACTCCGAGACCATCACCGACCACGGCGTCGCTCGAGCCGTCCGCCACGGCAGGTCGCGCGCGTGTTCGTCGTACCACTCCAGCACGGGGTCGTGGAACTCGCTCACCGGGCACCTTTCTCGGGGGCGTCCATTCTCACCGGGACATCACATCGACGGTGTGGCACCCCGGCAGGACAGTCGCTGCTGGTTAGCGTTGCCGCCATGACATCGCTGACTCGTGGGCCGCTGTCGGCCGGGGTCTACTGGCGACGTCGCCTGCTGGTGCTGAGCCTGGCGGTCTTCCTGGTGATTTGCTTCGCGCGGGTGCTCGGCGGTGGCAGCGACGGCTCGTCCGACCAGGGTCAGGTCGCCCAGGTCGCGGCCGACCCGACCCATTCGGCGCCCGGGGCGACGGGTTCCTCCTGGGGCCCGAGTGCGCCCGCCAGCGCCAAGACCGGGAAACCGGGCAAGGGACACTCGAGCAGCCAGGCGCCGGTCCTGGCGGAGCCGGACGGACCCTGCGCCGACGGCGACATCGCGGTGACGCCGGACGTGAAGCAGGCCGTCGCCGGTCGCGACGTCTTCATCGTCCTCAAGCTGCGGACCCTGGCCAGCGAGGCCTGCACCTGGCGGGTGTCGCCGCAGCACCTCACGCTCAAGATCACCTCGGGCAACGACGACATCTGGTCCAGCCGACAGTGCCCCCGGGCCGTGCCCACCCAGGACGTCGTGGTGCGCCGCGACGTGACGACCAGCGTCGGCATCACCTGGAACTCCCGCCGCTCGGACCAGCAGTGCACGCGGCTCACGGAGTGGGCACTGCCCGGTTTCTACCACGTGGCCGCCGCGGCGCTGGCCGGTGAGCCGTCCGACCTGCAGTTCAAGCTCACGACCCCGGACGCGCCGGTCATCACGGACCCCGCGCCGCCACCCGGGAACGGCGGCAAGAACAACGGCAAGCAGGGGCCCAAGGTCCGCTGAGTTTCACTGGTTAACCAGTGAAACCTGCACTGAGCGTGGAGTATTCGCCGTGTTCAGCGACAGTTTCGGTAGCAAGCGCTGGCTTCATGTGGGCTGAGCGGCCGGAGGCGGCACCTACAGCCAGGTCCTTGCCGAAAGTGACCTGTTGCGGTGGAGCCATCGATGCAACAGATTCGAACAGAGGCAGGCTCTCCTGAGCGACGTACGCCGAAGCGGCTGCGAAGTCGCCATGGGCCAACTCTTCGGCAAAGTGAAGGGCCACTCCACCCGCGCCTGCGGCACTGCCGGCTTCGGGTGGAGTGGCCCTGCGTCGTATTGGCCGGCGACGAGTCCCGACACGAGGAGGCAACAAACGTCACGAAGAGGAGTCAGCGAGCATTCTTTTCACCGAGAGTCAGTCCATTCTTGGCTGTTTTCGTCAGCGTACGGGTGGCGCCGAGCGGGTGAATCGGCAGCGGTCGCGCAGCCAGCCATCTCCACGCATCCGCAAAGCAGACAGACGCGTCCGCAGAACCTCCTCCGCAACGTGGCCCATGGCCCACGCACTGTATGAGGTCCCGGCCCCTTCGCGGCCTCCGCTCATCCAACTCCCGAGCCCCAGGTCCGCTGAGCTTCGCGCCGCGGGGCGCCGCCGCTCAGACGTAGCGTTCGAGAATCGTCGACTCCGCCAGGCGCGAGAGTCCCTCGCGCACGCTGCGGGCCCGCAGTTCGCCCACGCCCTCGACGGCCTGCAGGTCGTCGATGCCGGCCGACAGCAGCTTCTGGAGGGTGCCGAAGTGCTCGACCAGCCGGTCGACGACGGACGGAGGAAGCCGGGGCACCTTGGTCAGCAGGCGGTAGCCGCGGGGCGCGACCGCGCCGTCGAGGTGCTCGCCGTTGCCGAGCCCGAGGACCCTGGCCGCCGAGGCCGGGTCGACCAGCTCGGTGGGCGAGAGCGCCTCGAGCCGGGCCAGCAGCTCCTCGGGACTCTTGGTGCGGCGTCCCGAGGGCAGGTAGTCGCGGATCACCAGCTCACGCTCGGTGTCGACGCCGGTGACGAGCTCCTCGAGCTGCAGGGACAGCAGGCGGCCGTCGGTGCCGAGCTCGAGCACGTAGTCCTCGATCTCGCTGGCGATCCGGGTGACCATCTCGAGACGCTGGGCGACCACGGCGACGTCCCGGACGGTCACCAGGTCCTCGATCTCGAGCGCCGAGAGGGTGCTGGCCACCTCGTCGAGGCGCAACTTGTAGCGCTCGAGCGTGGCGAGCGCCTGGTTCGCGCGGGACAGGATCTGGTTGGAGCCCTCGAGGACGTGCCGGGTCTCCCCGACGTACGCCGCAATGATCTGCATCGACTGCGACACCGAGATCACGGGGAACCCGGTCTGGCGGGCGACCCGGTCGGCGGTCCGGTGCCTGGTGCCGGTTTCCTCCGACGGGATGTGGTGGTCGGGCATCAGGTGCACGGCCGCGCGGATGATCCGGGTGATGTCGCTGTCGACGATGATGCCGCCGTCCATCTTCGCGAGCTCGCGCAGCCCGGTCGCCGTGAACGGGACGTCGAGGGTGAAACCGCCCGTCGAGATCGACTCCACGGTCTTGTCGTGACCGAGCACGATCAGGGCCCCGGTGCGGCCGCGCAGGATGCGCTCGAGACCGTCGCGCAGCGGGGTGCCGGGCGCGATGGAGGCGAGCGTCGCGCGCAGGCGCAGTGTCTCGTCCGAGCGGTCCGTGGCCACGGCGGATTCCCTTCCGGTCCGTCTGCGGCAGCGATCCAGCCGCGCTCGGAGTCTAATGCGCGAACCGCGGATCTCCTCGCCGGGCTCGGGTCACCTCCCCTATCCGTCGCCCGCCGGACGCAGGTGGGCCTTCCCGCCGGTGAGCTGCAGCAGTCGCAGCGCCGAGGCGACGTCGGGTACGTCGAGCACCCGCAGGCCGTCGACGGTCCAGGACTCGGGCGCGCGGGGCGACTTCTTGCCGGGCTCGGACGGGACCACGGCCACCCGGAAGCCGAGCCGGGCCGCCTCGGCGATCCGCTGGGGCAGGTCCCGGACCCGCCTCAGCTCGCCGGCGAGCCCGATCTCACCCATCGCCACCACTCCTGCCGGAGGCACGCTGCCGAGGTGAGCGGAGGCCAGCGAGACGGCCACGGCGAGGTCGCTGGCCGGCTCGGCGAGCTTGGCGCCGCCGACGGTCGAGGCGAACACGTCGTGGGTCTGGAGGCGGATGCCGCAGTGTTGCTGGAGCACGGCGAGCACCAGGGCGACCCGCGACGAGTCCAGGCCGGAGGTGGTGCGCCGAGGGCGTTCCAGCGCCGAGGGCGTCACGAGGGCCTGCACCTCGGCCAGCAGCGGGCGCCGGCCCTCCATCGTCACGGCGACGCAGGTGCCGGCGACCTGGCCGTGGTGGCTCTCGACGAACAGGCCGGTCGGATCGGTCACCGCGGAGATCCCCTCGGGCCCGAGGTCGAAGCAGCCGACCTCGTCGACCGGGCCGAAGCGGTTCTTCATCGCGCGGAGCATCCGGAAGCGGGAGTTGCGGTCGCCCTCGAAGTGCAGCACGACGTCGACGAGGTGCTCGAGCACCCGCGGCCCGGCGATGGAGCCCTCCTTGGTCACGTGGCCGACGAGCACGGTGGTGATGTTGCGGGTCTTGGCCACCCGGATCAGGGCGGCCGCGACCTCCTTGACCTGGGTGACACCGCCGGGCACACCCTCGACCCCGGAGGCGCCGATCGTCTGCACGGAGTCGACGACGATCAGGGTCGGCCGGACCTCCTCGATGTGGGTGAGGACCGCGCCGAGGTCGGTCTCCGCCGCGAGGTAGAGCTCACCGTGGATGCCGCCGGTGCGGTCGGCGCGCATCCGGACCTGGGAGGCGGACTCCTCGCCGGTGACGTAGTGGGTGCGGCGCTGAGAGCGAGCCGTCTGGGCCGCCACCTCGAGCAGCAGGGTGCTCTTGCCGACCCCGGGCTCGCCGGCGAGGAGGATGGCGGCACCGGGGACGAGCCCCCCGCCGAGCACCCGGTCGAGCTCGGGGACGCCGCTGCTGCGGAAGGTGGCGCCCCCGGCGTCCACCTCGCCGATCGGGACCGCGGGCCTGCTCACCGGCGCGGCCACCGCCCGGTGGGCGGGAGCGGCGGCCTCGGCCACCGACCCCCAGGCCTGGCACTCGCCGCAGCGACCGACCCACTTGGTGGTGTCCCAGCCGCACTCGGTGCAACGGAAGGCGGCTCGCGGGCTCTTCGACATGTCGGGCACGCTAGGCGATGGCGCCGACAGCGCCCCGGCACCGCTCCCGGGGCCTCGGGAATTTCATCCGAACGGGGCGAGACCGCAGAGGGGCTCGCTCGTTTATGCTGCGTATTGGATCGATCAAGAACCGCAGTGCACCGAGGGGAGGGTCATGGACACCGTGTCGAAGGTCTTCGGCCGCATCCCGCCTGCCCCACCGACGCTCGCGGACGTCGCCGAGCTCGCGGGGGTCTCCCGGCAGACCGTGTCGAACGCCGTGAACAACCCAGACCTGCTGCGCGCGGACACCCTGCTGCGGGTGCAGCAGGCGATCGACCAGCTCGGCTACAGCCCCAACCGTGCGGCCCGCAACCTGCGCACCCGTGCGTCCCATCTCATCGGGCTGCGGATCCAGCCGGTGCAGGAGGGGACGGCCAATGCGTTGATGGACCGGTTCGTGCACTCGCTGGTGGAGGCCTCCCGTGAGGCCGGCTATCACGTCCTGCTCTTCTCGGGGGACCCGATCGACGCGCTGGCGGGGTACGACGACCTGTTGCGCTCGACCGCGGTCGACGCCTTCATCGTGACCGACACGTACCTCGGCAACCCCCAGGCGGCGTGGCTGGGTGCCCGTCGGGCGCCGTTCGTGGCGTTCGGCCGACCGTGGGACAACCCCGACGCGCCCCATCCGTGGGTCGACGTCGACGGTGCGGCCGGTTGCGACCTGGCGACCTCACACCTGCTGGACAAGGGTCACGAGCGCATCGCGTGGATCGGCTGGCGCAAGGACTCCTTCATCGGCGAGGACCGGCGCGCGGGTTGGAGCCGAGCCATGCGTGCCCGAGGCCTGCCCACCACCGGGCTGGCCTCGCGGGTCGAGGACACGGTGAGCAGCGGACGCGACGCGAGCGCCGTACTCCTCGACGAGGCGCAGCCGTCGGCCTTCGTCTGTGCCTCCGACACCCTGGCGATGGGCGTCCTGCGGACGCTCGCCGAGCGCGGCCTCACCGCCGGGCGTGACGTCGCCGTGGTCGGCTTCGACGACTCTCAGGTGGCCCAGGTGGTCGCCTCCGGGCTGACCTCGGTGCGCCAACCCCTCGAGGACGTGGCGGTGGAGGTCGTGAAGGCGCTCGAGGGCCGGCTCGGCCACCCGCCGGCGATCCACCCGGGCGTCCTGCTCAGCCCGACGCTCGCGGTCCGCGGCTCGAGTTAGGAGACTGCTGAAGGATCCGCTCTGCTGCGCGGCGCGCTGCCCGCACGCTGGCTGTGTTTCAACACCCTCGTAGGGCGTGTTCCTCAGAACCCCTTCGACCAGAGGTTCACCGCATAGTCGACCTCGGTCCCGTCATGCTCGGCCAGGATCGCGTCGGCGACCCCGGGCGTGAACTCGATCCGGACGACGCTCTCCAGGTCCGCCCGCGACGAGAACGACCAGCGCACGTCGACCGGTGTCCGCGTCCAGCCCCGGGTCGACCAGAAGCGCTCCACGACCGCCGGCGGGTCGAGGTCCGGGTAGCCCCGGCGGAACCAGCCGCCGAACGTCGACCGGGTCGGGTCGTTGTCGACGACGAACGCCGTGCCAGCGCGGCGTACGACGCGGTCCAGCTCGGCCAGCCCGGGTTCGCAGCCGCGACCGAAGAAGTAGGCCCACCGCGCGTGCACCACGTCGACCGACGCATCGGGGAGTGGGAGCGCCTGGGCGACGCCCTGCGACACCACGACGTGGTCGAGCGACCGGGTGCGGCGTCGGGCCAGCGCCACCAGGTCGGGGTGCGGCTCGACGCCGATGACCGACGCGGCGGTCTCCGCGAACCGGGGCAGGTGGAAACCCGTCCCGCAGCCGACGTCGAGCACGGTACGGCGCGACCAGTCGGCGATGCCGAGCATCGCTTTCTCGAGCGCGCCGTCGGGGTCCACCGCGCGGTTCTCGATCTCGTACGTCGCCGGGTGGTGCCAGATGTTGGGGCTCGGCCGGGCGCCGGGCGGGACGGTCAGATGCGCACCAGGCCGCCGGGCGTCTGGAGCTGCGCGGCGATGATGCCGGGCGTGCCGTGGTGGGCGACCCACTCGACCTTGACGTCCTCGAGGGGAGCCTCGACGGTCTCTCCGAGCCACTCGCTCACCCGCTGCGGATCGCCCGCAATCTCCAGGCAGGCAAGGGAGAACGCGCCGTCGGCGCCGGTGCTGGGGTGGTCGGCGGAGTCGATGTCCCACTCGATGAAGAACGGCAGCTGCGGGTCGGCGATCAGGCCGTTGACGCCGATCTGCTTCCAGCGCAGCTCGGTGCCGTCGGGACGGTGCCGGTTGCCGGTGGCAGCCTCGCGACCGAGGCGCTTCTCCACCACGGTGATGTCGTCGACCGCGACGACCCAGCCGAGCCACCCGCCGCCGAGTGCCGAACGCGCCCGTACGGCCTGGCCGAACGGCGCCTTGTCCGAGGCCGGGTGGTCGAGCACCTCGACGATTTCGAGGTAGTTCCCGCCGGCGAGCGGCAGGATCATGTTGCGGGTCCCGAAGCGCGGGTGCACGCCTCCGTCGGTGAAGTCCCGGCCGAGCAGTCCCCCGATGAGCTGGGCAGTGCTGGCGAGGCCATCCGGTCCTGCTGCATAAGAAAGATGGTCCAGGCGCATGCAGAAGATTCTCGGCATGGCCGTCCGGGCCCTCGACGGCGGGGTCGGGTTCTCTTGACGTCGAGAAAGGTTATCCGGGGTCGGCCGGATGCAGTGCGAGGGCCGACCGCGACCGCACGTGGGCCTCGCAGTGCCGCACCAGTTCGTCGTACGCCGCCCGGCCCATCATCTCGGTCAGCTCGGCAGCCGAGGTGACGTAGACGGGCTCGACGGCGACGTGCGCCTCGGTGTTGCCGGTGCAGTACCAGTCGAGGTCGTGGCCGCCCGGGCCCCAGCCGCGGCGGTCGTACTCGCCGATCGAGACCTCGGTGTACGTGGTGCCGTCCTGGCGCTCCACGTCGCGGAAGGTGCGGCGGATCGGCAGCTGCCAGCACACGTCCGGTTTGGTCTCGAGCGGGTTGCGGCCCTGCGCGAAGGCGAGTGCGTGCAGGGCGCAGCCGGCGCCGCCCCCTCCACCCGGGGGAGCGAAGTCCGGGCGGTTGGCGAAGACGCACGCCTGCTGGCCGTCGACCTCGTGCGTGCGCGTCTTCCGCTCGCCCTCGTCGTCGGTCTCGATCCAGTCCTTCTTCCGCACCGCCCGCCCGGAGGGCTTGAACTGCCACAGCGTCTCGTCGAGCTGGTCGACGAAGCCGGCGACCCGCTTCTCGTCCTCCTTGCCGGCGAAGTGCGCGCCGAGCGTGCAGCAGCCGACGTCCGGAGCGCTGCTGTAGATGCCCGGGCAGCCCTGGCCGAAGATGCAGGTGTAGCTCGACGTCAGCCAGGTGAGGTCGCACCTCATCACCTCGGACTCGTCGGCCGGGTTCACGAACTCGACATAGGCGCGTGGGAACACGAGATCGACTTCGGGCACGTGACAAACCTACCCGCCCGGTACTTTGGACACATGCGCCTGGGCGTTCTCGACATCGGCTCCAACACGGGGCACCTGCTCGTCGTGGATGCCCATGGCGGCGCGGCGCCGCTTCCGGCGTTCTCCTACAAGGAACCGTTGCGGCTGGCGGAGCACCTCGTCCAGTCGGATGACGAGCAGGGCGCGGTGTCGCAGACCGGCATCGACGCCCTGACCGGCTTCACCGCCGGCGCCCTCGTCGTCGCCGAGGACAAGGGCTGCCAGGACATGCTGGCGTTCGCGACCTCGGCGGTGCGCGACGCGGTCAACGCCGAGGCGGTGCTCGAGCACGTCCGGGAGCGCACCGGTGTCGCCATCGAGGTGCTGTCGGGCGAGGACGAGGCCCGGCTGACGTTCCTCGCCGTACGACGCTGGTTCGGGTGGTCGGCCGGCCGGCTGGCGGTCTTCGACATCGGTGGGGGCTCGCTGGAGATCGCCGGCGGCGGGGACGAGGCGCCCGACGTCGCCTGGTCGCTGCCACTGGGCGCGGCCCGGCTGGCCCGGCAGTTCTTCGGCGCCAGCGTCCTCGACGAGGAGACCATCCGCGGGCTGCGCAAGCAGATCAGGACCGAGATCGCGCGCGACGCCGGCAACTTGCTGCGAGCCGGCACCCCCGACCGGGCGGCGGCCACGTCCAAGACCTTCCGGTCGCTGGCCCGGATCTGTGGTGCCGCGCCGTCGGGCGACGGCGCGCTGGTCCCGCGGACGCTGTCGCGCGCCGACCTCTCCGAGTGGATCCCCAAGCTCGTCGCGATGACGCCCGCCGACCTTGCCCACCTGCCCGGCGTCTCACCCAGCCGCACCCATCAGATCGTGCCGGGGGCGCTGGTGGCCGAGGCGTGCATGGACATCTTCGACCTGTCCGCACTCGAGATCTGCCCCTGGGCGTTGCGCGAGGGCGTCATCCTCGAGCGACTCGACCAGCTCAGCATCCTGGGCCGATGATCAGATGAGCAACCGCGTCGGGCTGTCCACCGCGTCCGTCTACCCCGAGTCCTCGGCGCACGCCTTCGCGTACGCCTCCTCGATCGGCTACGACACGATCGAGGTCATGGTGGGCATCGATGCGCTGAGCCAGCAGACCACCGCCATCGCCCAGCTCTCCGAGCACCACCAGATCCCGATCAGCGCGGTGCACGCGCCGTGCCTGCTGTTCACCCAGCGGGTCTGGGGGACCGAGCCGTGGGGCAAGCTCGAGCGATCCGCGGAGATGGCGCAGGCGGTCGGCGCCGAGGTCGTCGTCGTGCACCCGCCGTTTCGCTGGCAGCGGGAGTACGCCCGTGACTTCGTCAACGGGATCGCGGCCATCGAGGAGTCCACCGGGATCGCGTTCGCGGTCGAGAACATGTACCCCTGGCGTGCGACGTCGAAGCGGGGCGTGGAGATGTATGTCCCGGGTTGGGACCCGTCCGAGGAGTCCTACGCCAACACGACCATCGACCTGTCGCACTCGGCCATCGCGGCCTCCGACCCGATCTCGATGGCCCGGCGGCTGGGCAGTCGGTTGCGGCACATCCACCTCACCGACGGCACCGGCTCGGCCAAGGACGAGCACCTCGTGCCCGGTCGTGGCTCGATGGGGGCCGCGGGGTTCCTGCAGCACCTGGCCCAGACCGGTTTCGCCGGCGAGGTGATCGTCGAGATCAACACCCGCAAGTGCACTACCCGCGAGGAGCGGGAGCTCGACCTGCGCGAGTCCCTGGAGTTCGCCCGCGAGCACCTCGCGGTGACCACCCCGTGACCACCACGCGTCGTGGTCGGCGCCCGGGTGCACCCGACACCCGGGCCGCGATCCTGGCCGCCGCCCGGGAGCTGTTCGCCGCATCCGGTCATGCCGGTACGTCGGTCCGTGCGGTCGCCGCGGCCGCCGGCGTCGACGCCGCGCTCGTGCACCACTACTTCGGCACCAAGGACGACCTGTTCCTGGCCGCGCTGGCCGTTCGGGTGGACCCGCGGACGGCGATGATCCCGGTGATCGAGGGCGGCGTCGAGGGTGCCGGCGAGCGGATCATGCGGGTCTTCCTCGAGGTCTGGGACGACGAGGAGAGCCGACTGCCGCTGCTGGCGCTGTTCCGCGGCATCGTCGAGCCCGGGGGCCGGCAGTTGCTGCGCGACGGCTTCCTGCGGATGGTGCTGGGCCCGGTCGGGCAGGCGCTCGGGCTCGACGAGCCGGATCGGCGGATGACGCTGGTCGCGTCCCAGCTGGTCGGCATCGTGATGCTGCGCTACCTGCTGGTCGTCGAGCCGCTCGCCTCGGCGCCGCCGGACGTGCTGGTCGCGACGTACGCGCCCGTGCTGCAGGGCTACCTGGACGGCCCACTGCCCTGAGGGGTTGCCCATCGCCGGCGATGGGCGCATAATTCATCACATGATGAAAAACGCCGTGGAGGTACGCGGGCTGACCGTCGTGCGCGGCGGCAGCAGCGTGCTCACCGATCTCGACCTGACCATCGGCGGCGGGGTGACCGGGCTGCTGGGTCCGTCGGGCTGCGGCAAGTCGACGCTGATGCGGGCCCTCGTGGGCGTCCAGCGAGTGGCCGGTGGCCAGCTGTCGGTCTTCGGCGAGCCGGCCGGCAGCAGGGGACTGCGCGACCGGATCGGCTACGTCACCCAGGCGGCCAGCGTCTACGACGACCTGACCGTCGCCGAGAACCTGCGCTTCTTCTCCCGCGTGCTGGGTGTGGGCCAGGAACAGGTGGCCCGGGCCGTCGAGTCGGTCGACCTGGCCGGCCACCGAGACCAGGTCGTCGGCAGGCTCAGCGGCGGCCAGCGGTCCCGCGTGAGTCTCGCGGTGGCCCTGCTCGCCACGCCCGACCTGCTCGTCCTCGACGAGCCGACCGTCGGGCTGGACCCGGTCCTGCGCCGCGACCTCTGGGCGCTGTTCCACCGGCTCGCCGACGACGGCTCCGCGGTGCTCGTCTCCAGCCACGTCATGGATGAAGCCGAACGCTGCGACCGGCTGCTGCTGATGCGGGAGGGCCGGATCCTCGCCGACGACACGCCCGCGGCGATCAAGCAGCAGGCCGGAGCCCACGACATCGAGGGCGCGTTCCTCGAGCTCGTGGCACGCGACGCCGGCGGGGCCGCAGCATGAACGCCCGCATCCTTGGATCGAGGAGGTTGCGCAGCAACCATCTCCAGATCACGTTCGCCGTCGCCGGCCGGGTGCTGACCCAGCTCCGGCGCGACCACCGCACCCTGGCGATGCTGCTCGTGCTGCCCTGCCTGCTGATCTCGCTGCTGTGGTGGATGTTCGAGGGCACCGACGGCAGCGGCCGGGCCTTCGACCGGTCCGGGCCCGCGGTGCTCGCGATGTTCCCGTTCATCGTGATGTTCCTGGTGACCAGCGTGACGACGCTGCGCGAACGATCCAGCGGCACCCTCGAGCGACTCCTGGCGATGCCGATGGGCAAGCTCGACTTCCTCGGCGGCTACGCCCTGGCCTTCGGGGCCGTGGCCGCGGTCCAGTCCGCGCTCGCGGTGTCGGTGAGCATCGGCCTGCTCGGGCTCCACGTCGAGGGCCCGGTGTGGCTGCTCACGCTCGTCGCGGTGACCGACGCCGTGCTCGGCACGGCGCTGGGCCTGTTCGTGAGCGCGTTCGCCCAGACGGAGTTCCAGGCGGTGCAGTTCATGCCGGCCGTGGTCATCCCGCAGATCCTGCTCTGCGGACTGTTCGTCCCGCGGGACCTGTTGCCCGACGTCCTGGGTGCCGTCAGCGACCTACTCCCGCTGTCCTACGCGGTCGACGCGATGCAGCACCTCACCCGCAGCTCCAGCACCGGTGAGGTGTGGCAGGACCTGGCCGTGGTGGCCGGTTTCGCGCTGGCCGGGCTGGCTCTCGGCGCTGCCACCCTGCGGCGGCGCACCGCGTAACCTTGCCGGCATGTCGTTGCTCCGCCAGCCCATCCTGCTGCTTGCTCGCAGCCAGCAGATCAAGAAGCTCGTCAGCACCCTGCCGGTGACTTCTGGCATCGTCACCAGCTACGTCCCGGGGGAGACCACCAGTACGGCGGTCGACGCGACCGCCCGCCTGGTCGACGACGGGCTCAAGGCGACGCTCGACTTCCTCGGCGAGGACACCCTCGACGCCGAGCAGGCCGAGGCCACGGTGAACGCCTACCTCGACCTGCTCCAGCAGCTCGCCGCGCGCGGCCTGACCCGGCACGCCGAGGTGTCGGTCAAGCTGTCCGCGATCGGTCAGGCCCTTCCCGACAACGGTCACAAGGTCGCCCTGGAGAACGCGCGCACCATCTGCCGTGGGGCCCGCAACGCCGGCACGACCGTCACCCTCGACATGGAGGACCACGCCACCACCGACTCGACGCTGGCGGTGCTGCGCGAGCTGCGCAAGGACTTCCCCGAGACCGGGGCCGTGGTCCAGGCCTACCTCCACCGCACCGAGTCCGACTGCCGCGCGCTCGCCTACGAGGGCTCCCGCGTCCGGCTGTGCAAGGGCGCCTACCAGGAGCCCGAGGCGGTCGCGTACCAGGATCGCCTCGACGTCGACAGGTCCTACGTCCGCTGCCTCAAGGTGCTGCTGGCCGGTCAGGGCTACCCGATGATCGCGACCCACGACCCCCGCCTGGTCGAGATCGCCTCGTCCCTCGCGAGCCGCTACGGCCGCGCCCAGGGGTCCTACGAGTTCCAGATGCTCTACGGCATCCGGCCCGAGGAGCAGAAGCGCCTGGCCGCGAGCGGCGAGACAGTGCGCGTGTACCTCCCCTACGGCCTCGAGTGGTACGGCTACCTCATGAGAAGGCTCGCTGAGCGCCCGCAGAACCTGTCATTCTTCCTGAAGTCCCTGATCTCGAAGAAGTAGGTCCCCATGTCCCAGACCGCGATCATCGGTGCCGGTGTCATGGGCGAGACGCTCCTGTCGGGGCTCGTCCGTGCCGGACGCCGGGTCGACCAGCTCCTCGTCGGCGAGAAGCGTGCCGACCGGGCCCACGAGCTCGAGGAACGCTACGGCGTCGCCGTCGTCGGCAACCTCGAGGCGGCCGGCAAGGCCGACACGATCGCGCTGGTCGTCAAGCCGCAGGACATGGGCGACGTGCTGGCCGAGATCGCCCCCGCGCTCAGGCCCGGCCAGCTGCTGGTCTCGCTGGCGGCCGGCATCACGACGGCGTTCATCGAGTCGCACGTGCCCGAGGGTGTCGCCGTCGTCCGCGTCATGCCCAACACCCCCGCACTGGTCGACGAGGGCATGGCCGCGATCTCGCCCGGTTCGCACTGCAGCGAGGACCATCTCGCCGAGGCCGAGGCGCTGATGGCCTCGGTCGGCAAGGTGCTGCGGATCCCCGAGCGGCAGCAGGACGCCGTGACCGCGATCTCCGGCTCCGGGCCGGCCTACATCTTCTTCGTCGTCGAATCGATGATCGAGGCCGGCGTCCACCTCGGCCTGCCGCGATCGACGTCCACCGAGCTCGTGATCCAGACCCTCGTCGGCTCCGCCAAGATGCTGCGCGAGACCGGCACCCATCCGACCGTGCTGCGCGAGCAGGTGACCTCGCCGGCGGGCACCACCGCCTCGGCGCTCCGGGAGCTCGAGATCCACAGGGTGCGCGCCGCGTTCCTGGCCGCGATGGAGGCCGCCCGCGACCGGTCGCGCGAGCTGGCCGAGGGCAGCTGACCCAGGGCAGGTCCCGGCGAGAGCACTCGTCTGGCCCACGTCGGGGAGACCGCTTCCGGCCCGGGGAGACGACTCCCAGCCCGGGGCACACCACGACGAAGGGACCTGGCCGCCGCCGCGCCCCGCGGTCAGACTGACCGCCATGCGCACCTACCGCACGCCCGATGACCGCTTCGCCGACCTGCGGGACTTCCCGTGGGAGCCCCGGTACGCCGAGGTCGCCGACCCGGACGGCGGCACCCTGCGGATGGCCTGGGTCGAGGCGGGGCCGGCCGACGGTCCCGTGGCACTGTTGCTGCACGGGGAGCCGACCTGGTCCTACCTCTACCGCAAGGTGCTGGCGGTGCTGGCGGATGCCGGGATCCGTGCGATCGCTCCCGACCTGGTCGGCTTCGGTCGCTCCGACAAGCCACTGAGCACCGCCGACCACAGCTTCGCGCGCCACGTCGAGTGGATGCGCGAGCTGGTGCTCGACCGGCTGGACCTCAACGACGTCACGCTGGTCGGCCAGGACTGGGGCGGCCTGATCGGGCTGCGGCTCGTGGCCGAGCACCCCGAGCGCTTCGCCCGGGTCGTCGCCGCCAACACCGGCCTGCCCACCGGCGACCAGGCGATGCCGGAGCTCTGGTGGATGTTCCACGACGCCGTCGAGACGGCCGAGCGCCTGGACATCGGGCGGTTCGTGGAGGCGGGCTGCGTGCGCGGGCTCGCCGGCGCCGACCGGGCGGCGTACGACGCACCGTTTCCGGACGAGGCCTCGAAGGCGGGTCCGCGGGCGATGCCGACGCTGGTGCCCACGACCCCGGATGACCCGGCAGCCGCGGCGAACCGCGCCGCGTGGGAGGTCCTGACGGCCTGGGACAAGCCGTTCCTGACCGCGTTCAGTGACGGCGACCCGATCACCGGCGACCTGGCCCCGATCATCGTCAAGCTCGTGCCCGGCGCCCAGGCCCTGAGGCACCCGACGATCACCAACGCCGGGCACTTCCTGCAGGAGGACGCCGGCGAGGAGCTCGGCCGCGTCGTCGCCGACTTCTTGACCTGACCTCACGCCAGCCCGATCGCGGCCTCGGCGGCGGCGAGCACGGGCGCGGTGACCTCGCGGCACCGCGCGGCCCCGGCAGCAAAGACCTTCGTGACGTGCGCGGCGTCGTCGGCCAGGTCGCCGTATCTCTTCCGGACGGGCTCGAGCTCGGCGACCACCGCGTCCGTCACGGCCTTCTTGAGGGCGCCGTACGTCGCGATCCCGTCGGCCGAGCCGCCGCAGGCCGCCAGGATGTCGAGCAGGTTGGTCACACCGGGCTTCGCCTCCCGATCGGCACGCACCGCGCCGGGACCGGTCTCGCTGTCGGTCACGGCTCGGGCGATCTTGCGTTTCACCACGTCGGGCGAGTCGAGGACGTGGATCGCGCCTGCTGCGGCGGCGCCCGACTTGCCCATCTTCGCCGTGGGATCACCCAGGTCCATCACCCGTGCGCCGGCCGCCGGGGTGGTGATCTCGGGGACCGTGAACACCGGCCCGTACGCGTGGTTGAACCGCATCGCGAGGTCGCGGGTCAGCTCCACGTGCTGGCGCTGGTCGTCGCCGACCGGCACCTGGCTCGGCTCGTAGAGCAGGATGTCGGCCGCCATCAGCGCCGGGTAGGTGTAGAGCGAGACCCGCGTCGACGGTTGGTCCCTGCCCTTCTCCCTGAACTGGATCATCCGGTTGAGCTCGCCCGTGTATGCCGTGCACTCGAGCAGGTAGGCCAGCTGCGCGTGGGCCGGAACCCGGCTCTGCACGAACAGGGTCGAGTCGTCGAGGCCGACGGCCAGCAGCAGGGTCGCCAGCTCCCGGATGAGGCCGCGCACCTCCCGGGGGTCGTGCGGGACGGTGAGGGCATGCAGGTCGGCGACGCCGAAGAAGCAGTCGGCCCCGTCCTGCCCGGCGGCCATCGGTCGCAGCGCGCCGAGGTAGTTGCCGAGGGTGAGGTGTCCGGTGGGCTTGAGCAGGGAAAGCCGTCGGGTCGTGGTCATGGGTTCTCCTGGTGTGAGAGCCCACGGGCGGCCTGGTCTCGACCAGCTCGACCGACGAAAAACGGCCGCCCGTGGGCGGCCGTGTGAAGAGTGCGTGCTTCAGAGGGGTCCGCCGGTCAGGCGGCCCGCCACTGGGTCGAGCGGTTCGTCAGCACCTGCCCACTGTAGCGCCCGCGGGGGCGCCGAGTAGCGTCGAGGGCATGGAGTGCCCGGGTCCGGCGACGGTCATCTTCGACCCGAGCCTGACGGAGTACGACTTCGGCGTGGCACATCCCATGTCGCCGGTCCGGGTCGACCTGACGATGCGGCTGGCG
>JAOPXC010000293.1 GCA_025965335.1 Nocardioides sp. | reverse complement strand
TGGGGATGCCGAGCACGTCGAAGTGGTGCCAGGTGGCGCCGGGCACCGGCACGTCGGGGTGGATCTCGATCTCGTGGGCACTGCGGAGGTCGGCGACGGTCGTGACCCCGAGCGCTGCGATCGACCTGGCGTCCTCGTCGGTGAGCCGCAGCTCGTTGGCGCGGAAGTACACGCCGCGCCGCACGTGACCGCCGTCGGAGGTCGGGTGCCCGGACCCGGTGCCGGCGACGTCACGGAAGTTGTCGGCCGACGAGAGCCGGACGAGCTCCTCCGCGAACTCTGCCGACTGCGGGCCCGAATGCTGGGGTTCAGGTGTCACCGCCGCAGGATAGGCGGCTCCCGGAAACGCAAGGTGAACCGGGGCGGGGCTCCCACTCCCGTCCCCAGGCGGCAGCCGCAGGACCACCAAGGTGTGCGGGGCGATCCGCCGGCTACCCGAGGGCCGGATGGGAGTCCTCTGTGGCCGTTCCCGACGATGGTGCCCCGTGGCGGGCACCTGGAACGACCCGAACTCGGGCCACGAGGTGCACTGGGAAGCCCACCTGTACGCGCACTGATCGCGCTCAGCCGCACGCGCAGCCCCACGGTCAGCGCAGCGGCACGAACCGGTAGCCGCCGTGCCGGGTGATCGTCGCCTGCCCGTCCCCGCCCCCGATCACCAACAGCATCGTGCCGGCCACCGGGATCACCATCCGGCCGGCCGGCGCGAGCTGGTCGAGGAGCGGGGCGGGCAGCTCTCGCGGCTCCGCCGACACCAGGATCCGGTCGTACGGCGCGCGGTCCGGACAGCCGAGGACGCCGGGGGCTGCCGCGTGGATGCTCGCCCACGGCTGGCCGGTCCGGGCGAGGTTGTCTGAGCCGAACTGCACCAGGTCGGGTTCCAGCTCCACCCCGAGCACCTCGCCGTCCGGGCCGGTCAGATGGGCGAGCAGGGCGGTCGTCCAGCCCGAGCCGGCCCCCACGTCGAGGATCCGGTCACCGGGCCGCACCTGCAGGAGACGCAGCATCGCGTCGACGGTGCGGGGCTGGGAGTTGGTCTGGCCGTGCCCGATCTCGAGCGGTCCGTCGAACCCCGCCGACTTGCGGTGGCGACGCGGCAGGAAACCCGCCCGGGGGTGCGCCTCGAACGCGGCGCCAACGGCGTCCATGGCTCTGAGTGAACCATGTTCACCCGAGCCACGAATGCAGAGCGCCGTCGCGTCAGCCCAGCTGGTCGAAGAACTGGGTGACGTCCTTGGCGTACAGCTCCGGGTCGGTGTGGGCGGTGTAGTGGCTGCCTGCGTCGTACACGTTCCAGGAGACGATGTTGTGGTGGTCGCGCTCGGCGAACCGCCGGATCGACAGGAAGTCGCTCTGCGAGCCGGCCAGGGCGATCGGCACCGTCGTCGGTCCCTCGGGCCTGGTCGTCGACCTGGCCATCTCGTAGTAGAAGCGCATCGAGGAACCGCTGGTCCCGGTGAACCAGTACGTGGCGATGTTGGCCAGCGCGAAGTCGTCGTCGACACCGTCGAAGAGCTGGCCGTTCCAGCCCACCAGGCCGGCCGGCGAGTCGGCGAGCGCGTGCGAGAGCGTCTGCGGCTGCTGGGACTGCAGCACGTTGAACGCGCCCAGCGTCTCCCAGAACCAGGTCAGCCGCTCGAGTCCGGCCTGCTCGTCGGCCGTCAGGTCCACCATCTCGGCAGGGTCTCCGCTGGGGAACGAGAACAGCTGGGTGACGTGCACGCCCACGACGTGCTCCGGGTCGAGCCGGCCGACCTCGGGGGAGACCATCGAGCCGCCGTCGTTCCCGACCGCGCCGTAGCGCTGGTAACCCAGGCGACGCATCAGCTCGACCCACGCCGCGGCGGTGCGGTAGACCTCCCAGCCGGCCTCCGTTGTCGGCCCGGAGAACCCGAAGCCGGGCATCGACGGGATGACGAGGTCGTATCCGGCCCTGGTGAGCGGCTCGATCACGTCGAGGAACTCCAGCACCGAACCGGGCCAGCCGTGGGTCAGGATCAGGGCCGTCGCGTCCGGCCGGCCCGACCGGACGTGGAGGAAGTGGACCTGCTGGCCGTCGATCTCGGTGGTGAACTGCGGGTACTGGTTGAGCCGCGCCTCCACCTCTCGCCAGTCGAACTGCGTGCGCCACTTCGCGACCAGGGTCTGCACCCAGTCGACGCTCACGCCGTACGACGAACCGGAGCCCGGGATCTCGTTCGCGCGGAGGGTGCGGTCGAGGCGCTCGTTGAGGTCGTCGATCTGGCTCTGCGGGATGTCGATCCGGAAGGGCTTGATAGCGGTGCTGGTCATGACGAGCTCCTCGGCTGGGGGAACGGAACGGTTTGTTCCGCTACTGGAGGAGATTAGCGGAACGAATCATTCCGTTCAAGTGGTATCCTGAGTTTCATGTCAGCGAGTTCGGCTCCCCTGAGCGGCCGCCAGGCACAGGCGGCCCGCAACGACACCTCAATCCTCGACGCCGCCCGGAAGGTCTTCCTGCACGACCCGGCCGCGCCGGTGTCGGCCGTCGCAGCCGAGGCGGGCGTGGGCATCAGCGCCCTCTACCGGAGATACGGCAGCAAGGAGGTCCTGCTCCAGACGCTCTGTGCGGAGGGGCTCCGGCGCTACATCGAGGTGGCCGAGGAGGCGCTGTCCGCCGACGTCGGGGACTGGGAGGCGTTCGCCGGCTTCCTCTCCGGCATCGTCGAGGCCGACGTGCACTCCCTGACGGTGCGCCTGGCCGGCACGTTCACACCGACCGAGGAGCTCGTCGAGCTCGCGGGCCGGGCGAACGGCCTGACGACCAAGCTGTTCCGCCGGACCCGGAGCGCCGGTGCGGTTCGTTCCGACCTGCACCTCA
Organism: Nocardioides sp.; assembly: GCA_025965335.1. GTDB lineage: Bacteria > Actinomycetota > Actinomycetes > Propionibacteriales > Nocardioidaceae > Nocardioides. Next base: position 627 of record JAOPXC010000293.1, on the reverse strand, counting down.
ACGACCTGCCGATGCTGTTCGAGCAGCTGAGCGCCGTCCGGGTCAGCGACGACGCGCGTACGGCGGTGCTGCGACGCCGGTTCCTGGCCCTCCAGCTGGACGCCCTGCGGCCCGACGCCGAGACGGCGAAGCTGCCCGGCAGTCCTCCCACGGACGCCGAGCTCGGGCAGCGCTGGGCCACCGAGTGAGCCGAGCGGTCCGGGCATCCCGCCCGACGGTGCCGCGCTGGATCACGTAACCGGCTGACGAAACGGGCCGCGTCGGCCACAATTCTCGGCGTGATCAAGGTCGAGCTCGTCTTCGGGGTGGTGACGTTCGCCCTGTGGCTGTTCTGCCTCGTCGACGTGATCGGGGCCCCGGACCGCGAGGTCCGCAACCTGCCCAAGCTTGCCTGGCTGATCCTGGTGCTGATCTTCCCGTTCGTCGGATCCCTGGCCTGGATCATCGCGGGCCGACCGGAGGGCGCGGCCCGGCGCTCGGCCTACGAACGGTCGGCGCCCGCGTTCCCGGAGTACGACCGGCCCGGGCGGGCGGCGGCCGTCGACCCGGCGAAGGACGAGGAGTTCCTCAAGCAGGTCCGCGCCCGGGCCGAGGAACAGCGCAAGCGCTACGAGCAGTCGCGCAAGC
>JAOPXC010000284.1 GCA_025965335.1 Nocardioides sp. | reverse complement strand
CCGAGCAGCCGCAGGATCACGAACGTGCGGGCGTTGGTCGGCGCCGGGAACACCGGCGTGAGCAGGGTGCCGGGCGGCGGGAACCGCATCTCGATGAGCGGCACGATGCCCTCGTTGACGTCGAGCTCGGCCATCCGCTCGGGGGTCTCGGCCAGGTTGCGCAGGATCGGTGCCAGCCACTTCTTGAGGAACACGCCGTCGCTGTAGTCGCCGCAGTGGTTGATCGGCCCCTTGGCCTGGGGCGACGTCCCGGCGAAGTCGAGGACCAGTCGCTCCCCATCGGGGTCGTCAGCCGGCGTGCGCGTCAGCGTGATCCGCTGGGTGTGCAGCATCGGCTCGTCGACGCCGTCGTGCTCGGCGTAGTCCTCCCACACCCAGGTCCCGACCGGGATCTGGGAGAGGATCTCGCGGCGGTACGTCGTGGTGGTGCGGTCGATGATCGCGTCGAAGCAGGACTCGACGGTGTCGGTCCCGTAGCGGTCGAAGAGCTCGCCCAGCCGCCGCGCACCCATCAGGCACGCGGAGCACTCGGCGTCCAGGTCGGCGCTCAGGGACTCGGGCATCCGCGAGTTGCGGGTCATGATCGACAGCGCCGCCTTGTTGGGCACTCCGGCGTCCCAGAGCCGGATCGGCGGGACCATCAGCCCCTCCTCGAAGACGCTCGTCGCGTTGGAGGGCATCGAGCCGGGTACGGCGCCGCCGATGTCGTCGTGGTGGCCGAACGCCTGGACGAACGCCACCACCTTGCCGACGCTGAAGACCGGCACGGTCACGCACAGGTCGGGCAGGTGCCCGATGCCGCCCTCGGAGCGGTAGACGTCGTTGTGGAAGAAGACGTCGCCCTCGCGCATCTCCTCGATCGGGAAGTCGCGGGCGATCGGGTGCACCAGCGCGGAGTAGGACCGGCCGGTGAGCTTGCGCAGCAGCCGGTCGTGGATGCCGGCCCGGAAGTCGTGGGCGTCGCGGATCATCGGGCTCCTCGACGTGCGCCCGATGGCGGTCTCCACCTCCATCTCGACCGAGGCCAGCGAGCCCTGCACGATCTCGACGAGCACCGGGTCGGCGCTCGCCCCCGCGTCGTCGGTCAGGTGGCCGAACGGGAACTGTGTCGGCGCCCGGCGACTCTCGGTGGTCGAGCTTGTCGAGACCACTACTCGCTCCTCGTCACGATGATGTTCAGGTACTCGTCGACCCGGGCGGTGAAGCCCGGGTGCAGGGGGACCGTGGAGCCGAACTCCTCGATGATCGCCGGGCCGACGAACGTCGCCCCCGGCGGCAGGTCGGCGCGCCACAGCACCGGGGTGTCGACGTACCCGTCGGCGGCTTCGAAGCAGACCCGGCGCACCGTGGTCTCGACGAGCTCGACCGACGTCGGGTCGCCGCCCTGCGCACGCTGGATCTCGGGACGCCGGATCGGCCCGATCCCGGAGACCCGGAGGTTGACCCACTCGACCTGCTGGGTCGCGTCGCCGGCGAAGTCGTAGCCGTACAGCGCGCGGTGCTCGGCATGGAACCGGTCCGCCACCTCGGCGAGCGCCGCGGCGTCGAGGGCCCCGTCGGGCACGCCGACGCGCACCTCGAAGGCCTGGCCGAAGTAGCGCAGGTCGGCGGTGCGGACGAACACGTGCTCCGACTCGGCGAAGCCCTCCCTGGTCAGTGCCGCGGCAGCCTGCTGGGAGAGCGAGTCGAAGATCCTCGCCACGACGTCCGGCTCGAGCTGGTCCGCGAGGGCGACGTGGGTCTGCACGTAGTCGTTCTTCACATCCACGGTGAGCAGGCCGAAGGCGGACACGTTGCCCGGGTTGGGTGGGACCAGCACGGCCGGCAACCCCAGCACGTCGACCAGGCGGCACAGCAGCAGCGCGCCGGACCCGCCGAAGGTGGTGAGCGTGAAGTCACGGACGTCGAGCCCACGCTTGACGGTGACCTGCCGCAGCGCGTTGGCCTGGTTCCACGCGGAGATCTCGAGGATGCCGGTGGCGCACGCCTCGGGTGACAGTCCCAGCTCGTCGGCGAGCTTGCGGATGCCCCTCCGTGCGGCCTCGACGTCCAGCGGGATCTCGCCGCCGAGCAGGTGCGGCGGGATCCGCCCGAGGAAGACGTGCGCGTCGGTGATGGTGACCTCGGTGCCGCCCTTGGCGTAGCAGAGCGGGCCGGGATCGGCACCCGCCGAGTGCGGACCCACCTTGAGGGTCCCCTCGGGCGACAGCCAGGCGATGGAGCCGCCGCCGGCGCCGACGGTGACGACGTCGATCATCGGGATCTTGGACGGGAACGCCCCGACGCTGCCCTCGGTGGTCAGCGTCGGCTCGCCGTCGATCACCACCGACACGTCCGTCGACGTGCCCCCGCCGTCGCTGGTCAGCACCCTGTCGAAGCCGGCGACCTTCGCGATCAGCGCGGCACCCAGGGCCCCGGCGGCCGGTCCGGACAGCACGGTGGTGATCGGCTGGTGCACGACCTCGTCGGCGCTGAGCACGCCACCGTTGGACTTCATCACGTAGAACGGGACGCTGCGCCTGGTCTCGACAAGCTCGACCGACGGCGCGGCGTACTCCGCGAGCCGCGCCTTGATGCTGGTGATGTACGCCGAGAGCCGGGGCTTCACGGCGGCATCGACGAGCGTGGTCATCGCGCGCTCGTACTCGCGGTACTCGCGCAGCACCTCGCTGCTCAGCGAGACCACGGCCTCGGGGTGCTCGTCGAGGAGCACGGCGCGCATCCGCTCCTCGTGGTCGGGGTTGGCGTAGGCGTGCAGGAAGCAGACGCCCAGCGTGTTGACGCCCTGGGCCCGGAACCAGCGCGCGGCCGCGCGCGCCGACTCCTCGTCGAAGGGCCGCACCTCCGCCCCGGTGAAGTCGAGCCGGCCGCCGACTCCCTTGACGAGGTCGCGAGGGACGATGCGGTCGGGCTTCACCCAGAAGTACGAGTTGCCGTAGCCGTCCGGCACCGACTGCCGGGCGATCTCCAGCATCGCCTCGTAGCCCTCGGTCGTGATGAACCCGAGCCGGTCGACCTTGCCCTCGAGCAGCTGGTTCGTCGCGACCGTCGTGCCGTGGCTGACCGCGCTGATCGCGTCGCCGTCCCCCTCGGGGAGGCCCAGCAGCCGCAGCACCTTGTCGATGCCGGCCATGAACCCCTCGGCCGGGTTCGCGGGGGTTGACGGGGTCTTGGTGGTGACCAGCTCCCCCGAGTCCTCGTCGAAGGCCACGACGTCGGTGAACGTGCCGCCGGTGTCGATCCCGATCCGGATCCGCCGGGTCATACGCTCTCTCCCTGGTTCAGGTGGAACGTGGTCATGGAGGTCGAGCTGGCCACCAGCCTGCCCGATGCGACGACATACGCCGGTGCCGCGTGGTGTCCGACCACCTCGCGCAGCGTCGGTTGGTGGTGGACCACGAGGTCGGCACTGCCGCCGACCTCGAGCCGGTGGTCGGTCACGCCGAGGACGGTCGCGGCGGTGGTCGAGACCGCGTCGTACACGAGGTCGATGCCGGCGGTGTCGACGGCCTCGAGCGCGTGCGCGGCGAGGAAGGCGACCTCGAGCATGTTGTGCCGGCCGAACGGGTAGTAGGCGTCCTCGATGTCGTCCTGGCCGAGCGCGACCGGCACGCCCATCGCGGTCAGTTCGCGGACCGGCAGGTGCAGCGGACCGGTGTGCGGGTCGCTGACGAAGCCGAGGCCGGCCCGCCTCGCCAGCCCTGCCAGACGTTCGAGGGACGGGCGCGCGTAGAGCCCGACGGCCCGGGCGTGGTTGGCGACGCCGCGGCCGACCAGCCCGTGCTCGAGCATCGCGGACGCGAGCATCTCGGTCGTGCGCAGGCTCGCGTCGCCGGCGTCGTCGACGAGCATCGCGACCCGGCGGCCGTGCGCGGCCGCGAGCTCGCACATGCGGCGCACGTGTTCCCTGGCCTCGGCGTCGGTGTGCTCGATCCACGGAATGCCGCCGACGACGTCCGCGCCGAGATCGACGGCCGCACGGACCAGCTCCTCGGCTCCCGGGTCGCGGAGCAGCCCGTCCTGCGGGAACGCCACGACCTGGAGGTCCA
>JAOPXC010000261.1 GCA_025965335.1 Nocardioides sp. | reverse complement strand
CGCGCCGAAGCCCAGCTCCTCCGCGGTCCGCGCGACGGCGAGCAGGTCGTCGTACGTCGCGCCCTGCTGGGGTTCGGTGAACACTCTCAACTCCATGGGTCCACCCTGCCAGCCCGCCGGCGCTCCGCCGCACCAGGCCCGCTCATCGGTGTGCGGTCGCAGGGCCCGGGCGATGACCGTCCGGACCGGCGCCGCCGCACGCGGCGTCATGGCCTGTTCGCGAGCCATCGCCCCCGCGCGGGTCCCTGCCAGAGCGGACCACGCCGGCTGCACCGGCTGCTGTGGAAGCGCCCGCACTCTTGGTCGATCGTTCGTTCACAACCCGAAGCCGGTCCTCAGCGGTGGTCCCCGCGCCGCACCCAGCGCACGACGTCGAACCCGTCGTGCGCCTCGCGGTTCGACTCGACCCACTCGGACCGGTCGAAGGAGGGGTAGAACGTGTCCCCCTGCGGCGACTGGTGGACCTCGGTGAGCACCTGCTCGTCGGCCCGACCCATCGCGGCGGCGTAGACGGCCGCACCGCCGGCGACCATCACGTCGCCGGGAAGCTCCTCGGCCAGCGAGAGGGCCTCGTCGAACGACGAGGCGACCAACACCCCGTCGGCGGACCAGGTGGGCGTGCGGGTGAGGACGATCGTCGTCCGGCCGGGGAGCGGTCTGCCGATGGAGTCGTACGTCGACCGGCCCATGACCAGCGTGTGTCCCAGGGTGGTGCGCTTGAAGTGGGCGAAGTCCTCGGGGATCCGCCAGGGGATGTCGCCGTCGACGCCGATGACGCCGTTGTCGGCCACGGCCGCGACCATGACGATTCTCTGGGCGTCTCGAGACGGTTGCTGCGCAACCGGCTCGACCGGCGGAGGCTCGCTAGACGGCAATGGGGGCCTTGATGCCCGGGTGCGGGTCGTAGCCCTCGATCGAGAGGTGCTCCAGGTCGAACGCGTCGATCTCGGTGACCGACGGGTCGAGCCGCAGCCTCGGCAGCGGGCGCGGCTCACGGCTCAGCTGGAGCCGGGCCTGCTCGAGGTGGTTGGCGTAGAGGTGCGCGTCGCCGAACGTGTGCACGAAGTCGCCGAGACCGAGGCCGGTGATCTGGGCGACCATGTGCGTGAGCAGGGCGTACGACGCGATGTTGAACGGCACGCCGAGGAAGACGTCGGCCGACCGTTGGTACAGCTGGCAGCTGAGCTTCCCGTCGGCGACGTAGAACTGGAACATCGTGTGGCAGGGGGCCAGCGCCATGTCGGGGATGTCGGCAACATTCCAGGCCGACACGATGTGGCGACGCGAGTCCGGGTCCCGCCGGATCTGGTCGAGGACCAGCTTGATCTGGTCGATGTGGCGGCCATCCGGGGTCGGCCAGCTGCGCCACTGGTAGCCGTAGACGGGGCCGAGGTCGCCGTTCTCGTCGGCCCACTCGTCCCAGATCGTGACGCCGCGCTCCTGGAGCCACTTCACGTTCGTGTCACCGCGCAGGAACCACAGCAGCTCGGCGAAGACCGACCGGGTGTGGACCTTCTTGGTGGTCACCAGCGGGAAGCCCGCGGCCAGGTCGAAGCGCAGCTGGTGGCCGAAGACGCTGCGCGTGCCGGTGCCGGTCCGATCGCCCTTCTCCACCCCGTCGTCGAGGATTCGCTGGAGGAGATCGAGGTACTGCTGCACGTGCGGAGCCTACCGCCGCGCGACGCCGGCCCGGGAGCCACCCGCGCGTGTTGCTACCCCAGCGAGACCTCACCCGCCACGGTCGTCCGGGTCTCGCCGCCCACCCATACGACGGAACCGTCGCTGTCGATGTGCACCCGGCCGCGCCGGCCGAGCACGGTCCCCTGGGACGCGACGTACGAGGCTGGCAGCCTGGTGCCGGCCAGCCACTGGGCGATCCCGGCGTTCAGGCTCCCGGTGACCGGGTCCTCGCCGATCCCCATGTCGGGCACGAAGGCGCGCACCTCGACGTCGGCGTCGCTCTCCCCCGCGGCGTACTCACCCACGATCCCGATCTCGAACCCGCCGAACGCCGCGAAGTCCGGCCGGCAGTCGAGTACGGCCGCCGCGCTGTCGAGGAGCACGGCGACCCAGCCCGGTCCGTTGTCGACCCAGGCGGCGTCGACGACGTCGGAGACGCTGACCCGCAGCGCGCGGCTGATCGCTTCGAGGTCCGCTGCCGACACCGGCCCCGAGCGCAGCAGCGGCGGTGCCTCGAACGCGAGGCGATCACCGCGACGCACGGTCACCAGGCCGGCCGCGCACTCCTGGACCACCACCTCGTCCGCCGAGGGCGCACCGCCGGCCTGGAGCCAGGCATGGGCGCTGCCGAGCGTGGGGTGTCCGGCGAACGGAAGCTCGCCGGCCGGTGTCCAGATGCGCAGCCGGTAGTCGGCGTCGGCGCTCGTCGGCGTCAGCAGGAACGTGGTCTCGGACAGGTTGGTCCACCGGGCGAACGTCGCCATCTGCTTGTCGCTCAGCGCGTCCGCGTCGTGCACGACGGCCACTGGGTTTCCGAGCAGGGGGTCCGGTGAGAAGACGTCGACCTGGCTGAAGCGGTGCATGCCCAAAACCTAGACGAGGATCTCCACCACTCGGCCCAGGTGGCCACTCAGTCAGTCCGCCAGGAGCGGCAGCGAGCCCGTGCTCGGGAACTTCGTGTCGACCTTGCACGAGTCCTCCCCGAGAAGACAGGTGCGGAGCTCGAGGGCTCCCGAGAACGACTGCCGCACGAACCCGTCGGCGCTCGCCCGGTCCTCGGCACGGGCGACGATGTAGGTCACCGTCTCCTCGGACCCGAAGGTCGCGGCGATCGCCACGTCATCGCTGGTGAGCCCGGAGGGCAGCTCGTCGCCGGAACGCGAGTCGTAGACACGGACCGTGCCGTACGACGTGCCGTCGTCGGCGGTTCGCGTGAGCACGAAGTCGCCGTGCGGTGACAGCTGGGCCCCCACGCCGAGCCCGGCGGTGACCGTGCTGAAGAAGGACTGCTCCATGCGGATCGATTCGGCGTCCGCCTGGAAGACCCGGGTCGCGGACGACACGTCGAGCAGGCCGGCGCCGATCTCCTCCGGCGCGCCGCGCGGCGCCACGGCGTACGACTGGCTGCCCGAGCGGTAGTAGAGGAGGTCCTGGTCGATCGCGATCGGGACCAGCTCGGTGGCGGACTCGTGCCCGGGGTCGGTCGGCGCCACCGTGCGCAGACGCTGGCGGCTGGTCAGGTCGTAGAGGACGAGCACGGGCTCCCGTCCGCCGGTGTCGGACCACGCGACCCAGCCCTGCTCGTCCGAGCCGACCAGGGGCGTCCCCTGGTCCTTGCTCCCCAGACGGCTGCGCGCGCCGTCGTCGGCCACGAAGACGACGGCACCGTCGTCATCGGCGTACACCGCCCCGCCACCGATCGCCACCAGGTCCTGCAGGGCTGGGAGATCGATGGTGACGTGGTCCAGATGGAGCTCGCCGTTCGCGAACCACGCCACGTCCGCCGGGTTCTCAGCGTGCACGGTCGGGGCGACCGTCAACGCCGCGTCCGGCGGGTGGGTCGCCCGGATCCCCCACCAGGTGGTCACGCCGGCGGCCACGGCGACCGCCGCGCCGGCGACGATCGACCAGCGCCGACCACGCTGCTCCCGAGCACGTCGCCGCACGTCCTCCAGGGACGGCGACAGCACGTCGATCGACTCGCTCGCCTCGCGGAAGACCTCTTCGGCCAGGGGTTCGCTCACTACGACGCCTCACGCAGCGCCTCGAGGTCCATGTCCTCGAGACCGGTCGTGAGCGTCTCGCGGACGGCCGTGACCGACAGCTCCATCACGTCGGCCACCTGCGCGTCGCTGAGATCGGCGACGAATCGGAGCAGCAGCATCGCGCGCGCGTCGGGCGTCAGCCGGTCGAGCATCGCCTCGAGCCGGGCCCGTGGGGCGGCCGCCGGTGGCTCGTCCCGGCGCCCGTCGTCCCGTTCGCGGCGGGTCCGGGCGCGCCGCCACTCGTGCAGCACCTCGGCGTACGCCTGCACGTCGACGTCTTCGGAGTCCCGGACGCTCCCCCACGTCGAGCTCAGCCGCGCGAACGCGCATCGGGCGACGTCCTCCGCAGCCGGCTGCGGACAGCCCAGCATCACCAGGGTGCGGACCACGGGGACCCAGCGCGCGACGAGGTACGCCGCGAAGTCGCCGTCATCGTCGCCGTCGTCCCGCATCTCCCCATCCTTCGCCACCACCGCCCCGCCGACCAGACCCGGTGGTCGAGCAGTGCAGGCCCCCCTCGGTGCCTGAGCGTGTCGAGACCCCCGTACCCGAGTGCCAACGGCAGCACCGCGGACGCCGTCGGCGAGGGCGGTCGGTCTCGACCAGCTCGACCAGCGGAGGTCGCCGCCCCGCCTTCCGGTCCGGGGTCTCGACAACGCTCGCTGCTCAACCACCGTCGAGTAGGGGCGAGCGCGCTCGGACGATCAGCGCGCCAAGGCCCTTGCTCAGGCGTGCAGGGACATCGGCCCGTAGACCTGGCGCTCGTGCTCGAAGAGAGTCACTGCGTCGACGCCCTCGGCGGCGAGGTCGGACCAGATCTCGCCCACCCACGACTCGGCGTCCGCCTGGCTCGCGAAACGCTGCTCGGCGAACTCGCCGGTGACCTCGATCTCGACACCGGCGGAGTTCTCGAGGCGCCACCACCACGGGCGCTCGGCGGCGGAGGGCTGGCGGAACGTCGGAGGCTGCTCGGGCAGGTTCACGTCGGGTCAGCTCTCTCGTACCGATGGGTTCACGAACGGGGGCGGCGTCAGTTGGAAGACCTCGCGACGACCGCGGACGTCGACGCCGACCTCGGCCTCGGGGTTCACGAAGCTCGGGATCAACGCCAGACCGATGCCCTTCTTCAGCGTGGGCGAGAACGTCCCGGACGTGATCTCGCCCAGGAGTACGTCGGGGGTGAGGCTGACACTCATGTGCGGCCTGGGGATGGCGCGACCCGTCGAGACGAGCCCGCGGAGCGTGCGCTTGGGGCCCTCCGCCTTCTCGGCGATCAGCCGCTCGCGACCCCAGAACGCGGGCTTCTTCCAGCCGACCGCCCAGCCGAGGCGGGCCTCGTTGGGCGTGACGTCCAGCGAGATGTCCTGGCCGTGCAACGGGTAGCCCATCTCGGTGCGCAGCGTGTCGCGCGAGCCGAGCCCGCACGCGAGCATCCCGTACTGCTCGCCGGCGGCCGTCAAAGCGTCCCAGAGCGGCTCGGCGACGTCGTTGGCCGCGATCAACTCGTAGCCCCGCTCACCGGTGTACCCGGTCCGGCAGACCACGACACCGGTGCCCTGGAAGTCGGCCTCGACGAAGGACATGTACTCGTGCCCGACCGGGAGGCCCGCGCCGGACAGCACCTCGTCGGACCGGGTGCCCTGCACCGCGAGCACGACGTAGTCACGGTGGTGGTTCTTCACCGAGACACCCTCGGGAGCAGTCGCTTCGAGGCGGCGGACCACCTCGGCTGTGTTGGCGGCGTTGGGCACCAGCAGCACGTGCTCGTCGTCGTGGAGGTAGACGATCAGGTCGTCGACGATGCCACCGGTCTCGTCGTCGCAGCAGAGCGTGTACTGCGCTTTGCCGTGCGAGATCCGCCCGAGGTCGTTGGTCATGGTGGCGTTGACGTAGTCCGCAGCGCCCGGCCCCGACACCATCGCCTTGCCGAGGTGGCTCACGTCGAAGATCCCGACCGACTCCCGGACCGCGGTGTGCTCCTTGACCACACCGGAGGAGTACTCCAGCGGCATCGACCAGCCGCCGAACTCGGCGAACTTGGCGCCGAGCGCAACGTGGCGTTCGTGGAGCGGGGACCGCAGCAGGTCAGGCATGGGCGAGAACCTACAACAGCGGTCTCCTCGGCCAGGCTGGCTATCCTGCGTCGATGACGTCGTACTCCCTCCGGAACGCCAGCCCTGCCAAGACCCGCGCCGATGTGGTCGTGATCGGGGTCGCCCAGGCGGCATCCCGCAAGGGCGGTGAGGTGGAGATCGCCAACGGCGGCGAGGAAGTCGCGAAGGCCTACGGGCGCAAGCTGCTGCCGCTGCTCTCGACCCTCGGTGTGACCGGCAAGCTCGGCGAGGTCGTGAAGGTCCCGACGTCCGGGACGGTCTCGTCACCGCTGCTGTTGCTGGTCGGGTTGGGCAAGGCGCCGGACCACACCGCCGTGCGCCGGGCCGCCGGCGCCGCGGCCCGTGCCGTGACCAACGCTGCCTCCGTGGCCGTGGCGCTTCCCGCGGACTCCCCCGAGCTGGTGCGCGCGGTGACCGAGGGCTACGAGCTCGGCGCCTACACGTACACGACGTACAAGAAGGAGTCGAAGCACAACCAGCCCGCCGACGTGGTCGTCCTCAGTCCGGTCGCACGCAGGAAGGACGCGGTCACCGCGTTCGAGGAGGCCCGGGTCGTCGCGGCGGCCGTGGCCACCACTCGCGACTGGGTCAACACCCCGCCCGGTGACCTGACCCCGCCGGCGTTCGCCGACGCCGTCGCGGCGGCCGGCAAGGAGCTGTCGAAGGGTCGCGGCGCACCCAAGGTCACGATCAAGGTCCTCAACGAGAAGCAGCTCGCCGAGCTCGGCTGCGGCGGCATCCTCGGCGTGGGTGCCGGGTCGAGCGCAGCGCCGCGGCTGGTCGAGCTCACCTACTCCCCGCGCGGCGCCAAGCATCACCTCGCGCTCGTGGGCAAGGGCATCACGTTCGACTCGGGCGGCCTGACCATCAAGCCGGCGGCGAGCATGAGCGAGATGAAGTCCGACATGGCCGGTGCCGCGGCGGTCGTCCAGGCGACCTTCGCCATCGCTTCGCTCGGGCTCCCGATCAAGATCAGCACGTTCGCGCCGATGGCCGAGAACATGGTTTCGGGTGCGTCGGTCCGACCCGGAGACGTGCTGACGATGTACGGCGGCACCACCGTCGAGGTCCTGAACACCGACGCTGAGGGTCGGCTCGTCCTCGGCGACGCCCTGGTCCGCGCAACCGAGCGGAAGCCCGACGTGATCCTCGACGTCGCCACCCTGACGGGGCACATGGTCGTCGCGCTCGGCGACAAGGTCGCCGGCGTGATGGGCTCGGACGAGATCGTCGACCTCGTGCTGGCCGCCGCGAAGACCTCCGGGGAGCAGCACTGGCCGATGCCGATCCCCGAGCAGATGGACGAGCGCATCCACAGCAGCAAGATCGCAGACCTCTCCCAGCACGACTGGGTGCGGTGGGGCGGCGGGCTCTTCGCCGGGGCGTTCCTGCGTGAGTTCACCGGCGGCCTCCCCTGGGCCCACCTGGACATCGCCGGCCCGTCGTTCAACTCCGGTGGACCGTGGGGCCACGTCCCCTCCGGTGGCACCGGCTTCGCCGTGGCGACCCTGGTCGACTACGCCCGCACGATGTCCGCCACCACCGCTGGTTGAGGACGTCGCGCTGAGCAACCGCCTCGAACCCAACCGCTGGTTGAGGAGGTTGCGCTGAGCAACCGTCTCGAAACCCTGTGACGCGACTACCGACCTAGAGGCCTTGCTGCTTGCGTCGCCGGTTGTAGTCCCGCATCCGCTGCGGGATCCCGACGACGGCGGCGTCGTACGACGGGATCTGGTACTTGTTGCAGAACCGGTGGGCCCAGTCGATCGACGGCACCCGGCGACGCGTCCACTCCCCGTCGTGGGCGACCAGCAGCAGCGTCACGTCACTGACCGCGGTGCGGGGCTCGACGAAACCTTCGACTCCTCGCCGGGCCGCCACCCACTCCTGCAAGTGCGTCTGGTCCACATCGTCGGAGGCGCGCACGCGGGTCGACCC
>JAOPXC010000213.1 GCA_025965335.1 Nocardioides sp. | reverse complement strand
TGGTCGACGCGGCCGACGGCCGCGCGCTGGGGTTGTTCTCGTCCCGGCGGGCCGCGGAGGCCGCCGCCGAGGTGGTCCGCGAGCGGCTGCCGCACCTGACCACGCTCGCGCAGGGCGAGGCCCAGCTGCCCGAGCTCGCCAAGCAGTTCGTCGAGGACCCGCACACCTGCCTGTTCGGCACCCTCAGCCTCTGGCAGGGCCTCGACGTCCCCGGCGACACCTGCCAGCTCGTGCTGATCGACCGGATCCCGTTCCCGCGTCCCGACGACCCGCTGATGAGCGCGCGCTCGAAGGCCGCCGACCGGGCCGGCGGCAACGGCTTCATGCAGGTCGCCGCCACCCACGCCGCGCTGCTGCTCGCCCAGGGCTCGGGTCGGCTGATCCGCACCATGACCGACCGCGGGGTCGTCGCGGTGCTCGACCCCCGGCTGGCCACCGCCCGGTACGGCAGCTTCCTCAAGGCGAGCCTGCCCCCGATGTGGACCACCAGCGACCCGGCCCTGGTGCGCAAGGCGCTCAAGCGGCTCGCGGCCACCGCGAAGGACTGACCTACCCGCCGACCCGGCGCGCCTTCACGCCGGGACGGCGAGCACCCACGTCGACAAGCGCCGGGTCAGAGCCGGGCGTGCCCATCCCACCCGCCCCGGGGGGCACCAAGACCGAAGAACGACGCGACCGTCGGCGCCACGTCGACGGTGGTGGCGTGCGCGGGGGAGGCCTTGCGATGCGGGACCCGCGGGTGCCCGCCGGCGATGAAGAACGGGATCTGTCGGGTCGCCGGGTGCCCGTGGTTGCCGGGGATCGGGTTGGACAGCAGGCGGTCCGGGTCGCTGAACCGCCACCCCGCCTGGCAGAACGCCACCACGTCGCCGGCCTCGGGTCCGAGCCGCAGCCAGTCCTGGGTCCGCTCGTGCGTGGCGAGCACGCCCGGCACCCCGGCCGCGAGCGCTCGCATCCGCGAGATGGCCGCGGCCCGCTGGCCGGGCGAGCCGGTCCAGTACAACAGGTCGGCGCCGCCGTTGCAGGCGATCCGCACCTTGCCGGCCAGCAGCGGGTCGGCGTCCAGGACCGGCTGCAGGCTGACGATCTGGTCCGGCGTCGACCAGTCCATCGAGTGGTCGGCGAGCACGATCACCATCGAGTGCTTCCAGCGCCCGGTCGACCTGAGCCGGTCGATGAACCTGCCGACCAGGTTGTCGGTGTCGGCCAGCGCCAGCCGCCGGGCCACCCGCAGCGTCGTACCCGTCAGGTCGACGTGGCCGAAGCGGTCGATGTCGCCGAGGTTCACGAACATCAGGTGCGGGTCGAACTCGTCGAGCATCGCCAGCGCCGCGTTCATCGTGAACACGTCGGGCGCGTGCCCGGACACCGGGATCACCGGCGCAGGCTCCCAGCGATGGGTGGCGCGGGGCCCGAAGACGCCGTACAGGTACTCCTTGCTGAGCACCGTTCCGGTCGTGAGCCCCCGCCGGTTGAGCCGCTCGATGACGGTGTCGGCCCTCAGGTCACCGGCCCGACCCAGGGTGCGGACGTCACCGAGCTTGCGGTCGTAGATCGAGTTCGCCGGTACGCCGGAGCGGTCCGGCCGCACGCCGGTCATCATCATCACGTGGTTCGGGATCGTCTCCATGACCGGCATCGACGAGGCCCGCGGGAAGCGGAGCCCGCCGTTGCGCAACGCCTGGAGGCGCGGCGTGAGCCCGCCGTCGATCTCGTCGGGCCGGCAGCCGTCGACCACGATCACGTAGGCCCGCTTCCTCGTCGGCCGCCCGGCCGCCCGGGCCGGGGCGCCCAGTGCCGAGGAGAAGAGCAGCCCGGCGCCGCCGGCCGCGAGGAGGGTACGGCGCCCCGTACGCACCTCCGCGAGCCCGACGTCGAACGGCCGATCGTCCGAGGCCTCGACCGGCTCGACCGGCGACGGTCCGCACATCAGCGACCCACCGGCCCGTCGGCCTTGACGACGCGGCCGGTGCCGGCCCTCGTGGCGTACGAGGCCGTCCACGTGATCGGGGTGTGCCGGTCGGCGCGGTCGCCGATCACGAACCAGTCCATCTGCGCGCGCTTGGCCGTGATGTCGAGGACCGAGAACCCGTGGTCGTCGAAGTTCAGGTACTTGATGTGCCGGTTGTTCGCGAGGAGCACCTGCTCGACCAGGAGGTTCGGGGCGCTGTGCGCCGGGGTGCCCAGCTGGTCCTTGAGGTTGTTCGACGTCACCGACGTGCACACGAACTCCACGCCGGCCGAGTCGCCGACCGGGTAGGTCGACGCGTCGTACGGCAGCTCCGACGCCCAGGCCGAGTGGATGTCGCCGGTGAGGAACAGCGCGTCCGTGATCTGGTGGTTTCGGATGTGCGCGAACACCTCGCGACGGTCGTCGGTGTAGCCGTCCCACTGGTCGACGTTGATCGGGAACCCGTCGTCCGGCAGCACCTCGAGGACGGCGTTGACCGGAGCGACCAGGTCGTCGGGCAGGCCCTGGAGTGCCAGCGGCGCGATCATCACGGGGTTGCCGACGATCTTCCACTGCGGCCGGTCGCGGCCCAGGGAGTCCTTGAGCCACTGCAGCTGCCGGCGCCCGGTGATCGTCCGGTCCGGGTCACTGACCTCCGGGACCGGCTGCGGCGCGGGGGCGGGCAGTTGGGTGCTCACCTGCTTGTCTCGGTGGCTGCGCAGGTCGAGCATGCTGAGCTCGGCGAGCTTGCCGAAACGCAGCCGCCGGTAGAGGCGGTCGCCGTCACCCAGGGCGGCGGTGCCGTCGAGGCGCGCCGGCATCCACTCGTCGTACGCCCGGTGGGCGCGGGCGCGGCGCGGCCGGTACGGCCCCTCGCCGGAGTCGTGGTTCTCGGCGCCGTTCCGGAACGCGTCGTTGGCGACCTCGTGGTCGTCCCAGGTGACGATCCACGGGTACTTCGCGTGCAGGTCCTGCAGGTCGGGGTCGCTCTTGTACTGCGCGTGCCGCTCCCGGTAGTCGGCCAGTGACACCATCTCGTGGCGGGGCTGGTGGCGCCTGATGTTCGTGTCGGACGTGCCGTACCCGTACTCGCCCGGGCAGTACTCGTAGAGGTAGTCACCGAGGTGGACGACCGCGTGCAGGTCGTCGCGCCGGGCCAGGCCGCGGTAGGCGGTGAAGTAGCCGGCCTGCCAGTTGGCACACGACACGACGCCGAAGCGCAGGTGGTCGGGCGTCGCGTCGTGGGCCGGCGCGGTCCGGGTGCGCCCGACCCGGCTCGTGACGCCGTCGAGACGGAAGCGGTAGTGGTACCAGGTGGCCGGCTCCAGCCCGGTCACGTCGGCCTTGACCGTGTGGTCGCGGCTCGGGCCGGTGGCGAAGACGCCGCGTCGTACGACGTTCCGGAACCGCTCGTCGGTGGCGACCTCCCACCGCACCCTGACCGGCGGGCCGTGGCCGGAGCCGGGCGTGCTCGCCGGGGTGGGGGTGACCCGGGTCCAGATCAGGACGCCGTGCGGCAACGGGTCACCGGAGGCGACGCCGTGCCTGAAGACGGGCGTCCCGGCGCGCTGCGCCGCCTCGGCGGGTGAGCTTCCCACCAGCGTCGCCGCGCCCGCCCCGGCGATGCCGGTGGCGAGGACGGTGCGACGCCCGAGGGGGGCCTTCGGTTCTGGTCGCGGTGAGGTCACGCCCCTCAAACGACGGGGAGCGCCCCCAGTCATGCTGGAGCGCGATCCGCCCCGAAGTGTTCACCTGCTCGCAACCCACGCGGCGCCGCCGCGAAGAGCTGTCAAGGGGACCCTGCCGTCGGCCTACGTCGACGAACCGACCTGGCACATCGATCGACCATCCGCTTGGACCCTGTCGTTAGGCCACGGCCGCGGAGATTGACGCGTAGGGTCCGAAGCATCCGGCACCCTGACTTCGTGTTCATGGTTGTCCCGCCCCGGCCATACGCCGGAGCCCCCGATGGCGTCGCATCGCCACCCGCTCATCTCCATCGCAGCGACCATTCCCGTGTCCGGGCTGGCCGTGGCGCTGATCCTCGCCACGGGCACCTCGCCTGCGTCCGCGGCCCCCAGCCCCGTAGGTCTCGGGGCCGCGACCTCGTTCGCCGTCCTGGCCGGGACCACCGTCACCAACACCGGACCCAGCATGATCAGCGGCGACCTGGGCGTGAGCCCCGGCACCGCCGTGACGGGTTTCCCACCCGGGATCGTCGTCAACGGTGCGATCCACTCCGCTGATGCGCTCGCCCTCCAGGCGCAGAACGACCTGACCACGGCGTACAACGACGCGGCGGCCCGCGGTCCGGTGGTCGACAAGACCGCGGAGGACCTCGGCGGCCAGACCCTGGTCCCGGGTGTGTACGGCGCCACCACCGGCATGGCGCTGACCGGCACGGTCAGGCTGGACGCGCAGGGCGACCCGAACGCCGTCTTCATCTTCCAGGCCGGCACGACCCTGGTCACCGCGAGCAACAGCAATGTCGCGCTGATCGGCGGGGCCCTGCCCTGCAACGTCTACTGGCAGGTCGGCAGCTCGGCGACCCTGGGCACCGGCACCAACTTCGCGGGCAACGTCCTGGCCCTGACCAGCGTGACCGTCACGACGAGTGCGAGCGTTCGGGGCCGCATCCTGGCCCGGAACGGCGCGGTCACCCTGGACACCAATTCGATCCTGGCCTCGGACTGCGCCTCCTCGCCGCCTCCGGCCACGGTGACCGCGACTGCCACGGTGACCGAGTCGGCCACGGCCACGGTGACCGAAACGGCGACCGCGACCGCCACCGTGACCGAAACGGCGACCGCCCCCGCCACCGCCACCGCCACCGTGACCGAAACGGCGACCGAAACGGCCACCGTGACCGAAACGGCGACCGCCACCACCACGGTGACCGCGGCCGCCGCGCCGGCGGCGACCGTGACGGTGACGGCGCCCGCCGGTCCCGTACCGACCGTGACGGTGACCGCGCCCGCCGGTCCCGTACCGACCGAGACGGTGACCGCGCCGGCACCGACCGTGACGGTGACCGCGCCGGCCGCGACCATGACGGTGACCGCCACCCCCGCCCCCGCCCCAGGGGCGACTGTCACGGTGACGCACGCGGCCGCGGCCCCCACGGTGACGGCCAGTTCCTCGACCGCGACACCTACGACCTCCACGGAGACTCCGACTGTCCCGACGGCGACGGGCACCCATCCGAGCACTCCGGGGATCGGGATCGGTCCGCCGCCCGTCCCCACCGGCCACCCCGGGACCGGTCGTGACGCGGACCCGGGCTCGAGTACGGCCTGGCTGCTCATGGGGGTCGTGTTCCTGAGCGGCGCCGGCGGCGCAGCCGGCTTGGGCTCGGGCCGGAACCTGCCGCTAGCCCGACGACGGCATCGGTGAACGGGCCATGACCACGGGCAGCCGGACCACGACGTGGCGGGCGGGAGCGCTGGTGCTGCTGCTCGCCGGGGTCGCCTGCCTGATCCTCTGGAGCGAGCAGTCGTCTCCCGAGCACAGCGACCAGGACCCCTCCGCAACCCGGACCGGCTCAGCCGTGAGCACCCCGGATGGCACGATCCGGGAGGAGTCCAGCGGCGACACGCTCGCCCGACCCGTCGCGGTCAGCATCCCGACGATCGGCGTCACGAGCGCCCTGGTCGGCCTCGGGCTGAACGACGACGGCACCGTCGAGGTGCCGGCGAACCCCGGGAAGGCGGGTTGGTATCGCCTCGGGACGCGGCCCGGCGCGCCGGGCTCCGCGGTCATCCTCGGCCATGTCGACTCGATCCACGGCCCCGCGGTCTTCTACCGCCTCGGCACCCTGCACCCGGGCGACCAGGTGGACGTCCGGCTGGCCGACGGATCGTCGGTGCGGTTCCGGGTGCGGTCGGTGACGGTCTACCCCAACGCGGGGTTCCCCGCGGAGCAGGTCTACGCCGCCGGCCGCGGCCGGGTGCTGAACCTGGTGACCTGCGGTGGCGAGTACGACGGCACTCGTGGCGGCTACCAGGCGAACGTCGTCGTCAACGCTCGCTGGATGAGCACCACCCCGGGCTGAGCGCGACCTGGTACGCCGGACGGGACGCGGTGGCTGCCTTCCTCAGCAAGACCCCACTCGTCGCAAGGCGCTGGCGCGTCCTGCCGAGCCACGCCAACGGCCAGCTGGCCTTCGCGCACTACCTGTGGTCCGACGAGGCGCGCGCCTACGCCTGGCACGGCATGGAGGTCATCGGCCTGCGAGAAGACCGGATC
>JAOPXC010000202.1 GCA_025965335.1 Nocardioides sp. | reverse complement strand
CACCGAGGTCTACCGGGGCGCGGAGTACGACGTCGCGCTCGTGCCCAAGATCCGCCTCGAGGTCGTCGTCAGCGACGAGGACGTCGACACCATCGTCTCCACGATCCAGACCAGCGCGAGCAGTGGGCGCATCGGTGACGGCAAGGTCTGGGTGAGCCCGGTCGACACCGTCATCCGGGTCCGCACCGGCGACAAGGACGAGGCGGCGCTCTAGCCCACGCAACGCGGCGACCCGGCTGTCCCAGACAGCCGGGTCGTCGTCACGTCCGTGGGGCATCATCGGATCCGTCCACGTCCTCGACTCGACCAAGGAGCCATCGCATGAAGCTCGTCACCGCGGTCATCAAGCCGCACAAGTGGGAGGACGTCCGCGAGGCCCTCGAGTCGGTGGGCGTCACCGGCATGACGGTCTCCGAGGTCAGCGGCTACGGCCGCCAGAAGGGCCACACCGAGGTCTACCGCGGTGCCGAGTACGACATCGCGCTGGTCCCCAAGATCCGGATCGAGATCGTGGTCGACGACAACGACGCCGATGACGTCGTGGGCATCGTCGTCAAGATCGCGCAGACCGGCCGGATCGGTGACGGCAAGGTCTGGGTGAGCCCCGTTGAGACCGTCGTGCGGGTCCGCACCGGCGATCGCGACGAAGCCGCGATCTAGGACACTCCCTGGTGACATCCCCGGTGCTCGCACGCACGCCGCGCGAGCACCGGGGCGCTCCACGTCGGGCCGTTAACCTGCCCGAAACACGTTCGACCTCGGTTCGTAACCCCGCCTCCCGAGGGTGGTGGCTCGTGATCACCCCAGACAAATGCTCGCTTCGCTGCACTTTGCCCGGGGAACGCGGGTGACCCCGCTCCTCGGCGCCCCGACCACCCTCGACAGCGGCGACACGGCGTGGCTTCTGGCCGCCTCCGCGCTGGTGCTCCTGATGGCGCCCGGACTGGCACTCTTCTACGGCGGCATGGTCCGCTCGAAGAGCGTCCTGAACATGATGATGATGACGTTCGGGTCCCTCGCCGCGATCACGATCCTCTGGGTCCTGGTCGGCTACTCCCTGGCGTTCGGTGACGACCTCGGCGGCGGCCTGATCGGCGACCCGACGCAGTACGCCGGCCTCGGCCAGCTGATGGAAGCAAGCAGCAATGGCTCCTCGAGCGTCCCGCTCATCCTGTTCGCGATGTTCCAGGGCCTGTTCTGCGTGATCACCGGCGCGCTGGTCTCCGGAGCCATCGCCGACCGGGCCCGGTTCGGCGCCTGGATGGTGTTCGTCAGCGTCTGGACCCTTCTGGTCTACGCGCCGGTCGCGCACTGGATCTTCGACTTCTCCGCGGAGGGCCACACCGGGGGCTGGATGGCCAACAAGCTCGGGGTCCTCGACTTCGCCGGCGGCACCGCCGTCGAGATCTGCTCGGGTGCGTCCGCGCTGGCGCTGGCGCTGGTCCTGGGCCACCGCGTGGGATTCGGCAAGGAGGCGATGCGGCCGCACAACCTGACGCTCGTGATGCTCGGGGCCGGCCTCCTGTGGTTCGGCTGGTTCGGGTTCAACGCCGGGTCCGCGCTCGGGGCGAACCAGACCGCAGCGGTGGTCTTCGTGGCGACGCTGCTCGCCGGCGCCGCCGGCTCCCTGGGCTGGCTCGCGCTGGAACGTCTCCGCGACGGGCACGCCACGTCCCTGGGCGCCGCGTCCGGCATGGTCGCCGGGCTGGTGGCCATCACACCCTCGTGCGGCTCCCTGTCGCCTCTCGGCTCGATCGTGATGGGTGCCGTGGCCGGAGTCGTGTGTGCGTTGGCGGTGGGCATGAAGTACCGGTTCGGGTACGACGACTCGCTCGACGTGGTCGGCGTGCACCTCGTGGGTGGTCTCGTCGGGACCCTCGGCATCGGACTGCTGGCCACGTCCGTGGCACCCGCAGGTGTCGACGGCCTCTTGTACGGCGGCGGGGTCTCCCAGCTGGGCAAGCAGACCCTGGGTGCTGGCGCGGTGCTGGCCTATGCATTCGTCGTATCGGGCATGATCGGGGTCGTCGTGGACAAGCTGATGGGCTTCCGCATCGACGAGGAGCATGAGATCAACGGAATCGACCTGGTCGTGCACGCTGAGACGGCGTACGACCTGCACGCAACCGCCGGCGCACGTTCGGCGGGCCACGCGATCCTGGGTGGCCTCACCCAGACGGAGGAGAGCTGAGCCGATGAAGCTGGTCACCGCGGTCATCAAGCCGCACAAGTGGGAAGACGTCCGCGTCGCCCTGGAAGCCGTCGGCGTGACGGGCATGACCGTCAGCGAGGTCAGCGGCTACGGCCGGCAGAAGGGCCACACCGAGGTCTACCGCGGCGCCGAGTACGACATCGCACTGGTGCCGAAGATCCGCCTCGACATCGTCGTCAACGAGGACGACGTGGAGACCGTCGTGGGCGCCATCAACAGCAGTGCCCAGACCGGCCGGATCGGTGACGGCAAGGTGTGGGTGACCCCGGTCGACTCCGTGCTGCGCGTGCGCACCGGCGACCGGGACGATGCCGCGATCTAGGGTCCCTCGTCCTCGGAACCTGCACCCGTGACAGCTCTCGAGCGTGCGGACCGCACGGTGGACGCCGACGCCCTGTGCGTCAAGGCGTACGCCGCCTGTGACGGCCCGGACGTCGGCGTCGCCCTGGTCGGCGTCGGCGGCTACGGCCGGGGCGAGCTCGCGCCGTACTCCGATCTCGACGTGGTGCTCGTCTCCGACGAGGGGGTAGCGCTGGGCGAGGTCGCTGAGCGGATCTGGTACCCGATCTGGGACGCCGGCAGCAAGCTCGACCACTCGGTCCGCACCCTGCCGGAGATGGTGGCCGCGGCCGACGCCGACCTCCGCGTCGCGCTGGGGCTCCTGGACATCCGACACCTCGCCGGCGACCCGAACCTGACGCTCCGCCTGCGCGCCACGATGCTGGGGCACTGGCGGCGACAGTCCCGGGAGCGGCTCCCGGCGCTGCACGACATGGTCCGCGCCCGCCACGAGCGGATGGGCGAGCTGGCGCACCTCTCGGTCCCCGACCTCAAGGAGGCGGAGGGCGGGGTACGCGACGCGACCGTCCTCAAGGCCCTGGTCGCGACCTGGCTCGTGGACGTCCCGCACGTCGAGCTGGAACGCTCGCGGCTGGCCCTGCTCGACGTCCGTGACCTGGTCCAGGACATCGCCGGGCGCTCCAGCGACCGGATCACCCCCGAGCTGTGGCCGGACCTCGCCGAGCGGCTCGGGCTGCCCGACGCCCGCTCCGCCCAGGTCCAGGTCCGCGAGCTGGGCCGCCGGATCACCCACCTGTCGCGGCTCACCTGGCGTCGCGTGGACGGCTTCCTCGCCCGGCCCGCTTCCGTGGCGGGGGCGCGGCGCCCGTCGCTGACCCCGCTCGCGCCGGGGATCGCGCTGTCGTCGGGGGAGGTGGTGCTGGAGCGGAAGGCGCGGCCCGCCGACGACCCGGTCCTGCTGCTGCGCGCCGCCGCGATCGCCGCGGAGCGGGACGCGGTGCTGGCACCGCCGACCGCGGCCCGCCTGGTGCGCGAGTGCCCACCCCTCCCCGAACCGTGGCCGGCCGAGGCCCGCCAGCTGCTGGTGCGGATGCTCGCGTCCGGCCACGGGCTGCTGGGGGTCTGGGAGACGCTCGAGGAGACCGGGGCGCTGAGCCGGATCCTCCCGGAGTGGGAGGGGATCCGGCTGCTGCCGCACGCGTCCGCGATCCATCGCTTCACCGTGGACCGGCACGTCGTGGAGACCTGCATCGAGGCCGCCACCCTGATCCGCAACGTGTCCCGACCCGACGTGCTGATGGTGGCCGCGCTGTTGCACGACATCGGGAAGAGCAGCCTGACCGAGCACAGCGTCGCCGGCGAGCCCATCGCCCACGCGATCGCGACTCGGATGGGGTTCGCGCCGGACGCCGTGGCGCTCATCGCCGCGCTCGTGCGCTGGCACCTCCTGCTGGCCGAGACGGCCACCACGCGAGACCCGGACGACCCGGCGACGGTCGACGTGGTCGCCGCCCGGATCGGTAGCACCGAGGCGCTGTCCCTGCTCACGGCGCTCACGGAGGCCGATGCCAAGGCGGCGTCTCCCAAGGCCTGGTCGTCGTGGCGCTCGGGCCTCATCCTCGACCTGGCGCGGCGGGCCGAGGCGGCTCTCGCGAGCGGGATCGCGCTGCCGCCCGTCGGCACCGACGAGGTGGACCTCCCGCCGGAGGTGGCGGCCGGTGCCGTGTCCATCACGGTGGTGGCCGTGCCGGAGGGTTCTCGGGTCACCGCGATCGCACCCGACCGCGTCGGGCTGCTCGCCGACCTGGCCGCGATGTTCGCCCTCCAGCGGATCCCGGTGCGGGCCGCACGCGTGTGGGCGCAGGACCAGTACGGCGTCTCGGTGTGGGAGGTCGGGGAGGAGCACCTCGAGCCTGCCGTTCTCCGGCAGAAGTACGACGCGATCGTCGGCGGCCGGATCGACCCGGCGCAACGCCTGCGACCCCCAGGGGACCGCTCGCTGGCTCCGTCGGTCGTCGTACGTCCGGAAGCCTCGGAGCAGGCCACGGTGCTGGAGGTCCGCACGGCCGACCGGCCGGGGGTCGTCTACCTCGTGTGCGCGGCGCTGGCCAGGCTCGACGTCGCCGTCCGCTCGGCCCACGTCGACACCCTGGGGCCGCAGGCCGTGGACGTGTTCTACCTCCAGGAGTCGTCGGCCGGCGCGCTCGGCGACGAGCGCGCCGCCGAGGCGGCCCACGCCGTCCGCGACGCCCTCACCGCTGCCGGACCCACCGGTGGGGGCGCTCGGCACGGCCTGTCGGGCAACGGCGGTTAGGCTTGAGCTCTGCCTTTCCACGTCCGACCTCTGAAGGACTCTCTTGTTCGCCACACTGTCCGACCGCCTCGCCGACACCTTCAAGAACCTCCGGGGGAAGGGTCGGCTCTCCGAGGCCGACATCGACGCGACCGCTCGTGAGATCAGGATCGCGCTGCTCGAGGCCGACGTCGCGCTGCCCGTGGTCAAGGAGTTCGTCGGGGCCGTCAAGGATCGCGCCCGTGGCGAGGAGGTCAGCGGGGCGCTGAACCCCGCCCAGCAGATCGTCAAGATCGTCAACGAGGAGCTCGTCACGATCCTCGGCGGGGAGACCCGGCGGCTGCGCTTCGCGAAGACGGGTCCGACCGTCATCATGCTCGCGGGCCTGCAGGGAGCCGGCAAGACCACCCTGGCCGCCAAGCTGGCGCTCTGGCTCAAGGAGCAGGGCAAGAGCCCGCTGCTGGTGGCCGCCGACCTCCAGCGCCCCAACGCCGTCAAGCAGCTCGAGGTCAACGGTGAGCGGGTCGGCGTACCCGTGTTCGCGCCCGAGCCCGGCAACGGCGTCGGCGACCCGGTCTCGGTCGCGCGCGCGTCGCTCGAGGAGGCGAAGCGCAAGCTGTACGACGTCATCATCGTCGACACCGCGGGCCGGCTCGGCGTCGACTCCGAGTTGATGCAGCAGGCTTCCGACATCCGCGACGCCGTCCAGCCCGACGAGGTGCTCTTCGTCGTCGACGCGATGATCGGCCAGGACGCCGTGAGCACCGCGCAGGCGTTCCTCGACGGGGTGGGCTACGACGGCGTCGTACTCACCAAGCTCGACGGCGACGCCCGCGGTGGTGCCGCGCTGTCGATCGCCTCGCTCACCGGCAAGCCGGTCATGTTCGCCTCCAACGGCGAGAAGATGACCGACTTCGATCTCTTCCACCCCGACCGCATGGCCTCGCGCATCCTCGACATGGGTGACGTGATGACCCTGATCGAGCAGGCCGAGAAGACCTTCGACTCCGAGCAGGCCATGAAGGCCGCCGAGAAGCTGTCGGGCCGGGGCGGGGAGTTCACGCTCGACGACTTCCTCGAGCAGATGCAGCAGGTCCGCAAGCTCGGGTCGATGTCGAAGATCATGGGGATGCTGCCCGGGATGGGGCAGTTCCGCGACCAGCTCGAGAACTTCGACGAGCGTGAGATCGACCGCATCCAGGCGGTCATCCAGTCGATGACGCCCGCGGAGCGGGACAACCCCAAGATGATCGACGGGTCCCGCCGGTCCCGGATCGCCAAGGGGTCGGGACGTCAGGTCTCCGACGTCAACAGCCTCGTCGACCGCTTCTTCGAGGCGCGCAAGATGATGATGCAGTTCGCGCGCGGCGGCGGCATGCCCGGTCTTCCGGGGATGCCCGGAATGGCCGGCGGCGGCAAGCGCGGCAAGGTCAAGGCGCAGCCCAAGAAGGGCAAGGGCGCCAAGCGCTCGGGCAACCCGGCCAAGGCCGCGCAGCAGGCGGCCGCCGAGAAGGAGAAGGCCGCCTCGGCCAACCCGTTCGGCAACCCGGACGGCGAGGAGATGGACTACGAGAAGGCGGCCGCGGCGCTGGACCTGCCCCAGGACTTCTCGAAGTTCCTGAAGTGATGGAGTCGCAGTAAAGTCGCTCTGACCTGCGGAAACATGATCTTGTCCGCTGCCATGTTCGAAGGACACCGTTACTACTAGAGGAATCTGGCCTACGATCGTCCCCGTGACCCCCGGTGACCTCGACGCGCTCGTACCTTCCTGGACAATCCACCTGCGCTCCGAACGCAAGACCGACGGCACCATCGCGACCTACCTCAAGGGCGTCCGCCCCTACCTGGCCTGGTGCACCCAGAAGGACATGCCGCCGCTCGAGCGCGGGTCGCTGAAGCTGTGGACCACCGAGCTCCTCGACGCCGGCCTGACGGCCTCCACGGTGCGCACCCGGATGATGCCCGT
>JAOPXC010000201.1 GCA_025965335.1 Nocardioides sp. | reverse complement strand
CCCTGGGCATGCGGCAACGCCTTGGCATCGCACACGCTCTGCTGGGTGACCCCGGCGTCCTCATCCTGGACGAGCCGGCCAACGGCCTCGACCCCGCCGGCATCCGCTGGATGCGGGACCTGCTCCGTGGATACGCCGACCGCGGTGCCACCGTGCTCCTCTCCTCGCACCTCCTCCACGAGATCGAGGTGGTCGCCGACGACATCGTCGTCATCGGCAACGGCCGCATCGTCGCCCAGGGCACCAAGCCCGAGCTGCTCGCCATCGCAGGCACGCACCTCCGCACCCGCCGTCCGGTGGACCTCCAGGTGGTGCTGAACGCAGCGGGTCTCGATTCGACGGTGACCTCGCCCGGAGTCGTGCGGGTCGACGCCGAGCCCGAGCTGGTGGGGCGCCTGGCCAGCGAGGCCCAGATCCCGCTCATCGAGCTCCGGTCCGCTGAGACCGCCGGGCTCGAGGAGATGTTCCTCGAGCTCACCGCAGACACCCAACGAGAAGGAGCGGTCGCATGACCACCATGACCCTCGCGCCCGAGACCGGGCGCGCGGTCCGGCCCCGGCCGGTCCCCAGCCCGATCCCGCTCCGGCGGATCATGTCCGTCGAGCTGCGCAAGTCGTTCGACACCCGGTCGGGCTTCTGGCTCCTGGCGAGCATCGGCATCACCGCCCTGATCGCCACCGGCGCGGTGCTGCTCTTCGCACCCGACAGCGAGCTCACCTACGACACCTTCGCCGGCGCGATCGGCTTCCCGATGGCGGTGATCCTGCCGATGGTCGCCGTCCTCTCGGTCACCAGCGAGTGGAGCCAGCGCAGCGGGCTGACGACGTTCACGCTGGTGCCCCACCGCGGGCGCACCATCCTCGCCAAGGCGATCGTCGCGATCGGCATCGGCATCAGCTCGATGCTGCTGGCCTTCAGTCTCGGAGCGATCGGCAACCTGATCGGCCCGATGATCACCGGCACCGACCGGGTGTGGGACGACGGCCCCGCGATCCTGGCCAACATCGTGCTGGCCAACGTGCTCGGCCTGATGGTCGGCTTCATGCTCGGTGTCGTCATCCGCAACTCGGCCGGCGCGATCGTGGCGTACTTCGTCTACTCCTTCGTGCTGACGACCCTGTCGATGGTGCTGGCCGCGAGCCAGGACTGGTTCAAGGACCTGCAGCCGTGGGTGGACTTCAACTACGCGCAGGGCAACCTGTTCGGCAACAGCATCTCCGCCACGGAGTGGGCGCAGCTCGGCGTCACGTCGGTCTTCTGGCTGGTCATCCCGCTGGCGGTCGGCCTCCGGATGGTGCTGCGGTCCGAGGTCAAGTAACGACCTGGCAACCCTTCCCCGCTGTCTGACTATCGTTCAGGCAACGGGGAAGGGTTCTTGCATGCAGAACGAAGCGTTGACCGCGGACGACATCGACGAGCTGGCCCGCCGGTCACAGGCCGGTGACCGGGACGCCCTGGAGGCGCTGCTCACGGCGGTCCGGCCACGCGCCCTCAACGTCTGCCGCGGTGTGCTCCCGCACCTGCCGGATGCCGAGGACGCCTGCCAGGAGGCGCTGATCAACATCTCGAACAAGATCGGCTCCTGGGGAGGGCGCGGCCGGTTCACCACGTGGATGCACGTGGTCGCGGTGAACTCGGCGCGCTCGACGTACCGCCGGATGAAGAACCAGGCCGTCGCCAGCGATCCGCACGCCACCGGCAGGTTGGAGAAGCCCGACCCGAGGACGACCTCGGTGATCGCCGGCACCCGCCTCGACCTGCTCGAGGCCATGGAGACCATCGAGCGCGACCACCCGCAGTTCGTGGAGCCGTTGCTGCTCCGCGACGTGTACGGCATGTCCTACGAGGAGATCGCCGAGCAGGTCGGGGCACCGCTGGGCACGATCAAGGCCCAGATCCACCACGGCCGGAAGCTGGTCCGCCCCCTGCTCCGGGGCAGCGAGTGACCCGTGCCGGCCTGGCCGGCCTGGCCGCGGCCTCGCTGCTGCTGGCCGGCTGCACGTCCGGCGCCAGGAAGCCGGACGCGGGGCCCGTCCCGAGCCCGCCCGCCACGACCGCGGTCGTCCACGACGGGCCGAGCAGCGTGCCCGGCGGCCAGGTCCTCGACGCAGCGCTCAGCGAGCCCGTCGAGGACTCGGTCTACCCCGACATCGGAGACCCCGGGGTCGACGCGCTGCACTACGACCTGGACCTCCACTGGACGCCGAGGACGAAGACGCTTGATGCCCTGGAGACGCTGGTCTTCCGGTCGACCGACGACGCCGCCGACTTCCAGCTCGACTTCAGCAAGGCCCTGACCGCGACGGCGGTGACCCTGGACGGCAAGCCGGTGGCGTTCGAGCAGCTGGGCAAGGACCTCGTCGTGCAGGCGGCGGTGAGCCAGGACCAGCGCTACACGCTCGAGATCGCCTACGCCGGCACCCCCAGGCCGGCGGCCGCCCCGACGACCCGGGGTGACTTCAACACCACGGGCTGGACCATCACCGACGACAACGAGACCTGGACCATGCAGGAGCCGTACGGCGCGTTCACGTGGTACGCCGTCAACGACCAGCCGTCCGACAAGGCGCTCTACGACTTCACGATCTCGGTGCCGTCCCCGTGGGTCGGCGTGGCCAACGGCGAGCTCGAGTCCCGCACGCAGGCCGACGGCAGCACCGTCAGTCGCTGGCACCTCTCCGAGCCGGCCGCGTCGTACCTCGTCACGGTCGCGATCGGCGACTTCCAGCTGACCCGCGACGAATCAGCCGACGGGGTGCCCATCACCTACTGGACGCCGCGCGACCAGCCGCGCCTGGTCGACGGGCTGCGCGAGACGTCGGCCGGGCTGGACTGGCTGGAGGAGAAGCTCGGGCCCTACCCGTTCGACTCCCTCGGCGTCGTGCTCGTCGACTCGTTCAGCGGCATGGAGACCCAGACCATGATTACGCTCGGCATCACCGACTACACCACGTCGCCCGAGGTGCTGGTCCACGAGATGGTGCACCAGTGGTACGGCGACCTCGTCACGCCGAGGGACTGGCGCGACGTGTGGATGAACGAGGGCATGGCGATGTACCTCCAGGGGCTGTACCAGGCCGACCACGAGCACCGGAGCGTCCAGTCGGTCATGAACTACTGGGCGAGCTTCGAGCCCCGGCTGCGCAGGGAGTCCGGCCCACCCGCGGCGTACGACCCGGCGACGTTCGGCGAGGGCAACATCTACTACGGGCCGGCGCTGATGTGGGACGAGCTGAGGCAGCGGATCGGCGACGACGCGTTCTTCGCACTGGTGCGCGACTGGCCGCGGGCGAACGAGTTCGGCAACGCCGGCCGCGAGGACTACCTGCCGTGGCTCGAGGAGCGGACCGGGCTCGAGCTCACGAGCTTCTTCGACGACTGGTTGCTCGGCGCGAAGTCGCCGGCCCGAAGCTGAGTTGGGCTCCCCTCGCTGCTCGAGGGGCGCAACGCCCCACCCAAGGGCGCGCGAGGCCCAGCTCAAGGTCTCGTTCTGCTGCCAGCGGAACGGCTTGCCCCGCGGGCGCGCGACCTGTTCGGTGGGGGCATGCGACTCCTGGTGCTCGGTGGTTCGGTCTTCCTGTCCCGCGCGGTCGCCGAGGAGGCGGTACGGCGCGGGCACGAGGTGGTCTGCGCCTGCCGGGCGACCTCCGGGTCGATCCCGGCCGGCGCGACCCTGGTGCCGTTCGATCGCACCCAGGGCGTGCCGGCCGAGCTCGCCGAGCAGCAGTTCGACGCGGTGGTCGACGTGGCCCGGCAACCGTCGTGGGTGCGGGCCGCGGTGGCGACGTTCGCCGAGTCCCACTGGGTCTTCGTCTCGACCATCAATGTCTACGAGGACGAGTCGACCGCGGGAGGGCGCCCCGGGACCCTGCCGCTGCGCGAGCCGATCTCCGAGGACGTCGACCTCAAGGAGCACCCGCAGGCCTACGGCCCGATGAAGGTGGCCTGCGAGCAGATCGTGCACGAGGGTGCGTCCTCCTCGATGGTGGTCCGGCCCGGGCTCATCGTGGGCCCCGGAGACCCGACCGGCCGCTTCACGTACTGGCCGTCGCGGCTCGGCGACGTCGCCGACCATCCCGAGGTGCTGGCCCCGGGCAACCCGCAGGACAGCGTCCAGGTGATCGACGTCCGCGACCTCGCCGCGTGGATCGTCGACAGCGCCGAGGCAAGGCGGACCGGCGACTTCGACGGCATCGGCCCCACCACCACGATCGGCGGCCTGCTCGCCGACGCGGCAAGCGGCACGGGCGCAGCGGCCACGTTCACCTGGGTGCCCCAGGACTTCCTGGCCGAGCAGGAGGTCCAGCCCTGGGCCGGTCCGAAGTCGGTGCCGCTGTGGCTGCCCCGCCCCGAGTACGACGGCATGCTTGCCCACGACGTGACGCCGTCGCTGGCGGGCGGCCTGACGGTGCGGCCGGTCGCGGAGACGGCGCGCGACACCCTGGCCTGGGTGCGCGAGAACCCGGACGCGGAGATCACCGGTCTCACCCGTGCGGAGGAGCGGACCCTCCTCGATGCCTGGCAGGCGACGCTCTGACCGGTCGGCCTACCGCTCGACGAAGTCGGCAGGCTCCCCGAAGCGCGCGCCGTACGCCAGCTCGGCCAACGGCCGTCTGGTCCTCGGCGACAGCTCGCTCTCGATGCCGCGGCCGACCGCCAGCCCCGTCGTCACCCGCCAGTGGCGGGGCACCTCCG
>JAOPXC010000189.1 GCA_025965335.1 Nocardioides sp. | reverse complement strand
GCTCGTCGCGCGCGCCCGCCCTGGATCCCACCGCCCCAGTGTCGGGTCTGGCGCCTGCGCTGAGTTGCATGTGGTCCTCCGTCCGGTACGTGTCGAAGACGCGAACTCGAGAAGAAAGGTTGCAAATCCGGCCCCGTCGCTGGTTGGTGGCCGGTCGGTGGTTGGGGTGGCCGGTCGGTGGTTGGGGTGCGGCCGGCCGGTGGTTGAGGAGGTTGCGCTAGCAACCGTCTCGAAACCAACCGTCTCGAAACCTACGCACCAGTGGCGAGGACGTACGCCGGGTCGTATGGGTCGTAGTGGACCGCCGGTGCGGCGAGCTCGGCAGCGCCGGCGGGGCCGAACCGCACGACGGCGATCTGGTGTTCGGTCGTCACGAGCGCCAGCAGGTGCTGCTCGTCCTCCCATGCCATGGAGGACACGTATCGCGCGGTGGGCAGGTCGAGCCGATACCGCAGGCTTCCGGTGCGGTCGAAGACTGCCCAACCGTCCCGGTCCCGACCGGCGATGAGGCTGCCGTCGGGACTGAACTCGCCCAGGTAGAGACCCGGGGCCTGCCACCGGTATTCACCGGTCCGGGGGTCGAGGACGGCGGCGTCCTCCCCGTCGACGCCCAGCTGGCCGGCGACCAGCCCGCCGACCTCGTCGACGCTGTCCACGACCTTGAGGTCGGCGATCGGCCGCGGCTCGGAGACGAGGTCGGTGAGGTAGGCCGGCTCTTCCCAGGCACCGTCGACGACCACGTCCTCGCCGAGGAAACCGGCCACGGTGATCGGCGCTCGTTCGCCCACGCGCTGGGTGCTCTCGCCCTCGCCCATGCCGGTGGTGATGCCGCGGTGGACGAGCCGCTCGCCGGCCTCCCCGGACTCAAGGCACGGGAAGCTGACCCACGCCGCGCCGAGCCCGTCGGCGCTGACCGCGGGTGCGCCGCTCGAGCACCACTCCTCCACGCGCTTGCCGGTCCCGTCGACGAAGGCCAGGCCGACGGACCCCTCGAAGGTTCGAGTGTCGGCGACCAGGAAACCACCCTGATAGGGCGTGACCGCGCTGATCCCGCGGTCGCGCGGGAGGCGGAATCGGCTCCCGTCGGGGGAGCGGTAGACGTGGTCCTCGACGTAGCCGATCGCGGGTGCCGGCCCGGGAGGCAGGTCCGCGAGGGACGGGGTCGGCGCCGCGGCGGAGGAGGCCGGGACAGAGGTCGGAAGCGTCGTGCCCGGGAGTGGGTCAGACGACGTGCCACGGTCCACGAGCACGGCAGTGGGCACCGTGACCTCGAGGACGGCAGCGGCCGCAACGAGCGCACGGACGGCACACCGCCGGCGTTGGGTGGTGACCGCGGTCAGCTGCATGTCGTCCCTTCCCGGTACGTGGAGGAGACGCGATCGGTCGCACGGAAGTTGCGCCAGGGTCCCGGCGCCTCCGACACGTGACCCCGGTCCGTACCGTTGCCTGACCACGACCCAGCCCGGAACTCGCCGGGCGAACGACATCCGGAGGAACCACATGCAGCAGGTCAAGGCGGTCGTCGCCCGCGGCCAGGGGCAGCCCGTCGAGCTGACGACGATCAACGTGCCGGACCCGGGTCCGGGCGAGGCGCTGGTGCAGGTCCAGGCCTGCGGGGTCTGCCACACCGACCTGCACTACCGCGAGGGCGGCATCAACGACGACTTCCCGTTCCTGCTCGGCCATGAGGCCGCGGGCCTGGTCGAGGCCGTCGGACCGGACGTCACCGGCGTGGCCCCGGGAGACTTCGTGGTGCTCAACTGGCGCGCCGTGTGTGGCAACTGCCGGGCCTGCAACCGCGGCGAGCCGTGGTACTGCTTCGCGACCCACAACGCGACCCAGAAGATGACGCTCGAGGACGGGACCGAGCTGTCCCCGGCGCTGGGCATCGGCGCGTTCGCGGAGAAGACGCTGGTCGCGGCGGGGCAGTGCACCAAGGTCGACCCGTCCGCCCGAGCCGCTGCTGTCGGCCTCCTCGGCTGCGGCGTGATGGCGGGCATCGGTGCCGCTTTGAACACCGGGGCAGTGACCCGCGGCAAGTCGGTCGCGGTCATCGGCTGTGGCGGCGTCGGCGTCGCCGCGGTCGCCGGGTCGGCGCTGGCGGGTGCGAGCCGCATCATCGCCGTCGACGTCGACGCCAAGAAGCTGGAGGCCGCGAAACGGATGGGTGCGACGCACACCGTGGACTCCTCGACCACCGACCCCGTGGCCGCGATCCAGGAGCTCACCGGGGGCTTCGGCGCCGACGTGGTGATCGAGGCCGTCGGACGTCCCGAGACCTGGAGGCAGGCGTTCTACGCCCGCGACCTCGCCGGGACCGTCGTACTCGTGGGTGTGCCGACCCCGGACATGAAGCTCCCCGACATCCCGCTCATCGACGTCTTCGGTCGCGGCGGCTCGCTGAAGTCGAGCTGGTACGGCGACTGCCTGCCGTCGCGCGACTTCCCGATGCTGGTGGACCTCTACCAGCAGGGCCGGCTGGACCTGGACGCGTTCGTGACCGAGGAGATCGGCATCGGCGACATCGAGGCGGCCTTCGACCGGATGCACCGCGGCGACGTGCTGCGCTCGGTGGTGGTCTTCTGATGGCGCGGGTGGACCACGCGGTCTCCAGCGGGACGTTCTCGCTCGACGGCGAGACGTTCGACGTCGACAACAACATCTGGGTGGTCGGCGACGACACCGAGTGCGTCGTCATCGACGCACCGCACAGCGTCGCCGACATCCTGGCCGTCGTGGGGGACCGCAAGGTGCGGGCAATCCTCTGCACCCACGCCCACGACGACCACGTCCGGGTGGCGCCGGCGCTCCGCGAGGAGGTCGTGGCGCCGATCATGATGCACCCGGACGACAAGGTGGTCTGGGAGCTCACGCACAGCGACTACCTGTGGGACGTCGACCTGCATGACGGGTTCGAGATCTCGGTGGGAGGTACGACGCTCCGCACGATCCACACCCCGGGCCACTCGCCGGGCGCGGTCTGCTTCTACGCCCCCGACCTCGGCCGCGTCTTCACCGGCGACACGCTGTTCCAGGGCGGGCCGGGAGCGACCGGGCGGTCGTTCAGCGACGCGGACCTGATCGTCGAGTCCATCCGCGGGCGCCTGTTCGTGCTTCCCGAGGACACCGTCGTACACACCGGTCACGGCGACGACACCACGATCGGTGCGGAGCTTGCGGCGCTGCCTGGGTAAAGGTCCCGGCGTTCGGGGATCAAGTCCCGGGCGCTCGATGACCAATGGCCCTGCATGCCGAGAGTCCGAATTCCTAGGTTGGTCTCAGGAGCGGTGGCAGGGGTCATCGCCAGTTGGAGGAGGATCCCGTGCGCTCTGCACTCGACAAGTTGATTTCAGGGGCCGGCTTCCTGCTGGCTGTCGGTCTGCTCATCGCGGGAGGGCTCCTGACCTGGGCCAATGTCTTCATCGCCAACCAGGTGCACGACCAGCTCTCGCAGCAGCACATCACGATGCCCGAGAAGGCCGCGCTCGAGACCAAGGCCCAGCATGACGCCCTCGACCAGTACGCCGGGGAGCCCCTCACGACGGGCCCGCAGGCCAAGGCCTACGCCGACTACTACATCGCGGTCCACATGGACGCGATGGCCGACGGCAAGACCTACTCGGAGGTCAGCGGCGAGTACGTCTCCATGACCGACGAGCAGCAGGCCAGCCCCGAGGGTCAGGCGCTGGGCCAGGTGCGGCAGTCGATGTTCATGGGCGACACCCTGCGCGGGCTGCTGCTCTACGGCTACGCGTTCGCCACGATCGGCACGATCGCCCTGTACGCGGCCATTGGCGCCTACGTCGGGTCCGTTGCGCTGTTCGTCCTCTCGCTGCTGGGCGTCCGCCACGCACGCAAGGTCGAGCCGGTGACACAGGCGCGGGGAGTGCCCGCCCTCGCGTGAGGTTTGCTCCGCACGACGGCGAGACGGTGAGCGATCACCGTCTCGCTGTTGCTGTCGGCGCGAACGTCGCCGCGTTGAGCAGCTCGTAGACCCAGAACGGCCCCCGTGTCTGCGGTGCGGGGACCGAAGGCCGGCTACGGCGCGATCGGTGGCCCAGCGACGAGGGGCCGCACCAGCAGCGTCGTCCCGTGCCCGGCCACCCGGGTCAGCACGATGGTCGCCTCGTCGTCGCCGGCGAGGGCCAGCCGCTTGCGCAGCTGTTCGGGTACGACGTCCACGCCCCGCTTCTTGATCGTGAGCCGGCCGATGCCGCGCTCTCGGAGCGCAGCCTTCAGCGCCTTCTCGCGGTAGGGCAGTTGCTCGATCACCTCGTAGCCGCGGGCGAAGGGCGTGGTGAACGGCCGGTCCGAGGCGACGTAGGCGATGTGCTCGTCGAGCAGTCCACCCTCGACGCCGGCGGCCACGGCGGTGACGAGCCCGGCCCGGATGACGGCACCATCGGGCTCGTAGAGGAAGCGGGCCACGTCGACGACGCCGGCGCCTGGGTCGTCCTCGTCGGTGAGCGTCGCGAGTCCGCCGTCGCCGATCACCGTCGCTCGCCGGGCCGTGGTGGCCAGGCGCCCGGACCACAGTGCGGCCTCCTTGACCTCGCCGTGGTCGCTGACCCACTCGGCCTCGACGCCGGCGGGGACCAGGCCATGGGGGATGCCGGGGGCGACCTTCACGCAGGAGTCCCGACGCAGCAGGCCCTCCACGAACGCCCACGGGGGTGTCCAGTCGTCGACGTCGAAGGTGCGGCCGCGGCCGGTCCGCCGGGCGGGGTCGGCGAACGCGACGTCGAAGGGACTGGTGTCCACGCCGGTCGCGTCGGAGACCTTGACCGCGCCGGCGAGGTCGAGCGCGGCGAGGTTGGCCGTCGCCACCTCGACACGCACCGGGTCGAGGTCGACGCCGGCGGTTGTGATGCCGGCTCCGGAGAAGGAGATGAGGTCGCCGCCGATGCCGCAGCCGAGATCGACGATGGTGCTGGTGGCGAAGGCCGTCAGGCGCGCCGCCCGGTGCTCGGCGACGGGGAGCCGGGTGGCCTGCTCGAGCCCATCGGGGGTGAAGTACATCCTCGCGGCGAGGTCGCCGAACTTGACCACTGCGCGGCGCCGGAGCGCCGCCTGGGTCAGGGCCGCCGCGACCTGCTCGGGGTCCGCGGCACGTCCGGCCGTCCGGCGCAGTTTCGTCTGGGCGCGAAGCGGGTCGTCGTCGGCGACCTCGTCCGCCGCGCGGAGGAGTTGCTGGCCCTCGTCGGTGAGCAGCCAGCGGAAGGCATCGAGGTCCACCGCGTCAGTGTGTCAGCACGCAGGGGACCCATGTCTGGCACTCACTGGAGGAGAGTGCTAGTTTCTGACTTGGCACTCTCCCCGTGAGAATGCCAGCGCTTGCGACAAAGGTGCGACCCCCGCGACGGCGTACCCCAACCCGCAGGCACTAGACGTGCAGCACCTGCCCAAGCAGCAGTGATCCAACTACGTGTGCAGAAAGTGGAGGTCGACATCGTGTCGGTCAACATCAAGCCCCTCGAGGACCGCATCGTCGTGAAGCCGCTCGAGGCTGAGCAGACCACGGCGTCCGGTCTGGTCATCCCCGACACCGCCAAGGAGAAGCCCCAGGAGGGCGAGGTCGTGGCGCTCGGTCCGGGTCGCATCGACGACAACGGCAACCGCGTCCCGCTGGACGTGGCTGTTGGCGACAAGGTCATCTACAGCAAGTACGGCGGCACCGAGGTCAAGTACGCCGGGGACGAGTACCTCATCCTCTCCGCGCGTGACGTCCTGGCTGTCGTTTCCTGATTTCAACCGGGTCGTGTCCCCGAGCGTGCGCCGAGGCGCCGTCTCAGGGGCACGACCCGATCTCGTTAGAGGAGAGCAATGCCGAAGATCCTGGAGTTCGATGAGAACGCCCGCCGCTCGCTCGAGCGTGGCGTGGACAAGCTCGCCAACGCCGTCAAGGTGACGCTGGGCCCGAAGGGCCGTTACGTCGTCCTGGACAAGAAGTGGGGCGCCCCGACCATCACCAACGACGGCGTGACCGTCGCGCGTGAGATCGAGCTGGACGACCCGTTTGAGAACCTCGGTGCGCAGCTGACCAAGGAGGTTGCCACCAAGACCAACGACGTCGCCGGTGACGGCACCACCACCGCCACGGTGCTCGCCCAGGCGATGGTCCACGAGGGCCTGCGCGCCGTCGCGGCCGGCGCGAACCCGATGGGCCTCAAGCGCGGCATGGACGCCGCTGCCGACGCCGTCGGTGCCGCCCTGCGTGACGCCGCCCGTGAGGTGGAGTCCAAGGAGGACATGGCCTCGGTGGCCACCATCTCCAGCCGTGACAGCGTGATCGGCGAGCTGCTCGCCGAGGCGTTCGACAAGGTCGGCAAGGACGGCGTGATCACGGTCGAGGAGTCCAACACCATGGGCACCGAGCTCGAGTTCACCGAGGGCATGCAGTTCGACAAGGGCTACATCTCCCAGTACTTCGTGACCGACCCCGAGCGCATGGAGGCCGTCCTCGAAGACCCCTACGTGCTGCTGCACCAGGGCAAGATCTCGGCGATCTCCGACCTGTTGCCGCTGCTCGAGAAGGTCATCGCCGCGGGCAAGCCGCTGTTCATCCTTGCCGAGGACGTCGACGGCGAGGCGCTGTCGACCCTGGTGGTCAACAAGATCCGCGGCACGTTCAACGCCGTAGCGGTCAAGGCTCCGGCCTTCGGTGACCGTCGCAAGGCGATGATGCAGGACATCGCGACCCTGACCGGTGGTCAGATCGTGGCGCCCGAGGTCGGGCTCAAGCTCGACCAGGTCGGTCTCGAGGTGCTCGGGCAGGCCCGTCGCATCGTGATCACCAAGGACAACACCACGATCGTCGACGGCGCCGGTGACCCGGCCGAGGTCGAGGCCCGGGTCAACCAGATCAAGGCCGAGATCGACACCACCGACTCCGACTGGGACCGCGAGAAGCTCCAGGAGCGCCTCGCGAAGCTGGCCGGCGGCGTGTGCGTGATCAAGGTCGGCGCCGCCACCGAGGTGGAGCTGAAGGAGAAGAAGCACCGCATCGAGGACGCCGTCTCCGCGACCCGTGCCGCGATCGAGGAGGGCATCGTCCCCGGCGGTGGCTCCGCCCTCGTGCACGCGGTGTCGGTCCTGAAGGACGACCTCGGTCTCACCGGCGACGAGGCGGCCGGCGTACGCATCGTCCGCAAGTCCGCGGACGAGCCGCTCCGCTGGATCGCCGAGAACGGCGGCGTCAACGGCTACGTCGTCACCACCAAGGTGCGCGAACTCGGCCCCGGCAACGGCTACAACGCCGCCACCGAGGAGTACGGCGACCTGGTCGCCCAGGGCGTCCTCGACCCGGTCAAGGTCACCCGCTCCGCACTGGTCAACGCCACCTCGATCGCGGGCATGCTGCTCACGACCGAGACCCTGATCGTCGAGAAGCCCGAAGAGCAAGACGACGCGCCCGCCGCGGCCGGCCACGGCCACGGCCACGGTCACTGACCCAGGAGCACCAAGATTCACTGGTTAACCAGTGAAACCCGCACTGAGCATGGAGTATTCGCCGTGTTCAGCAACGGTTTCACTGGTTAACCAGTGATTTGGGCGGGGCGCCAGCTCGCCCCCACCCGCAGCAGCGGAGGGTGCAGGAAGTAGATCCAGGTGCGCATGCGCCAAGGATCTCGTTGGCACCACCACGACGAATGTTTCCGGCAGGAAACACGACGGACCCCGTCGCGCAACCTTCCCGGGGGACGCTCGCGGCATGCTGTGGAGAGCGCGGATGACCTTGCCCGATCGACCGGGGGCGCTCGCGGTCCTCGCGCAGAACTGCGGCGCGGCCGGCGTCAACATTCTCGGCCTGCAGATCTTCCCCGGCATCGAGGCCGTCACCGATGAGCTCGTGCTGCGCACCCCGGAGGGCTGGGGCGGCCCCGAGATCGCCGAGCTGATCGGGCGGTCCGGCGGGGAGTCCGTGGTCTCAGCCCCCTGCACGGAGGCCGCGCTGACCGACCAGCCCACCCGCTACGTCCAGGCGGCGCGGACGATCCTTGCGCAGCCCGCATCCTTCCCCGAGGTCGTGGCAATGCTGTTCGACGCCGAGGCCGACCCCGTGGCCGGAGCCTCCGCACCCGTGCAGGACGTGATGGACATGACCGTGGGGGACGTGCAGGTCCAGGTACGCCGCTCCGCCCCCTTCACGGCCACCGAGCACGCCCGCGCCTCGGCGATGGCCGACCTGGTCAGCGACGTGCTGCAGCGCACCAAGGAGGACTCGGGGTTCGCCGTGGGCCCGGGACGCCGGCTGGGCGACGGGGCCACCCCGGAGTACGTCGCGGAGGACAACTCGGTCTCGGCGGTGATCGACGGCGTGGTAGTCGGGATCGCGACTGTCCGGGCACCCGACGAGAACGAGCCCGACGTACGCCCCGTGACGCTGCGGGTCGACCCGGGCTTCCAGCGCCGCGGCATCGGCACCCGGCTGCTGCTCGAGGGCTCCCGGCTCGCCCGCGCGCTGGGTGCCAGGGAGATCGTGCTCACGACCCGCTCGGACAACCGGGCGGTGCTGCCGATGGTGCTGGCGGCCGGGATGCGCGGCCGGATCCGGATGGCGGCCGACGTGCTCACGGTGCGGGTGCCGGTCCGCGACCTGAAGCCCTCCCGGGCCTGAGCGCGGTCCGGTCACGCCGGGCCTCCCCGCGTAGGAGTGGCCTCCCCGCGTAGGATGTGGGAGTGGAGCTACCCGAGAAGTTCGCCGCCCTGGGACTGACCTACGACGACGTCCTGCTGCTGCCGGGCCACTCCGACCTGGCCCCGACGGACATCGACACCACCGCGCGCCTGACCCGCGAGATCTCGCTGCGCGTACCGCTCGTCAGCGCGGCCATGGACACCGTCACCGAGTCGCGGATGGCGATCGCGATGGCCCGCCAGGGTGGACTCGGCGTGCTCCACCGCAACCTGTCCATCGAGGACCAGGCCTACCAGGTCGACCTCGTCAAGCGCACCCAGACCGGCATCATCTCCAACCCCGTGACCATCGGGCCCGACGCGACGCTCGAGGACCTCGACCGCATCTGTGGCGAGTACCGCGTCTCCGGTCTCCCCGTCGTCGACCCCGACCTGCGGCTGCTCGGCATCATCACCAACCGCGACCTGCGGTTCACCCCGGTCGCGGAGTGGTCGACCACCAAGGTCGACGAGGTGATGACGCCGATGCCGTTGATCACCGGCCCGGTGGGCATCGCCCGCGAGGACGCCACGCTGCTGCTGCGCAGGCACAAGCGCGAGCGGCTGCCGCTCGTCGACGACAGCGGCCGGCTGGCCGGCCTGATCACCGTCAAGGACTTCGTCAAGTCCGAGCAGTTCCCGAAGGCGTCCAACGACGCGGCCGGCCGGCTCATGGTCGGTGCGGCCATCGGCTACTTCGGCGATGCCTGGCAGCGAGCGACGACCCTCGTCGACGCCGGGGTGGACGTGCTCGTCGCCGACACCGCTCACGGCAACGTCCGCCTGCTGCTCGACATGGTCCAGCGGCTCAAGACCGACCCGGCCACCCGCCACGTCCAGGTGATCGGCGGCAACGTCGCCACCCGCGAGGGTGCCCAGGCGTTCGTCGACGCGGGCGCCGACGCGGTCAAGGTCGGCGTGGGCCCCGGCTCTATCTGTACGACGCGGGTGGTCACCGGTGTCGGTGCCCCGCAGGTCACCGCGGTCTACGAGGCGGCTCTCGCCTGCAAGGCGGCCGGCGTACCCGTCATCGCCGACGGGGGACTCAAGCACTCCGGCGAGATCGCCAAGGCGATCGTGGCCGGGGCCGACAGCGTGATGGTCGGCTCCCTGCTCGCCGGCTGCGAGGAGTCGCCTGGCGACCTCGTCTTCGTCAACGGCAAGCAGTACAAGTCGTACCGCGGCATGGGCTCGCTGGCCGCGATGTCCAGCCGGGGCAAGAAGTCCTACTCCAAGGACCGCTACTTCCAGGCCGAGGTCGTCAGCGACGACCAGATCGTGCCCGAGGGCATCGAGGGCCAGGTCGCGTACCGGGGGCCGCTCGCGGCCGTCGCCCACCAGCTGATCGGCGGACTCAACCAGTCGATGTTCTACATCGGTGCCCGCACTATCGCCGAGCTCCAGGAGAAGGGCCGGTTCGTCCGGATCACCTCCGCCTCCCTCAAGGAGAGCCATCCCCATGACGTGGAGATGACCGTCGAGGCCCCCAACTACACGGGACACTGAGGCCATGACCGAGATCGAGATCGGCCGCGCGAAGCGCGCCCGCCGCGCCTACTCCTTCGACGACGTCGCGATCGTGCCGTCGCGTCGTACGCGTGACCCGGAAGAAGTCAGCATCG
>JAOPXC010000174.1 GCA_025965335.1 Nocardioides sp. | reverse complement strand
CGCTCGCCCGCCTCGACGGCAGGCCGGGTCAGGATGATCCGGTTGACGCTCTTGGACTGGAGCGCCTGCACGGCCTTCGCCATCGCCAGATAGGTCTTGCCGGTGCCGGCCGGGCCGATTCCGAACGTGATCGTGTGCTTGTCGATCGAGTCGACATACCGCTTCTGGTTGAGCGTCTTCGGGCGGATCGAACGACCACGGTTCGAGAGGATGTTGAGGCTGAGCACGTCGGCCGGACGCTCCGTCGTCTCGGCGCGGAGCATCGACAGCACCCGCTCGACGGTCTCGCTGGTCACGCCCTGCCCGGTCCGGATGATCGTGACGAGCTCGTCGAGCAGGCGCTCGGCGAGGGCGACCTCGCCCGGCTCGCCGTACAGCGTGATCCGGTTGCCGCGGACGTGGATGTCGGCGTCGAAGGACTTCTCGATGAGGGAAAGGTGCTCATCACCGGGCCCGAGGAGGCTGACCATGTTGATGCTGTTCGGGACCACGACGGTGTGACGCGTCGAGTGCGGGCCCTGTTGGGGGCTCTGCTGGCCCCCGTGCTGCTGCGTGTCAGTCATGGATGCCCGTGGGGCGGCCCTTCCTGTTGGCTGGTCTGGCGCTCAATGCTACGGAAAAAGAACGCCTTGGCCCACCGCCTTGTTCCGATCCGCCGCTGGGCGCGAGGAATACCGTGTTCGCATGCGGTATCCCGAGGAGGAGTTCGACGACCACGACGACGACACGCCGCCGTACTGGACCGCCGGACAGCATCTCCCGCCCGACGCCCGGAAGATGGGGCTCACGGCCCATGTGCCCGACGGAGCGCTGCTCGACTTCGCCGGCGCGTTGGACTCCACCAAGCTGAAGCACCGGATCACCGCGTGGGTGATGCTTGTGGTCTTCGGGATGCCGGTCGTGTTCTACGTACTGCGGCTCGTGATCGCGATGACACCCGGCTGAGCCCCGGTGGTCGAGCAGCGAGCGTCGTCGAGACCCCGGAAGCGTGGTGGTCGAGCAGCGAGCGTCGTCGAGACCCCGGAAGCGTGGGCAGCGCGCTGGTTGTGCCCGGCGGTGGCCGGGGGTCTCGAGGTGTGGCGGTCGACCGCTCGGCTCCCAGCACCGGTCCCCGCAGCCTCCGGCACGCCCGTCGCTGGGCATCGCCGTGTCGCCGGTCGCCTCTTGCTGTGGTTGCTCGCCGCTGCGGCGCCACGCCTTCGCCCTTGAGCGTCCCGGGCGTGCCTGCGCCTGCGGGGCCCGGTGGTGCGGACCGACGGTCTCCCTTCTCCGCCCCATCGCTGGTTGAGGAGGTTGCGCTGAGCAACCGTCTCGAAACCCGGTGCCTGAAGGCAGGGCGCAGGCCTGACGCGTGGGGTCTGGGCCGTGTCCTAGGCGAACGTGACCTGGAGCATGCCGAGGCACATCTCGTCGGTGCTGCCCTCGCCCCACACGACGTACTTCTCCTCCTGGCCCTGGAAGGAGGGCAGCACGTCGCGAAGCCACTGCACGTGTCGGCAGGTCACCTTCACCGTGTCGAACGGGTTGAGGTGCACCGGCTTGATCGGCTTCGCACCCTGGTTGTCGAAGTCCCAGATCGGGATGTCGAGGACCGTCTGCGCCTGAGGCGTCCCCGGGTTGACCTCGATCTTGATCGACCGGCCCAGGAGGTGCATGTGGCCGGCGACGCCGAGGATCGTCATCGACTGCCCCACCGTGCGTGTGCACGAGGTGACCGCCGACGGCTTCGTCGGTGTCTGGCACAGCAGGTGGAGCAGGTCGGCCGTGGATCCGGGCCCCTGCCCGAACCGCGCCTTCACGTCGGCCACCGCTGCGTCACGGTCGCAGAGCGCGCCGGTGTCGTGCCCGGGACGACAGGGCAGCTCGACCGGAGCCGGCATCAGGTAGGTGTGCAGGTCGGTGAGCCCGGCGGACTTCGGCATCCACCGGATCTGGGTGGCCGACGTGTCGGGGCTCGCCCCCTTCAACAGGTTGTAGTGGACCTGCATCACGATCCGCGAGCCCTTGGCGAGGTCGACGCCGTAGCCCTTCCGGGTCACCGACTCGGATCCGCCCGGGGCCCAGGCGCCCAGCCAGGACGCGTCGTCGAGGTTGGTGAACTCACCGGACAGCCCGCTCCCGCCGAAGCAGGTCCAGCCCTCGCCCGGCGAGGCTGCATCGGTCCGCTTCGCCTCGCCGACCTTGTCGGGCGGGACCCGAAAGAGGATCACGTGGTGCACGACGTCTGGGTTGCCCGGCAGCACGTTGGTCCCGGTGAGATAGACGTCCTCGGCCAGCTTCGGGTCGAGCAGGAAGCACCGGTAGTCGTCGGTGCCGACCCCGGTGGGGGCCGACGGGGTGTAGTCCGCCGGCATCGTGAGGGTCGCGCGCTTCTCTCCGTCGCGGAGCGGGACCAGCTTCGTCGGCTCACCGTGCGAACCGTGCGAGCCGTGTGACATGTGTGACATGTGTGACCCATGTGATCCGTGGGTCTCGGACGGCGTAGCCGTCGGCTCGGCCGCGGCTCCCGCCGAGGTCGGCGGACCGGGCTGCGGGTCTGCGGTGGTCGACCCGCTACTGCACGCTGCCGCCAGGGCCAGAGCGGCCACCGCGACGCCGATCCTCAACCGGTGGGTGGTCCTCATCCGGGCGGCCAGGTCATCGGACGCCCGGCGAGGACGTGCAGGTGGGTGTGGAACACGGACTGGCCGGCCTCGGCGCCGGTGTTGAAGACGAGCCGGTAGTCGTCGTACCCCTCGGCGGTCGCCACGGCTGCGGCCGTCGTCACCAGCTCGGCGAGCGCCGCCGGGTCCGCCGCGGCCAGCTCGGCGGC
The DNA here is from genome assembly GCA_025965335.1 of Nocardioides sp. Taxonomy (GTDB): domain Bacteria; phylum Actinomycetota; class Actinomycetes; order Propionibacteriales; family Nocardioidaceae; genus Nocardioides. The sequence continues at coordinate 1,051 of JAOPXC010000174.1, read as the reverse complement.
GTTCGTGTAGTGGTCGCGCGGGACCACCAGCACGTGCGTCGGCGCCTGAGAGTTGAGGTCGCGGAACGCGACCGTGTGCTCGGTGACGTGCACCATGTCGCCGGGTATCTCGCCCGCGACGATCTTGCAGAACAGACAGTCCTCCACGGCTGCATCCTCCCTGGTTCCAGACTCCCACGAAAGTGCGCAGCACCGGGGTAAACCCCCGGACCCCCCTGGGCGTCGTACTAGCGTGATGACCCATGCAATGCCAGCCGGTACGGCGGTGAACGATCGCGCGGTCTGGGGCGCCGACGAGGCCATCGAGCAGCTGTACGCCGCCCACTGGCGACAGCTCGTGCGACTCTCGGTGCTCCTGGTGCACGACGCCGGCAGCGCCGAGGAGATCGTGCAGGACGCGTTCGTCGCGGTCCACGCCCGCTGGTCGAAGCTTCGCGACCCCGATCTCGCGCTCGCCTACCTGCGCCAGGCGGTGGTGAACCGCTCCCGGTCAGCGCTCCGGCACCGGGCCGTCGTCGAGCGACACGTTGCGCGGGAACGCGTCCCCGCCGACGTCCCGGGCGCGGACGAGTCCGTGCTGGCCTCGGCCCGGCGTACCGCCGTCCTCGACGCGATGCGGGCCCTCCCCCAGCGCCAGCGCGAGGTCCTCGCACTGCGCTACTACCTCGACCTGTCCGAGGCGCAGATCGCCGCCGCGCTCGGTATCAGCCGCGGCGCGGTCAAGAGCCACGCGTCCCGTGGGTCCGTGGCGCTCAGAGAGTTGCTGGGCGACCAGCTCGGTGACCGGCCCACCACCCATCCCCGGACCCACGGAGAGGAGCAGTCATGAGCGACCGCGACCCCCGCCTCGCCGAGCTGCTGTCGGACGCGGTCTCGGACATCGAGCCCACTGACCACCTCGACGCCATCCGCGACCGCACGAAGGTGACGCGGGTCAGCGTCCGCCGGCGCCGGCTGTACGCCGTGGGCGGCACCGTGCTCGGCACCGCCGCCGTGATCACCGCGATCGCCCTGGCGAGCAACCAGGACAAGCCCTCCGCCAACGACCTCG
>JAOPXC010000144.1 GCA_025965335.1 Nocardioides sp. | reverse complement strand
TCGTGGTCGGGCAGGTGGCTCGGGTCCGGGGTGCTGTTCATCGTCGTGGGCTCGGTCATCACATGTGGGGGACGTTGTCGGGGATCTCGTAGAACGTGGGGTGCCGGTAGACCTTGTCGCCGCTGGGAGCGAACAGGGGGTCCTTCTCGTCCGGGCTCGACGCGGTCACGTCGCTGGAACGCACCACCCAGATGCTCACGCCCTCGTTGCGCCGGGTGTAGACGTCGCGGGCGTGCCGGATCGCCATCTCGTCGTCGGCGGCGTGCAGCGAGCCGACGTGCACATGGTTGAGACCGCGCTTGCCGCGCACGAACACCTCGTACAGCGGCCACTCTCCGCTGACATCGGTCATCTCGTCTCCTCGGGGGTCTCGACACGCTCGACCGACGACGAGGCCGCGAAGGCCATGGCGGCCTCCCGCACCCACGCGCCGTCCTCGTGCGCCCGGCGCCGGTGCGCGATCCGCTGTGTGTTGCATGGTCCGTTGCCGCTGATGACGGCCTTGAACTCGTCCCAGTCCGGAGCACCGAAGTCGTACGACTGACGCTCCTCGTTCCACTTCAGGTCGGGGTCGGGCAGGGTCACGCCGAGCGCGTCCGCCTGCGGGACCGTCATGTCGACCATCCGCTGTCGGAGGTCGTCGTTGGTGTTGCGCTTGATGCCCCACGCCATCGACTGGGCAGTGTTCGGCGAGTCGTCGTCCGGCGGGCCGAACATCATCAGCGCCGGCCACCAGAACCGGTCGACCGACTCCTGCACCATCGCCCGCTGCTCGTCGGTCCCGCGCATCATCATCGCCAGCAGCTCGAAGCCCTGCCGCTGGTGGAAGGACTCCTCCTTGCAGATCCGGATCATCGATCGCCCGTAGGGCCCGTACGACGTGCGGCACAACGGCACCTGGTTGCAGATCGCGGCCCCGTCGACGAGCCAGCCGATGGTGCCCACATCGGCGTACGACAGGGCCGGGTAGTTGAAGATCGAGGAGTACTTCTGCTTGCCCTCGATGAGCATCTCGGTCAGCTCGGTGCGGGAGACGCCGAGGGTCTCGCACGCGGAGTAGAGGTAGAGCCCGTGGCCGGCCTCGTCCTGCACCTTGGCGAGCAGGATCGCCTTGCGCCGGAGCGTTGGGGCACGTCCGATCCACTGCCCCTCGGGCTGCATGCCGATGATTTCCGAGTGCGCATGCTGCGCGACCTGGCGGATCACGGTCCTGCGGTAGGCGTCGGGCATCCAGTCACGCGGCTCGATGCGGTCGTGCCGACCGATCGTGGACTCGAAGGACGCCAGGAGCCTCTGCTCATCAACAGCGTGCTCGTCCATCCCCGGTGCCTGGGTCATGTCGCCTCCAGAAAGAGCTCGCCGACAGGGATTTACTGACCGAACGGTCTGTAATAGTGTGGCACGCGACGGCTGGTTCGCGCAACGAAAGGTCTCCCGCCCGTGAGTGCACTCCTCGAAAGCTATGCCGGAGGGTCGTGGTTCCGCGCCTCCGACGGGGGCAGGCCCCTGCTGGACGCGGCCACCGGTGAGGAAGTCGCCCGGATCTCGTCGACCGGCCTTGACCTGTCCGCGATGGTCGACCACGCCCGCAACGTCGGCGGCCCGGCGGTCCGAGCCCTCACGTTCCACGAGCGTGCCGGCCTCCTGAAGGCCGTTGCCAAGCACCTGGCGGCCGACAAGGACGAGCTCTACGCGCTGTCCGCCCGCACCGGCGCCACCCTCCGCGACTCCCAGGTCGACATCGACGGCGGCTTCGGCACGGTCTTCAGCTATGCCGGCAAGGGCACCCGCGAGCTTCCCAACGACACGATCGTCCTCGACGGGGCCACCGAGCAGCTCGGACGCTCCGGCAGCTTCGTCGGCCAGCACATCTACACCTCGCGGCCCGGCGTCGCCGTGCAGATCAACGCCTTCAACTTCCCGGTCTGGGGAATGCTCGAGAAGCTCGCCCCGGCGTTCCTCGCCGGCCTCCCGACCATCGTCAAGCCGGCCAGCCAGACGGCGTACCTCACCGAGCGCGTCGTACGTCGCATCATCGAGTCCGGCCTGCTGCCCGAGGGATCGCTGCAGCTGCTGTGCGGGAGCCCCGAGGGCCTGCTCGACCAGCTCGGCGCCCAGGACTCCGTCGCGTTCACCGGCTCGGCCGGCACCGGCGCGGTCCTGCGCCAGCACCCCTCGGTCCTGTACGGCGGGGTCCAGCTCGGCATCGAGGCCGACTCGCTCAACTGCTCGATCCTCGGTCCCGACGTCACCGTCGAGGACCCCGAGTTCGACCTCTTCGTCGAGGGCGTCGTCACCGAGATGACCGTCAAGGCGGGCCAGAAGTGCACCGCCATCCGGCGCACCATCGTGCCGGCCGTGATCGCCGACGAGGTGGTCCGGGCCATCAGCGCCCGACTCGCCACGATCACCGTGGGCAACCCGGGCAACCCCGACGTGCGCATGGGCGCCCTTGCGAGCCTCGGCCAGCGCGACGAGGTGCGGAAGGCCGTGCAGAGCCTGCGCGGATCGGCCGAGATCGTCTTCGGCGACCCGGACCGCGTGGACGTCGTCGACGCCGACGCGGAGGCAGGGGCGTTCATGTCCCCGATCCTGCTGCGCGCGTCGGCCGGCGCCACGGAGCCGCACGACGTCGAGGCGTTCGGCCCGGTCAGCACCGTCCTGACCTACGGCTCCCTGGACGAGGCCGTCGGGCTCGCCGCTCGCGGGGAGGGCAGCCTCGTCGGCTCGGTCGTGACCCACGACCCCGAGGTGGCCCGCTCGGTGACGCTCGGCCTGGCGCCGTGGCACGGACGCATCCTCGTCCTCGATCGCGAGGACGCCGGCGAGTCGACCGGCCACGGGTCACCGCTGCCGACGCTCGTCCACGGAGGCCCGGGTCGCGCGGGCGGCGGCGAGGAGCTCGGCGGCATCCGCGGCGTCCTGCACCACATGCAGCGCTCCGCGATCCAGGCCTCCCCCGACATGCTCACCGCGATCACGAGGCAGTGGATCAAGGGTTCGCTGCAGCACGTCGACGAGGTGCACCCGTTCCGCAAGAGCCTGGCCGAGCTGCGGGTCGGCGACACGATCCGTTCGGGCTCGCGCACGGTCACGCTGGCCGACATCGAGCACTTCGCGGAGTTCACGGGTGACACGTTCTACGCCCACACCGACGCAGCCGCGGCGGCCGCCAACCCGCTGTTCGGCGGCATCGTCGCCCACGGCTACCTCGTGGTCTCGCTCGCGGCCGGACTGTTCGTGGAGCCGAGCCCCGGCCCGGTGCTGGCCAACTTCGGCGTCGACAACCTGCGCTTCCTGACCCCGGTCAAGGCCGAGGACACGATCGCCGTCACCCTGACGGTCAAGCAGATCACGCCGCGCAATTCCGCCGACTACGGCGAGGTCCGCTGGGACGCGGTCGTAACCAACGGCGCCGGCGAGCCCGTCGCGACGTACGACGTCCTGACCCTGGTGGCGAAAACGCTGCCGGGGGCCTAGACCCGGGCCCGGAGTCGGCAACGTGCGCTGTGCGACTGACATGATTGCCCCGTGAGACCCCTTCGAGTCGCGCTGCTGACGATGGCGCTGGTCGTCCTGGCTGCCGTGCCCGCTCACGCCCGGGCCACGGCCGAGTGGGGTCGCACCGGCGCGCCGGACCGGACCCTCAAGCCGGATTGCGGCAGTTACAACTACCACTACCGGCTGCATCCACCACCCGGTGACTGGATGCTCGAGACGTTCCTGCTCGACCCCAACAAGAAGCGGCTCGCGTCGGGCTACTTCCTGTCTGCTGCGGACCCCGTCAAGGGGCAGAGCAGCTTTGCGTTCTGCACGCTCAACACGGTGCCGGGCAAGTTCACGATCAAGGCGAGGCTGACGGTCTCGAACCCGGGTGCACGACAGCGCTGGCTGGAGCCGTCCACCTTCAGGCTGCGGGCACCGCGCTAGCCATCGCGTAGCTGTCTTCGACGAGAGCGCCGGGTTCGTTCAGGGCCGCAGGGTCTCGATGCTGCGCACCCGGTTCGGCTCGAAGCCGTGGTTCATCCCCCACGCCACGGCCTGGGCTCGCCGGGTGACCCCGATCTTGCGGTACGCCGTACGGATGTAGGTCTTGACCGAGTTGATGCTGAGGTAGGAGCGGTCGGCGATCTCCTGGTTGCTGAGACCCTGGGTGATCAGCGCGAGCACCTCGGCTTCCCGATCCGTGAGGTTGTGCTCGCGTCCCGGCCAGTCCCCCTGGGCGCCGTCCGCGGGCTCGGCCCGCCGTGGCCGCACGGTCTTGCCGGCATGCACCGCCTCGAGCGCCCTGACGATCCGTTCGCCGGGCGTGGCCTTGGGGATGTAGCCGCGCGCGCCCCGAGCGATGGCCTTCTCGACCAGCTCGGGCTGACAGTTCCAGCTGAAGATCACCACCCGGGCGTCGGTGCCGTGGACCAGGTCCTCCAGGTCGATGCCGTCACCCTGGATCGCTCCGAAGGTGTCGTAGAGGATCACGTCGACGTCGCTCAGGACCGGGACACCGCTGTCGAGCTCCATCACCATCACGCGCTCGTGGAAGGGCGCAAGAACCGCGGCGACCCCCGCGACCACGATCTCGTAGTCGTTGATGATCGCCACCCGGATCGGCGCGCGGACGGTGTCCATGACCCCGACCCTATGTCGAATCTCTCCTCGGCGACACGCGCGCGGGGTCCGCGGGCACCGGTCCGCGCCGGGATACAAATGGTGTGGCCCCGCGGAGTATGAGTTCGCGGGGCCAATGCCATTTGATCTCGACCAGCTCGATCAGCGGGCCCACTCGTTCACCGGGAGCCGGGTCCGGTCAGCTGGTGCCCGCGTAGTCGTCGATCTCGGCCAGGATCCGGGCCTTCACGTCGTCGTCGGCGAAGGACTCGCGTACGGCGCTGCGGGCCAGGTCCGCGACGCCGGACTCGTCGAGCCCCAGCAGCTCCGCCGCGATCTCGTACTCCCGGTTCAGCGTGGTGCCGAACATCGGCGGGTCGTCGGAGTTGACCGTGACCACGACACCGGCGTCCCGGAACACCCTGATCGGGTGCTCGGCCAGGGTGGCCACGGCCCGGGTCGCGATGTTGGACGACGGGCACACCTCGAGCGGGATGCCCAGCTCGGCCAGGTGGGCGAGCAGGGCCGGGTCCTGCGCCGCTGACGTGCCGTGGCCGATCCGTTCGGCGCCGAGGAGGCGCAGCGCGTCCCACACCGTCTCCGGACCCGTTGTCTCCCCGGCATGGGGGACGCTGTGCAGGCCGGCGGCGCGGGCGGCGTCGAAGTGCGGCTGGAACTGCGGCCTCGAAACCCCGATCTCGGGTCCGCCGAGCCCGAAGGCGACGAGGCCGTCGGGGCGATGGTGCAGCGCGTAGTCGAGGGTGGCGTCCGCGCTCGGCAGCCCGGCCTCACCCGGGATGTCGTAGATCCAGCGCAGCACCAGACCGAAGTCGCGCTCGGCAGCCACGCGGGCGTCCTCGATCGCCTCCGTGTAGGCCTCGATCGGCATGCCCTTGCCGTCCTCGTGCGGTCGCACCGACGTGTACGGCGTACAGGTCAGCTCGGCGTAGCGCAGCCGCTGCTCGGTCGCCATCTCGCGCGCAATCTCGTAGGTGAGGTAGCGGATGTCCTCCGGAGTCCGGACCAGGTCGACGACCGCCAGGTAGACCTCGATGAAGTGCGCGAAGTCGCGGAACGCGTAGAAGCGACGTAGCTCGTCGAGGTCCGTCGGCACGGCCCCCGGGTGCCGTGCCGCGAGCTCGCTGACGATCCGGGGCGACGCGGACCCGATGTGGTGGACGTGCAGCTCTGCCTTGGGCAGGCCGGCCACGAACGTGCTGGAGGGCGTGCTGGTGCTCATCCGCCGGATGATGTCAGCCCGCGGCCTTGAGTGCCGCATCGATGCCCGACTGCAGGTCGTTCCCGGCGTACTTGCCGTCGACGAAGACCGAAGGCGTGCCGGTGACTCCGTTCTTGGACATCTCGTCCTGGGTGTTGGTCACCCACTGTGCGAACTCGTCGCCCTCGATGCCCGGGCGTACGGCGGACTCCTTCGCGCCGGCCTGGACGGCGTACTGGATGAGCTGGTCGTTGCTCAGGCCGGCACTCCCCTCTGCCGGCTGGTTCTCGTAGAGCAGGTCGTGGAACTTCAGGAAGACGTCCTTGCCCGAGGTGTCGAGCACGACGGCGGCGGCGTTGAGCGCGCGGGAGGAGTAGTTGGTCGTGGAGGAGCTGTCCAGGAACGACACCATCCGGTAGTCGATCTTGATCCTCCCGGCGGCGACCGCGGCCCGCAGCTTGTCGCGGGTGGCCTGCTCGAACTCCCGGCAGATCGGGCACTGAAAGTCCTCGTAGACCTCCACGGTCGTCGGCGCGTTCGCGTCGCCGATCACGACGCCGTACGTGTCCGTCACGCCCGCCGGCACCGCCGTCGCGGCGAGCGGCGTTCCGGTTGTGTCGCGGTTGCTCTGGATGAGGACGCCAATGACCACGATCGCGAGGACCGCTACGACGACGCCGCCGATGATCCAGACCTGCCGGAGGCGTTCCCGCCGCCGCTGTTCGAGGATGGCAGCAGCCGCGCGCTCGGCGCGGGTCACTTCTCGGTTCTTCTTGGCCACGTCAGGTTCCTTCAGGGGTACGGCGGAAGAGCAGGTTGTCGAGGGCGAGGCGGGAGCGACCGGCCCAGAACACGCTGGCGCTGAGCACCAGCAGTCCCAGATCGCGGGCGATCTCCCACGGGTAGGACGAGGAGGCGCCCGACTTGGCGCCGCCTCCGCCGAAGCAGCCGCACTCGATCTGGATGCCGCGCGCCCACACCGACGCGATGCCGATGATGAACAGGACGAACAGCAACGCGGACACCACGGCCGCGCCCCGGGTGAGCAGGCCGACGATGAGCGCGAGCCCGATCACGATCTCGAGCACCGGCAGCAGGTGGCCGACCGTGGGCACGATCGACTCCGGCAGGAGGTCGTAGGCGCGCACGGCGCGAACGCTCTCGTAGGGGTCTGGCAGCTTGATGGCGCCGGCGGCCACCCACACGCCGCCGGTGACGAGTCGCGCCACCAAGGCGAGCCACGGCTTCACGCCTAGACCCTAGGTGTGAGGGCTGAACCGTTCCTGAGAGCGCAGAGCCCGCTGCGCTCCGGGCGTAGGGTGACCCCTCGTGAACGAACGACTGGTGTGGATCGACTGTGAGATGACCGGGCTCGACCTCGGCGCCGATGCGCTCATCGAGGTCGCCGCCCTGGTCACCGACTTCGACCTCAACGTGCTGGGCGACGGCGTCGACATCATCATCAAGCCACCCTCCGAGGCCCTGGACCAGATGGGCGACTTCGTCCGCGCCATGCACGAGAAGTCCGGCCTCCTCGACGAGCTCGACTCCGGGATGCCGATGGGCGAGGCCGAGGAGCACGTGCTGACGTACATCAAGAAGCACTGCCCCGACGGCAGCCGGCCGCCGCTGGCCGGGAACACCGTGGCGACCGACCGCGCCTTCCTGGCGCGGGACATGGCCGCGCTGGAGTCGTTCCTGCACTACCGGATCGTGGACGTCTCCTCGATCAAGGAGCTCTCGCGCCGCTGGTTCCCGCGGGCGTACTTCCAGGCGCCGTCCAAGCGCGGCAACCACCGGGCGCTGGCCGACATCCAGGAGAGCATCGAGGAGCTGCGGTACTACCGCGAGGCCGTCTTCGTGCCCTCCCCCGGCCCGGACAGCGACCAGGCACGCATCATCGCCGCCCGCCACGGGGGGTCGCTGACCGGTCTCTCGGAGCCGGTGCCCGATTCCGCGGACGAGTCCTAGTTCCTCTACACTTCACTCCGGTCCCGGCACCGTCCGAGACCTCCTGGTGGGTATAGCTCAGCTGGTAGAGCGCCGCGTTGTGGTCGCGGATGTCGCGGGTTCAAGTCCCGTTACTCACCCCAGCACCAGCGAGCCCCTGACCTTGGCGAACAAGGTCA
>JAOPXC010000137.1 GCA_025965335.1 Nocardioides sp. | reverse complement strand
GGGACGCCCTCGTTGTCGTCTTCGAGGAGCCGAAGCGAGATCAGCCGAGCCTGCTGATCGGCAAGCTTCGCGACCTCGTCACCCTGGTCGTGATCGGGTTCGTGCTGATCGTCGCCGTCGCCGTGTCCGGGCTGGTCCGCGGGTTCTCGCAGGACGTGCTCGACTGGGTCGGGCTCGGATCCGAGCTGTCCTGGCTGCTGTGGGTCCTCTCGCTGGTCTTCGGGTTGGCGGCGAACGCGGTCCTCTTCTTCGCGCTCTTCAAGCTGTTGGCGGCGCCGCCCACGCCGACCCGCTCGCTGTGGTCGGGAGCGTTGTTGGGAGCCGTCGGTTTCGAGGCGCTCAAGCAGGTCTCCGGGTTCCTGCTCTCCGCCACAAAGGGACAGCCGGCCTTCCAGGTGTTCGGGATCACGCTGATCCTGCTGGTCTGGATCAACTACTCCTCGCGGGTGGGCCTGTACGCCGCGTCCTGGGCGCACACGACGCGAGCGGCCCGGGCCCTGCGGGTGCCGGACCCCCCGGCGCGGGTCCAGGGCCCCCGCGTCCCGTCCCTGGCGGGCGTGTCGGAGGATCGGGTGGCAGCGCGCCCGACGTGGGTGACGCCGTTTGTCGCCGGGGGAGCAGCCGCGCTCGCCCTGGTCGCCGTACTCAGGAAGCGGGAGCGATGAAGATCGAACGCAGGCACGGCTGGCTGCTGGTCGGGGTGGCGGTGTGGAACGCCGTCATCTGGCTGACGTTCGCCAAGAACCTCGCCCAGGCGCACGCGTCCGGTGAGGACCGCCCCCAGGGCTACTGGATCGCCCACAGTCTGCTGATCGTGGTCGACCTCGCCATCGGCGTCGTCCTGGGCCGGCTCGGCCTCAAGATCCTCAAGCGCGAGTCGGCTACTTGCCGTGGCGCAGGGCGGCGTGCAGGTCCCAGTTGAGCCGGGAGATCACGTCGAGCGGGATCTCCTTGGGGCAGGCCGCGGTGCACTCGCCGATGTTCGTGCAGCCCCCGAAGCCCTCGTGGTCGTGCTGGCCGATCATGCTGACGACGCGGCGGTCGCGCTCGGCCTGGCCCTGGGGCAGCTCGCCGAGGTGGGTGACCTTCGCGCCGACGAACAGCGACGCCGACCCGTTGGGACAGGCGGCGACGCAGGCGCCGCAGCTGATGCAGGTGGCGGCGTCGAAGGCCCGGTCGGCCTTGTCCTTCGGCACCGGGACGGCGTGCGCGTCGGGGGCGGCCCCGGTGTTGACCGAGATGTAGCCGCCGGACTGGATGATCCGGTCGAACGCGCCGCGGTCGACGCAGAGGTCCTTGACCACCGGGAACGCGTCGGCGCGCCACGGCTCGATGGTGATCTCGTCGCCATCCTTGAACGAGCGCATGTGCAGCTGGCAGGTCGTCGTGACCTCGGGCCCGTGCGCCTGGCCGTTGATCATCAGGCCACACATGCCGCAGATGCCCTCGCGGCAGTCCGAGTCGAACGCGATCGGCTCCTCGCCCTGGGCGTTGAGCCGCTCGTTGAGGACGTCGAGCATCTCGAGGAAGGACATGTCCGGGGACACGTCGTCGACCTCGTACGTGTGCATCGCGCCCTTGCTGGCGGCATCCGGCTGACGCCAGATCTTGAGGGTGACCTTCACTTGTAGCTCCGCTGCTTCATCTCGATGGCCGTGTAGACGAGGTGTTCCTTGTGCAGGACGGGCAGTGCACCCTCGTCGGTGAACTCCCACGCGGCGACGTACGAGTAGTTCTCGTCGTCGCGCAGCGCCTCCCCGTCCTCGGTCTGCGACTCGGCGCGGAAGTGGCCGCCGCAGGACTCGCGCCGGTGCAGCGAGTCGACGCACATGAGCTCGCCGAGCTCGAGGAAGTCGGCCACCCGGCCGGCCTTCTCCAGCGACTGGTTCAGGCTCTCCGCGGACCCGAGCACCTTCACGTTGCGCCAGAACTCCTCGCGCAGCGAACGGATCAGGTCGATCCCCTTGCGGAGGCCCTCGGCCGTGCGCTCCATGCCGCAGTACTCCCACATGATGTGGCCGAGCTCGCGATGGAAGGAGTCGACCGACCGGTCGCCGTTGATCGTCAGCAGCGCGTTGATCCGCTGCTCGACCGCGCTGCGCGCCTCGACCACGGCCGGATGGTTCTCGTCGATCTTCTCGAACGGGCCGTCGGCGAGGTAGTCGCGGACGGTGTTCGGGAGCACGAAGTAGCCGTCGCCCAGGCCCTGCATCAGTGCGGAGGCGCCGAGGCGGTTGGCGCCGTGGTCGGAGAAGTTCGCCTCACCGGTCACGAAGAGCCCCGGGATGGTCGACTGCAGGTCGTAGTCGACCCACAGGCCGCCCATGACGTAGTGGACGGCCGGGTAGATCCGCATCGGGACCTCGTACGGGTCCTCGCCGGTGATCCGGGCGTACATGTCGAAGAGGTTGCCGTACTTCTCCTCGACGGCGTCCTTGCCCATCCGCGCGATGGCCTCGGCGAAGTCGAGGTAGACGCCGCGCCGGAAGTCGCCGACGAGCGGCCCGACGCCGCGGCCCTCGTCGCAGACGTTCTTGGCCTGGCGGGAGGCGATGTCGCGGGGGACCAGGTTGCCGAACGCCGGGTAGATCCGCTCCAGGTAGTAGTCGCGGTCCGCCTCGGGGATGTCGCGGGGGTCCTTGTCGCAGTCTTCGCGCTTCTTCGGGACCCAGATCCGACCGTCGTTGCGCAGCGACTCCGACATCAGGGTCAGCTTCGACTGGTGCTCGCCCGAGACCGGGATGCAGGTCGGGTGGATCTGCGTGTAGCAGGGGTTGGCCATGTAGGCGCCCTTGCGGTGCGCGCGCCAGGTGGCGGTGACGTTGCAGCCCATCGCGTTCGTCGACAGGAAGTAGACATTGCCGTAGCCGCCGCTGGCGAGGACCACGACGTCGGCGAGGTGGGTCTCGATCTCGCCGGTGACCATGTCGCGGGCGATGATGCCGCGGGCCCTGCCGTCGACCATCACCAGCTCGAGCATCTCGTGGCGGGTGAACGTCTCCACGGTGCCGGCCGCAACCTGCCGCTCCATCGCCTGGTAGGCGCCGATCAGCAGCTGCTGGCCGGTCTGGCCGCGCGCGTAGAACGTGCGGGACACCTGTACGCCGCCGAAGGAGCGGTTGTCGAGGAGGCCGCCGTACTCACGCGCGAACGGGACTCCCTGGGCGACGCACTGGTCGATGATGTTCCGGCTGACCTCGGCGAGCCGGTAGACGTTGGACTCGCGCGACCGGTAGTCGCCACCCTTGACGGTGTCATAGAACAGCCGGTGCACCGAGTCGCCATCGCCCTTGTAGTTCTTGGCCGCGTTGATGCCGCCCTGGGCAGCGATCGAGTGGGCACGGCGCGGGGAGTCCTGGTAGCAGAAGGACTTCACGACGTAGCCCGCCTCACCGAGCGTGGCCGCGGCGGAGGCACCCGCCAGGCCGGTGCCGACGATGATCACCGACAGGTTGCGTCGGTTGGCCGGAGCGGCCAGGCGCGCGTTGAACTTGCGGTTCTCCCAGCGCTCGTCGATTGGACCGGTGGGCGCCTTCTTGTCGATGAGCGGATCGCCGTCGGCGTAGTAGCCGGCGGCGTCGTTCGGCTCCTCCTGGGGCGACCCGGTCTCGGGGAAGTCGGTCACATCGGTCATGTCGGGCACCGTGTCTTTCTCGGCCATCACTTGGTGATGACGCCGGCGAGGACGAAGATCGGGACCAGCGAGAAGCCGCCGGCGATGACCACCGCTACGAGGACGCCCAGCGCGTTCGCGTTGCGACGGGCCGCCACGTTGTTCGTCAGGCCCAGGGTCTGTGCGGCACTCCACACGCCGTGCCGCAGATGCATGCCCAGGGCGACCATGGCGATCAGGTAGATGACGGTCAGCCACCAGGTGTCGAACGAGTCGACCAGAAGGTTGTAGGGGTCGTTGGTCGCCCCGCCCTCCACGTTGATCTTGCCGACCGTGAAGTTGAGCAGGTGCCAGACGATGAAGAGCAGCAGGGTGACCCCGCCCCACCGCATCATCCGCGAGGACAACGTCGAGGCGACGTTGCGCTTCATGACGTACTTCGTGGTGCGGGCCTTCGCTGCGCGACGCCACAGCACCGCGGCGCAGTAGACGTGCACGACCAGCGAGCCGAGGAGCGCCGCCCGGATCAGCCAGAGCAGGCCCTCTCGTGGCAGCACGGGCTCACCCACGGAGCGCAGGTGTTCGGCGTACGTGTTGTACGCGTCGTGGCCGCTGAACGCCTTGAGGTTGCCGTACATGTGCGAGAGCACGAACGCGATGAAGATCAGGCCGCTGACGGCCATGAGAAGTTTGAGGGAGATGGTAGAGCGTGAGGCGCGTGCTCCCTTGACAAGATTCGTCGTTGACACGTTGGTCCACGCTACCCGTGATGCGGACCGCCGATGAGCCGCTGAGGTGTGAGATATGCCCCGTTGCCGACGTGGTCGGCGTCAGGTCTGGGCGACGACCCGGTCAGCCGGCCACCGGTGCGACCAAACCGACCAGCTCGTCCACTGCGGTGGACCAGTCCCGCGCCACCGCGAGCTCTCGGGCCCGCTCCCCGAGCAGTCCCCGGCGCCGGTCGGCGGCCATCGAGGCGACGGCCTCCCGGAGACCACCCGCCTCCGCGGCGTCGTAGAGGAGGCCGGTCTCGAGGTGCCGCACCACGTCCGGAGCCCCGCCGGCCCGGGGGGCCACCACCGGGACGCCGCTGGCCGCCGCCGCGCGCAGCACATGGCAGCAGGTCTCGTGCTCGCCGGGGTGCACGAGCAGGTCCAGCGACGGCAGGGCCACGGTCAGGTCCCCGGTCGTCAGGGTGCCGGTGAACTTCGCGCCGGGCAGGCGCGCGGCGAGCCAGTCGCGCTGGGGTCCGTCGCCGATCACGACCGGCCGGATGCCGGGGATCCCGCCGAGCTCGGCGAGGCGGCGTACACCATGCCGCTTGTGCAGGCTGCCCGCGAAGCCCACCACGACGAGCGGCCCGCCGGCGGAGCGGGCCCGCGACCAGGATCCGTGCAGCCACTGGTCGCGAAGGGCCGGCGTGAACGCCAGCGTGTCGACTCCCGGCACCCACAGATCTGCCGCAACACCCATCTCGGCGAGCCGCTCGACCATCCAGGTCGAGGTGACCACCACCCGGTCGGCGCGGTCGGCGACCTTGGCGCGCCAGTAGTCGGCGACGAGGTCCAGGACGGGCGACTGCTCGACCACCAGGGTGGGCAGGCCCATCCGCCGCGCGTGCTTGAGCGCCTTGCGGCCGAGGGTTCGTGGCGACGTGACATGCACCACATCCGGCGCGAAGGACTCGAGGGCGTCGCGCACCTGACCGCTGGGCTTGTCCAGGGGGCGGATCCGGGCGACACCGCAGCTTCGGTACGACGCCAGTCCGGGTCCGGGCGCGACGATCCGGACCTCGTGGCCCGTGTCGATCAGGCGGTCGGCGACGGCCTTGACCGTGGTGGTGGTGCCGTCCACAGTGGGATAGAAGGTTTCGGTCACGAGCGCGATCCGCATGCCACCAGGGTCCCGTGGTGAGGCGAACCGGCGCCCGCAGTTGGGTGGACGCGGCATGAACACCCTCGGTGTGCCCCCTTTCACATCGATCTGCGAGTGTGCACACTCAGCGCATCACAGACCGCGGAGGTGGCAATGGCGTCGACAGACGCTCAGCAGGCGAAGGTGCAGTCGTCGGGTCCGTCCAGCACAGGTGTTGGTGGACCGACCCGAGCCAGGATCGACGCGAAGACGTTGCGGACCGATCGGTGGTGGCTCGTCCCGCTGGCGACGTTCGTGGTGTTCTCGGCGTTCGTCGTCTACGCGACGTTCCGGGCGTTCCTCGGCCGTGACTACTACGCCTCGCCGTACCTCTCGCCGTTCTACTCGCCCTGCCTCGGCGACTGCGTCGACGGGGCGTCGGACTTCGGCCGGCCGTTCCAGGCGTTCCCGCTCTCTGCTGCGTTGATCGTCCTGATCTTCCCGCTGGGCTTCCGGATGACCTGCTACTACTACCGGAAGGCCTACTACCGAGCCTTCTGGCTGTCCCCTCCGGCGTGCGCCGTCGCCGAACCGCACCAGAAGTACTCGGGTGAGACGCGGTTCCCGCTGATCCTCCAGAACCTGCACCGCTACTTCTGGTACGCCGCGGTCGTGGTCGGTGTCGTGCTGACGTACGACGCGGTGCTGGCCTTCCGCAACGCGGACCACGAGTGGGGCCACATGGGCCTCGGCACCCTGCTGATGCTGATCAACGTCGCCCTGATCTGGCTCTACACGCTGTCCTGCCACTCCTGCCGGCACGCCGTCGGCGGGCGGCTCCGGCACTTCTCCAAGCACCCGGTCCGCTACAAGCTGTGGACCTGGGTCTCCAAGCTGAACGTCCATCACGCGAAGTACGCGTGGTACTCCCTGTTCTCCGTGGCGCTCGTGGACCTCTACATCTACCTGCTCGCGGCCAACGTCTTCGACGACCCGAGGTTCTTCTGAGCATGAGTGAAGCCAATGACCGGCACCCGATGACCGGCAACCGGATGTCCAGCGAGGAGTCCGGCGGGACGCACCGCATCGAGCAGCATTCCTACGACGTGGTTGTGATCGGTGCCGGCGGGGCCGGACTCCGGGCCGCCATCGCGGCGCACGACGCCGGTGCGCGGACCGCGATCGTCTGCAAGTCGCTGCTCGGCAAGGCCCACACCGTGATGGCCGAGGGCGGCATCGCGGCCTCCATGGGCAACGTCTACCCGGAGGACAACTGGGAGGTGCACTTCCGCGACACCATGCGTGGCGGGAAGATGCTGAACAACTGGCGGATGGCCCAGCTGCATGCCCAGGAGGCGCCCGAGCGGGTGATGGAGCTCGAGGACTGGGGTGCCCTGTTCGACCGCACTCCGGACGGCCTGATCTCCCAGCGCGACTTCGGTGGCCACCGGTATGCCCGGCTCGCGCACGTCGGCGACCGCACCGGCCTGGAGATGATCCGCACCCTCCAGCAGCGGGCCGTGCAGCTCGGCATCGACGTGTTCATGGAGTGCACGGTCACCGAGTTGCTCAAGGATGGCGACAAGGTCTCCGGTGCCTTCGCCTACTGGCGCGAGACCGGCCGCTTCGTGGTCTTCGAGGCCCCCAGCGTGATCCTGGCGACCGGCGGCATCGGCAAGTCCTTCAAGGTCACCAGCAACTCATGGGAGTACACCGGGGACGGACATGCGCTCGCGATGCGCGCCGGTGCCTCGCTGATCAACATGGAGTTCGTCCAGTTCCACCCGACGGGGATGGTCTGGCCGCCCTCGGTCAAGGGGCTCCTGGTCACCGAGTCGGTGCGCGGTGACGGCGGGGTCCTGAAGAACTCCGAGGGCAAGCGCTTCATGTTCGACTACATCCCGGACTTCTTCAAGGCCGAGACGGCCGACACGATCGAGGAGGCCGACCGGTGGTACGACGACAAGAAGAACAACCGCCGGCCCCCCGAGCTGCTGCCGCGTGACGAGGTAGCCCGGGCGATCAACTCCGAGATCAAGGCCGGCCGCGGCACACCCCACGGCGGCATCTACCTCGACATCGCGTCGCGGCGCACCCCCGAGTTCATCCGCCGGCGCCTCCCGTCGATGTACCACCAGTTCAAGGAGCTGGCGGACGTCGACATCACCAAGGAGCCGATGGAGATCGGCCCCACCTGTCACTACGTCATGGGCGGTGTCGAGGTCGACGCCGACACGGAGCTCAGCGCCGTCGAAGGCCTGTACGCCGTGGGCGAGTGCTCTGGCGGCATGCACGGGTCCAACCGCCTCGGCGGCAACTCGCTCTCGGACCTGCTGGTCTTCGGGCGGCGGGCCGGCGAGAGCGCCGCGGCGTACGCCTCGGGGCTCGGCGGAAGCCGGCCGAGCGTGGCGGCCGACGACGTGACGGCGGCCGAGGCCGCCGCGGTGGCGCCGTTCGAGCACGAGGGCGGCAGCGAGAACCCGTACACGATCCAGCAGGACCTGCAGCAGACGATGAACGACCTGGTCGGCATCATCCGGACCGGGCCGGAGCTGGAGGAGTCGCTGGTGGCCATCGAGGCGCTCAAGGAGCGGGCCAAGAACCTCGTCGTCGAGGGCCACCGCCAGTACAACCCCGGCTGGCACCTCGCCCTCGACCTGCGCAACATGCTGATCGTGTCCGAGTCCATCGCGAAGGCCGCGCTGGAACGTGAGGAGTCCCGAGGCGGACACACCCGCGACGACTTCCCCGGTCCGGACCCGGTGTGGGGCACCAAGAACCTCGTGGTCCGGCTCGACGCAGCCGCAACGGGTGTCGAGCTGGCCCACCAGCCGCTGCCCGTCATGCCGGACGAGCTCAAGACCTACTTCGAGAGCAAGTGAGGACCCAGTCATGAGCTACGACCTCAAGATGCGCATCTGGCGGGGCGACCAGGACGGTGGCGACCTCGGCGACTACACGGTGTCGGTCGAGACCGGCGAGGTGGTGCTCGACGCCCTGCACCGGGTGCAGGCGACCCAGGCCGGCGACCTCGCGATCCGGTGGAACTGCAAGGCCGGCAAGTGCGGCTCGTGCAGTGCCGAGATCAACGGCAAGCCGAGGCTGCTGTGCATGACGCGGCTCTCGGACTTCGAGGAGACCGAGACGATCACGGTCACCCCGCTGCGGACGTTCCCGATCATCCGCGACCTCGTGACCGACGTGTCGTTCAACTACGAGAAGGCCAA
>JAOPXC010000114.1 GCA_025965335.1 Nocardioides sp. | reverse complement strand
GGTCACCGGGGCGACTCGGGCGGCCACCGGGGCCACTCGAACGGTCACCAGAGCAGCTCGGACGGTCACCGGGGCGACTCGGACGGTCACCACGGCAACTCGGACGGTCACCACGGCAACTCGGACGGTCACCGGGGCAACTCGGACGGTCACCACGGCAACTCGGACGGCCACCAGGGTTCGAATGACCACCGGGGCCACTCGAACGGCCACCGGAGCAGTTGGGGTGGCCACCAGGGTTCGAACGACCACCACAGCGGTGGGGGTGGCCACGAGAGCCACTCCCACGGCCACCAGAGCCACTCCCACGGGCACCGGCACTGAGCCAATTTTCGCCCCGGACACGCGCTCGTCGCACAACCTTCACGCTCACGGCACAGAAATACCGGTCCGGAAAGTTTGTCTGGGCGCTTCCCTTGGTAATGTCTTCACAGCAACAGGTGCAAGTTCAAGCAGGTCTGACGCCCGCGGAGTTTGTGAGCCAACGGCGTTTCTTCTCATGGGTGCGACTCATCGGGTCGGAGCGACGTGTCACCGCATCTGCTGCGGGGCCGTTGAAGTGATGGCCTCATCGCACCGATATAGGAGTAACGAGCAATGGCTCAAGGCACCGTGAAGTGGTTCAACGCCGAGAAGGGTTTCGGCTTCATTGCGCAGGAGGACGGCGGCGACGACGTCTTCGTGCACTACTCGGCGATCCAGTCGAACGGCTACAAGTCGCTCGACGAGAACCAGAAGGTCGAGTTCGACGTCACCCAGGGCCCGAAGGGTCCTCAGGCGGAGAACGTTCGCCCGGTCTGATCTCCGGAAAATAAGACCCGGGCAGCGCTGTCCTGCAGTTCGTCCAACAAGGTCTTCGGCGAGGCTCCACCCACTCGGGTGGAGCCTCGTCTGCCTTCTGGGGGTAGTGCGCGACTCACCCGGATGTTTCAGACGGCGCGCTAGGTTTGACCGTAGGCTGGGAGGGCATCCTCAGTTTGATGAATATTCCGCGACGTCCCAGCCCTGCTACGGGGGAGGCCCTGGTGCATGACCAGTTCGACGTGACCCTCGAGGACGCCGACCTGCTCGGCGAGGTCGAACTCACGACCAACCTGATCATCGCGGCGAGCGAGTCCGACGGGCATCTGTCCGCGGAGGCGATCGACCGCATCCTCGGCGTGGCTCCGCCGCAGCCGCGACGCGGGAGCTGAGCCCTCCCTTCCCGCAGCACCGTCAACCCCGCCGGCAGGTCCGGCGGGTTTTTTCGGTCTTGCCATTCATACCCTAGGGGGGTAGGGTCCGAGCCATGACAGAGCACCAGCACGGGTACATCCACCGCAAGGACGACTACCTCAAGCGGCTGCGCCGCATCGAGGGCCAGTCCCGCGGCATCCAGCGAATGGTCGAGGAGGAGCAGTACTGCATCGACATCCTCACCCAGATCTCCGCGATGACGAAGGCTCTCCACGCGGTCTCGATCGGGCTGCTCGAGGAGCACATGAACCACTGCGTCGTGGATGCCGCGCGCTCCAGCGACGCGGAGGCGCGGGAAAAGGTGACCGAGGCCGTGGAGGCGATCGCGCGCCTGGTGCGGTCATGAGTGAGACCACCACCTGGCACGTCACCGGCATGACCTGCGCGCACTGCGTCTCGTCGGTCACCGAGGAGATCGGCGAGATCGACGGCGTTCAGGACGTCCAGGTCGTCCTCGACTCCGGCGAAGTGACCGTGACCAGCACCGGCCCCCTCGACCGGGCGACGGTCGCCGCCGCGGTCGAGGAGGCCGGATACGGCCTGACATGAGTACGTCGCTCCGCGCGACCGCCTTCGTGGCCGGCCTCGCCGCGTTCTTCGCCCTGGCCTTCGGTGTCGGACGCGTCGTCGGACCCCTGGACGTCGAGGGCGCGACTCCTCACGACATGGGCTCCGCCGGGCACGACACGAGCGACGCCGGCGGTCATGCCGGCATGGGCGTGGCCGCGGCGCCCGAGGTGGGCGGGCTGCAGAGCAGCCAGGACGGCTACACGCTGGTCCTCGAGGATCAGCGGCTGTCCGCGGGGACCCGGAGCGTCGCGTTCACCATCAGCGGGCCCGACGGGCACCCGGTCACGTCGTACGACGAGCGGCACGAGAAGGACCTGCACCTCATTGTCGTCGGTCGCGACCTGAACGGCTTCCAGCACGTGCACCCGGTGCTCGATCAGTCCGGCCGCTGGTCGACCGACGTCGAACTGGCACCGGGCGCGTGGCGTGTTGTCGCCGACTTCGCGCCCGCCGGTGGCGACCCGCTCGTGCTGGGCGGCGACCTGCTCGTGCCGGGGCGCTTCGCGCCCGCCGGCCTGGGCCCGGACCGCCGGACCGCCACCGTGGACGGCTACGACGTGACCCTCGACGGCGATCTGGTCGCGGGGGAGGAGTCGGAACTGACGCTGACCGTGCGCAAGGACGGCAGGCCGGTGACCGACCTCGATCCGTACCTGGGCGCCTTCGGACATCTCGTTGCCCTGCGAGCGGGCGACCTCGCCTACCTGCACGTGCACCCGGACGGCGGGCCGGGCGAGGTGGCGCCGGGGCCGGGGATCGTCTTCCATGCCGAGGTCCCCAGCGCCGGTGCGTACCGGCTGTTCCTGGACTTCCGCCACGACGGCATCGTCCGCACCGCGGCGTTCACCGTCCGCGTCGGGGAGGGTGCCGGCCATGAGCACTGACGCGCCCCCGGACGACAGCACCAACGTCGAGCTCGCGATCAGCGGCATGACCTGCGCGTCCTGCGCCAACCGGATCGAGCGCAAGCTCAACAAGCTCGACGGGGTCCGTGCCACCGTGAACTACGCCACCGAGAAGGCCAAGGTCAGCTTTCCGGGCTCCGTCAGCACCGACGACCTGGTCGCGACCGTCCGGGCCGCGGGCTATGCCGCCGCGCTGCCCCAGCCGGTCGGTCTCGACGAGCACGCCCAGCGAGGGGAACCCCACCAGCGAGGGGAACCCGACGTCGAGGTCGACGGCCTGCGCCGCCGACTGGTCGTGTCCGCCCTGCTGACGGTGCCGGTGATCGCCCTGGCGATGGTGCCCGCGTTCCAGTTCACCAACTGGCAGTGGGCGTCCCTGACCCTCGCCGCCCCGGTCGTCGTCGGGGGTGCCTGGCCGTTCCACCGGGCCGCCTGGACGAACCTGCGCCACGGCACCACGACGATGGACACTCTGGTCTCTGTGGGGGTGCTCGCGGCATTCGGTTGGTCGCTCGTGGCGCTGTTCTGGGGGACGGCGGGCACGCCCGGCATGACGCACGCGTTCCGGTTCACCGTCGAACGCACCGACGGGCTGGACAACATCTACCTCGAGGCCGCGGCGGGCGTGACCACGTTCCTGCTGGCCGGGCGGTGGTTCGAGAAGCGGTCCAAGCGCCGGGCCGGTGCCGCCCTGAAGGCACTCCTCTCGCTGGGTGCCAAGGAGGTCGCGGTCCTCAGTGACGGTGTCGAGCGGCTGGTGCCGGCATCGGCGCTGGCCGTCGGCGACACGTTCGTCGTGCGACCCGGCGAGAAGATCGCCACGGACGGCGTCGTCGAGAGCGGTACGTCGGCGGTCGACGCGTCGATGCTCACCGGCGAGCCGGTGCCGGTCGAGGTCGGCCCCGGGTCGGCGGTCACCGGCGCGACCGTGAACGCGGGCGGGCGGTTGGTGGTGCGGGCCACCCGTGTCGGCGCCGACACCCAGCTCGCCCAGATGGCGCGGCTGGTCGAGGACGCCCAGAACGGCAAGGCGGAGGCGCAACGGCTGGCCGACCGCATCTCGGGGTTCTTCGTCCCGGTGGTGATCGCGCTGGCCGTCGCCACGCTCGGCTTCTGGCTCGGTGCCGGCGGGTCGACCTCGGCGGCGTTCACGGCTGCCGTGTCGGTGCTGAACATCGCCTGCCCCTGCGCCCTCGGGCTGGCCACGCCGACCGCCCTGATGGTCGGCACCGGTCGGGGCGCCCAGCTCGGCATCCTGATCCGCGGGCCGGAGGTCCTCGAGTCCACCCGCCGCGTCGACACGGTCGTCCTCGACAAGACCGGCACCGTGACCACCGGGCGGATGTCCCTGGTCGACGTGGTCGCCGCCGACGGGGAGTCGGTCGACGACGTACGCCGGGTGGCCGCCGCGATCGAGTCGGGCTCGGAGCATCCGATCGCGCGGGCCATCGCCGACCCGTGGGGAACCTCCGTCGGGCTCACGGGGGACGCGCTGCCCGAGGTGGTGGACTTCGCCAACGTCGAGGGCCTGGGGGTCCGCGGCACCGTCGAGGGGCGATCGGTCGTGGTGGGGCGACCGCGCCTCCTCGCCGAACACGGGTTGGTCCTCTCCGACGCGTTGGTTGCAGCGATCGAGCGCGCCGAGCAGCAGGGCCGCACGGCGGTGGCCGTCGGCTGGGACGGGCGGGCTCGGGGCGTCCTGGTCGTGAGCGACACCGTCAAGCCGAGCTCGGCAGCGGCCGTGCGTGAGCTCCGGGAGCTCGGGCTCCGCCCGGTGCTGCTCACGGGTGACAACGAGCGTGCGGCCCGTGCTGTTGCGGCCGAGGTCGGCATCGATGAGGTGATCGCGGAGGTGCTCCCCGCCGACAAGGTCGACGTGGTCAAGCGGCTGCAGGCCCAGGGTCGCGTGGTTGCGATGGTGGGCGACGGCGTCAACGACGCGGCGGCGCTCGCGCAGGCCGACCTGGGGCTCGCGATGGGCACCGGCACCGATGTCGCGATCGAGGCCAGTGACCTCACGCTCGTCCGCGGTGACCTGCGGGTGGCCGCCGATGCCGTGCGGCTGGCCCGCCGCACGCTCGCAACGATCAAGGGCAACCTGTTCTGGGCGTTCGCCTACAACCTCGCCGCCCTTCCTCTCGCGGCCGCCGGCCTCCTCAACCCGATGCTCGCCGGCGGGGCGATGGCCCTCTCGTCGGTCTTCGTGGTCAGCAACAGCCTGCGGCTGCGCCGCTTCCGCTGACCATGGACGGTCAGCAGGTCGCGAACAGCACCGGACCCGTGCTGAGGTCGGACAGGACGTACTGACCCTCGACCGGCTGGAGATCCATGGTCACGACCGAGCCGTTGGCCTGGACCGGTCCGAGGTCGAAGCGGTCTGCGAACACCCCGCCCTGCCCGGGCGCCGGACCGCTGGCGAGCACGGCGCGGGATTCGGCGTTGGTCCGCGCCTGGTCGGGGTTCTCGAACGACATGGCGACCCGTACACGCCGGTCCGGCTGCACCGACATGGCGAATCCCGTCATCGGGTTCACCTTGCCTGCGGCCGCGATCAGCTCGTCGGCCTTCGCCTGGTCGGTCCCGTCGGCCTGGCTCATCGCGAGGCTCTCGCAGGTGTAGGGACCGGAGTAGATCGACGCGGACATCGGGTCTCCGGACGCGCCCACGACGTCGTCCAGACCAGGCACCGACGAGCCGGCGGCGGCGTCGTCCAGCGCCCGGCCGAGGTAGTCGGCGTCGTCGCTGGTGAAGATCAGGCGGTCCTGGACGTCCAGCGCGATGTGGTTCAGCTCCGGCGTGAGGCCGTTGGTGCCGGCGGCGATCTGGGCGAGCAGGTCTTCGCCGCCCCGCCACACACCGGCGGCGTTCGACGGCGACGCATAGCCGAGCTCGGTCAGCCGGTCCGCGAGCCGCCCGAAGTCGTAGCCCTCCGACATGTGCAGCATCACGACCGCGCCGCCGTCCGCCTGGCTGAACAGCTCCCAGTCCACCGACGCGGGGGAGAAGCCGTACTGCACCTGCAGGACCGGCGCCGACTGCACGAGCGCCGACGTGGAGGTGAGGTCTGCGTCGTACCCCTTGTCCAGGAACTTCGTGACCTCGCCGGAGGTCGAGCTGTCGCCGAGATCGGCACCGAGCTCGGCGCGTACGGCGGTCCAGTCGGTCCACGAGAAACGCTGGGCGTCGTGGGGCGCCATCGCCATCGCGTGCTGGAGGTTGGTGCGGTGGGAGTCGCGCCACCAGCGGGTCCCGCCGACGACCCCGCCGGCCACGAGCACCAGGACGAGCACGGCGCCGAGCACCAGGGTGAGCCTCTTTGGCACCGCATCTCCTGTCCGGGTGGAAGTGGTGTGAGACTACGTGTATGGCCGTCGCTCAGCCCCGGGACATGCACTCCGCGGGCGTCGTGGTGTTCCGTCCCGGCAAGCAGGTCCTCCTCGTGCACCGGCCGAAGTACGACGACTGGTCCTTCCCCAAGGGCAAGCTCGAGCGGGGCGAGCACGTGACCGCCGCGGCCGCCCGCGAGGTCGCGGAGGAGACCGGGCTCGCCGTACGCCTGGGCGTCCGCCTCGAGAGCCAGCGGTACCCGGTCAGCAAGGGCATCAAGACCGTGGACTACTGGGCCGGACGGGTGATCGGGGACGACGACGTCAGCGGCTACCTCGTCAACTACGAGATCGACGACGTTCGCTGGGTCGAGATCGACAAGGCCAGGGAGCTGCTCACCTATGCCTACGACCTCGACACCCTGCACGAGGCGAAGGCGGTGCGTCGCCCCACCCAGCCGATCGTCTTACTGAGGCACGGCCCGGCCCGGTCCCGCAAGGCTTGGCGTCAGGACGACCGGCTGCGTCCGCTGCTCCAGCCCGGCCGGCTCAAGGCCCAGAAGCTGGTCCCGGTGCTCGCGGCCTACGGCGTCACCCGGGTCGTCACGTCCAGCAGCATGCGCTGCCTGGAGACGGTCACGGCGTACGCCGACGTGATCGGCGGGTCAATCGAGCTCGAGGACCGGCTGAGCGAGGAGGACGCGACCGAACGGGCCGTCGACAAGATCGTCGCCGACCTCGTCGGGGCCGGCCGGCCCGCGGTGCTGTGCACCCACCGACCGGTGTTCCCGGCGGTCTTCAAGGCGCTCGGACTGGATGATCCCAAGCTCGAACCCAGCGAGATGGTGGTCGCCCAGGTCCGGAAGGGCAAAATGGTCGCAACGGAACGGCATTTGGTCACCTGAGTCAAGGGTTTGACCCGGGGTGCCCGGGTTGTTCATGTGTTTGCCGTCTCATTTAGGCCTGAATGACCATGACTGGCCGGGTTTCGTTCACCGTTCGTTCACCGACGGCCCCGAGTCCATACACCTCGGCTGCCTAACTTCGCTGGTGTCATCACCTCCAGACATCAGGAGAAACGAAGTGAACAGCACTTCCATCCGCCGGGCAATCGTGCCCGGCCTCGCGATCCTCACGGTGGCGGTCTCCGGCTGTGCAGCCGGCAACGACACCAGCGGCAGCACCCCCAGCGGCAGCACCCTGAGCGGGACGCTCAATGGTGGCGGGTCGTCGGCACAGGAGGCCGCCCAGGGCGTGTGGCGCGCACAGTTCCAGTCCGCCAATGGCGACGGCGTCACTGTCAACTACGACCCGGTCGGCTCGGGAACCGGTCGCGAGAACTTCATCTCCGGGGCCTACACCTTCGCGGGCTCCGACTCGGCGCTGAGCACCGATGCGGGCGAGCTCAACAACGCGAAGAAGCGCTGCGGCGGCGAGGACCCGATCGAGGTCCCGGCCTACGTGAGCCCCATTGCCGTCGTCTACAACGTCGCCGGCGTCGACAACCTTCAGCTCTCGGCCGCCACCATCGCCAAGATCTTCGACGGGAAGATCACCACCTGGGACGACCCGGCGATCGCCGCGGAGAACGCCGGCGCGACCCTGCCGAGCACCACCATCACGCCGGTCCACCGCTCGGATGACTCCGGCACGACCAACAACTTCACCGACTACCTTTCGCAGGCCGCCGGTGGCGCCTGGAGCTATCCCGCCGACGGCGTGTGGCCGAAGTCCAGCGGCGAGGCCGCCGAGGGCACCTCCGGCCTCGTGGCGGCGGTCGGCTCCGGCGACGGCACCATCGGCTACGCCGATGAGAGCCAGGTCGGCAGCCTGGGAGTCGCGTCGATCAAGGTCGGTTCGGAGTACGTCGCGCCGACTGCTGAGGGCGCCGCCAAGGTCCTGGCGATCTCACCGCGGGTGCAGGGCCGAGCGAGCGTCGACATGGCGATCCAGGTCGACCGGACCACGACCGAGCCCGGTGCCTACCCGCTGCTACTGGCGTCGTACCTCATCGCCTGTCAGCATTACGACGACGCCAACGACGCTGCGCTGGTCAAGGGCTACCTGTCCTACGTCGTTTCGGCGGACGGACAGCAGGCCGCCGCCGCCCAGGCGGGTTCCGCTCCCTTGGACTCCTCCCTCCAGGCAGAGGCCGCCGGCATCGTGGACAAGATCGCGGGCAAGTAGCCGCGACCTGAAGCAAGGATGCGGCGGGCCGGGCAACCGTCCCGCCGCATCGGGCACAATCGGCCCGACGAGTCCCCGACCCCGACACCAGGAGCACCGTGTCAGTCACCACCACCGAGGCAGAGCCCCGGCAGGAGTCCACCCCGCGCAGTCGCGGTGACCGGATCTTCGCCGGGACTGCCAAGGCCGCGGGCCTCGCCATCCTGGTCGCGCTGGCCGGGGTCTTCTTGTTTCTCACCATCGAGGGGATTCCCGGGCTCACCCAGCCGGCGGCCGACTACGCGCCGCACAACACGTTCCTGACGTACGTCGCCCCCCTGATCTTCGGCACGATCCTGGCCGCCCTGCTGGCCCTGGTGCTGGCGGTGCCGTTCGCCTTCGGCATCGCGCTCTTCATCTCGCACTACGCCCCGCGCCGGCTCGCGGGGCCCGTCGCCTACGTCATCGACCTGCTGGCGGCCGTGCCGTCCGTCGTGTTCGGGCTCTGGGGTGCGCGGGTGCTGGCGCCGTACCTCGTGCCTGCCCACGAGTGGCTTGCCACCCACCTCTCCTGGCTGCCGTTCTTCGCGGGCCCCGCGTCGGTGACCGGCAAGACGGTCTTCACCGCCGGGATCGTGCTGGCGATCATGATCCTGCCGATCATCACCGCCATCTCACGGGAGGTCTTCGCCCAGACGCCGCGCCTGGACGAGGAGGCCGCGCTCGCGCTGGGCGCGACCCGCTGGGAGATGATCCGACTCTCCGTCTTCCCGTACGCCCGCTCCGGCATGGTGTCCGCGGTCATGCTCGGCCTCGGCCGGGCGCTCGGCGAAACCATGGCGGTGGCGATGGTGCTGTCGGCCAGCCCGGTCGTGACCCTGAACCTGATCTCCAACACCAACCCCGCAACGATTGCCTCCAACATCGCCTCGAGCTTCGCGGAGGCCACCCCGGCCAAGCTGCATGTCCTGATCGCGACCGGCCTGGTGCTGTTCGCCTTCACGTTCGCGATGAACTTCGCGGCCCGCTGGGTCGTGGGCCGCGGCCAGAGGCGGATGGCCCGATGACGACCACCGACATCGCCCCGCCGCCGCGCTCCCCGATGACCCTGGCCCACCCGCGGCTGCCGCGCTGGGCCCCGAGCCTCGTCGGCGTGCTCGCGCTGGCCGTCACCGGGCTCCCGGCCATGCTGCTCATGTGGGGTCTGGTGCCCTGGCTGCTGGTCTCCGCGGTGTTGTTCCTCGTTGCCATGCCGTTGTGGTCGCTCGCGGTCGAGAACCGGCGGGCCGCGGTGGACCGCCTGATGACCTACCTGGTCTGGGCGACGTTCGTGATCGCCCTGATCCCCCTGGTGTGGCTGATCTGGACGGTCGCGAGGTACGGCGCACCGATGATCGACGCGCAGTTCCTCACCTTCGACATGCGCAGCGTGTACGGCGTGGGAGGCGGCATCTACCACGCGCTGATCGGCACCCTGCTGGTCACCTTCGCCGCCGCGCTGATCTCGGTGCCGGTGGGCCTGCTCGCCGCGATCTACCTGGTGGAGTACGGCAAGGGCAAGCAGTTGGCGCGCTGGATCACATTCCTTGTGGACGTGATGACCGGCATCCCCTCGATCGTGGCAGGACTCTTCGCCCTGGCCCTGTTCGTGCTGATCTTCGGCCCCGAGATCCGCTTCGGCTTCGGTGGCTCCGTCGCCCTGTCCCTGCTGATGATCCCGATCGTGGTGCGCTCCACCGAGGAGATGCTGCGCCTGGTCCCCGACGACCTGCGGGAGGCGGCGTACGCCCTGGGCGTCCCGAAGTGGCGCACGATCATGCGGGTCGTGCTCCCCACCTCGCTCGGCGGGATCATCACCGGCATCACGCTCGCCGTTGCGCGCGTGATCGGGGAGACGGCACCGCTGCTGGTGATCGCCGGAAAGACCGACTCGGTCAACTTCAACCTGTTCGGCGAGCGGATGACCACCCTGCCCGTCTTCATCTACTACTCGTTCACCCAGCCCGGTGTCGCCACCGGAGGTGGCGAAGCGCCCGGCATCGCGCGAGCATGGGGTGCGGCACTGGTCCTCATCGTCCTCGTGATGGTGCTCAACCTGCTGGCGCGCGTCGTCGGCAAGATCTTCGCTCCCAAGAAAGGCTGAGCCA
>JAOPXC010000093.1 GCA_025965335.1 Nocardioides sp. | reverse complement strand
GGCAGCGGGATCGTGATGCCCTCGTGGGCGAAGCGGGCCAGGATCCGCTCGCGCATCTCGCGGGCGATCGCCCACTGCTCGAGCGGCGCCGTCTTGAGGGTGACCCGGACGGTGACCCCGTCGACGCTGAGCGCCTCGACTCCCCAGACCTCGGGCTCCTCGATGATCTTGCCCCGGAAGTCGTCGTCCACCCACAGGTCGTGGGCAATCTCCTGCAGCACGCGGCGGACCTTCGCAAGATCCTCGTTGTAGGCGACGGTCACGTCGAGCACGGTGCGAGCCCAGTTCTGGCTCATGTTGCCGACCCGCAAGATCTCGCCGTTGGGGACGTACCAGACGGTCCCGTTGACGTCCCGGAGCCTGGTGACGCGCAGGCTCACCGCCTCGACGGTGCCGTTGGCCTCACCGACGTCGATGACGTCGCCGACACCGTACTGGTCCTCCAGGATCATGAAGACGCCGGACAGGAAGTCCTTGACCAGCGACTGGGCGCCGAAGCCGATCGCCACGCCGATGATGCCGGCGCTGGCGATGATCGGCGCGATGTTGACGCCCAGGTCGCTCAGCATCATCGTGCCGAACACGGCCACGAGGATGCCGGTGATGATGCTCTTCAGGAGGCTGCCCATGGTCTTGGCCCGCTGGACGCGGCGAGTGGAGGTCACCAGGTCGCGCGCGGTGGCCGACTCACTCGACCTGAGATGGCCCATCGACAGTCGGCTGACCCGCTCGGGAAGCACGCCCGCCTCGGCCCGCGTGACCACCCGGTCGACGAACCTGTGGAGCAGCCAGCGGATGAGCAGGCCCAGGATCAGCAGTCCGCCGAGCGACAGCGGCTTGCCGATCACGACGTCGGCGATCCGGGCCACGCGGTCGTTGCCGGTCAAGTCGAGGGCGGCTTTGCAGATCTGCTGCCCGGCCGCGCACGGGTCGGTGGTCTCCAGCGCAAACATGGCCCCCAGTATTCACATCGACGGACCGAGCCCCGAACGCTCGGGGGGTCGCCCCGCCTGACCGTGTGATGGACCTGACCCCCGGCCGGCGAAACGAGTGACGTCCCGTTGCCGATATCCTTCGGCTGTGACCACGAAGCTGCAGACCCTCGGCCGCCGTTCCGCCGTCGTGCTCGTCACCGCTGCGGGGTTCGTCGCAGCGGCGACCCCAGCTCATGCCGACGTGCCGGAGGGCTGGGCCCGGCCCGGCAGCGTCGACAAGGTGTACATGCTGCTGGTGCTGGGCGGCATCCCCCTCCTGCTGTTCGTCGGGATCGCCGTGCTGGTCTACCTGCCGTCGCTGATCCGCGGCGAGCGGATCGCCCCCGGGGCACCCGCCATCGAGAACCAGTGGCTGGGCGGACCCCGCAAGGCCACCGCCGAGCTGGCCGCCCCAGACTCCGAGGAGTCCGACGCAGGGGGGGCCAGTGCCCGCTGGTGACCCGTTCAGCAGCGCGGAGCGATACGCCCTCGACGATGCGATCCGCAAGGGGGAACAGCTCTGCCGCTTCGAGTTCTCCGTCTTCGTCGGCAACGCCGAGGGTGACCCTCGTGTCTTCGCCACCCGCCTGCACAACCTGCTGGTCGCGCCGGCACGCAGCATCCTGGTGATGGTCGACCCCACCGCCCACGTGCTCGAGATCGTCACCGGCGGCTACGTCCGGCGCACGCTCACCGACCGGCAGGTGGAGCTGGCGGCCCTGCACATGCAGACCGCCTTCGCCGAGCAGGACCTCGTCGGCGGCCTGCGCCGCGGCATCCAGATGCTCGCCGAGCACGCCCGGGCACCGCAGACGCTGCACGCCGAGCACTGACCGGTCAGTCGGCGGAGTCGCGC
Organism: Nocardioides sp.; assembly: GCA_025965335.1. GTDB lineage: Bacteria > Actinomycetota > Actinomycetes > Propionibacteriales > Nocardioidaceae > Nocardioides. The sequence goes on along the minus strand of JAOPXC010000093.1, from coordinate 1,564 downwards.
TTCTGCGCCGCCAGGGCCCGGGCCACGTCGGAGCGGCCCTCGCGCACGTAGCGCTTGGCGGCCGGGTTGGCCGGTGACGTCACCAGCCACTCGTCGACGCGCTCCAGCAGCTCCTGGCTCGCCAGGGGCTTGGGGAACATGAACTCCAGGACGGTGGACGCCCGCTGGGTGCCCTTCTCCTCCCAGATCGTGTCCGCAACGGTGAGGTACTTCTCGACGTACGGCGCCAACACGTCCTCCTGTCCGTGGACCATGAAGGCCAGCACGGCGCTGCGCTGGGTCTCGTTCGGTACGTCGTCGCGCTCCACGGCGATCTCCCACGCCTCGGCCTTGGCCTCGGGGGTGGGCCGGGCGGCCTGTGCGGCCGCCGCGTGCTCCTGCCCGGAGATCGTGTTGTCGCGCTCGAGCTCGGCCGCGATCCGCGCCTCGTCGGCGCGGCCGGCCTTCGCCAGTCCGGTCAGCAGGACCCAGCGCAGGTCGGTGTCGACGGCGAGGCCGTCGAACCTCAGGCTGCCGTCGAGCAGCGCCTCGAGGTCGGCCAGGGCCCGGTCGCTGTGCGCGGCCGAGGTGTAAGCCTTCACGAAGGACAGCTGGTGGTCGCTGCCCGCCTCGGCGTTCTCGAGCAGCGCCCGCAGCCCCTGCTCCCAGGTCGCCTTCAGCTCGGCCCGGTTCTCCGGTGCGCTGTAGGAGTTCACCGCCAGGGCGGCGTAGCCGGGGATCCTGGTGACGCCGAACGCGTCGGTCTCGGTGCCGATGCCGGACAGCACGAGCGCCACGAAGTCGGTGGCGCGCATCTCGGCGTCACGGGTCATGTCCCAGGCCGCACCCCAGCAGAGGGCGCGAGCCAGCGAGTCGTCGATGGTCGCGATGCCACCCACGATCGTCTCGAGCGAGCGCCCGTCGAGGCGGATCTTGGCGTAGGCGAGATCGCCCTCGTTCAGCAGCAGCAGGTCGGGCTGCCTCTGGCCGACGAGCTCGGCGACCTCGGTGAGGGCGCCATCGACGTCGGTCTCGAGGGAGGTACGGCGGACCAGGCGGCCGTCGAGCGCGTCGTACAGGCCGATGCCGAGGCGGTGGCGGCGCAGCGTCGGGTGCTCCTCGGTCGCGGTCTGGCGGACGGCGAACGACGTGAAGCTGCCCTCGGCGTCGAGCTCGAACTGCGGGGAGAGCGTGTTGACGCCCGACGTCTGCAGCCACTCCTGCGCCCAGGACTCGAGCTCACGGCCCGAGGACTTCTCGAGCGCGGCGAGCAGGTCCGTGAACTCGGAGTTGGAGTACTCGAAGTCCTTGAAGTAGCCCTGGATGCCCTCGAGGAAGTTCTCCAGGCCCACCCAGGCGACGAGCTGCTTGAGCACCGACGCGCCCTTGGCGTACGTGATCCCGTCGAAGTTCACCTCGACGGCCTGCAGGTCGTAGTTGTCGGCCGCGATCGGGTGGGTGCTGGGCAGCTGGTCCTGGCGGTAGGCCCAGTTCTTGCGGGCGTTGGTGAAGCCGGTCCAGGCCTCGTCGAACTCGGTCACCTGCACGGCCGCGTGGTAGCAGGCCCACTCGGCGAACGACTCGT
>JAOPXC010000088.1 GCA_025965335.1 Nocardioides sp. | reverse complement strand
GTGCACAAGAGGGTGCTCACGGTGGCGTTCGAGAAGCAGTCGGAGTCCAACGCGATGTGGGCGCTCTCGGTGCCGCTGCCGTTCAACATGCCGGTGCACGCGGGTGCGGGCGGCTACTTCGCCCCGCACGTCCGCTCCTACATCCGCCGGTCCGGGGCCCCCACGCACGTGGGCGCCATCGTGGCCGCGAAGGACCGTCAGAACGCGCTGAAGAACCCGTACGCGCACCTGCACAACAAGGACACGACCGTCGAGTCGGTGCTGGCGTCCCAGATGCTGTGGGACCCCATCCGCTACGACGAGACCTGCCCGTCCTCGGACGGCGCCTGCGCCCTGGTGATCGTCGACGAGGACACCGCGAAGGCATCGCCCAACCCCGCGTGGGTCCACGGCACCGTGATGCGCTCGGAGGCCACCTCGGCCTCGGAGCGTGACCAGGTCAACCCGCAGGCGGGCCGCGACGCCGCGGCCGCGCTCTGGAAGCAGGCCGGGATCACCAATCCCCTCGAGGAGATCGACGCCGCGGAGATCTACGTGCCGTTCTCGTGGTTCGAGCCGATGTGGCTGGAGAACCTCGGCTTCACCCCCGAGGGCGACGGCTGGAAGCTCACCGAGTCCGGCGGCACCGCGATGGACGGCATCCTGCCGGTCAACTGCTCGGGCGGCGTGCTGTCGTCGAACCCGATCGGTGCGTCCGGGATGCTGCGCTTCGCCGAGGCGTCGCTCCAGGTGCGCGGTCAGGCCGGCGAGCACCAGGTCGACGGCGTACGACGCGCCCTCGGGCACGCGTACGGCGGCGGGTCGCAGTTCTTCGCGATGTGGGTCGTGGGGTCCGAGAAGCCCACGAACTGACCGTTCGCCGTTCGCGAACACCGCGGACGGGGAACCGCGGTTGCCCTAGCCTCGGCGCATGGCAGAGATCATTGCGTTTCCGTGGCCGGTCCGCTCCGGACGGCCGGCACCGGAGCCGCTCTGGCGGGAGGCCGTGGGGCGCGAGCTGCGCGAGGAGCGGCACCGGGCCGGGCGCACGCTCACGGATGTCGCAGGCACCGCCGGGGTGTCGACGCAGTACCTCTCCGAGGTCGAGCGCGGCCGCAAGGAGCCCAGCTCCGAGGTGCTCGGCGCGGTCGCGGGAGCGCTGGGTCTGCGCCTCGTCGACCTGACGGTCCGCGTCTCCCGCACCCTGCACGCGACGTCGGCGCCCGCCGGTCCGCTCGCCCTCGCCGCCTGACTCACACCACGCAGAACTCGTTGCCCTCCGGGTCCTGCCCGACCACATGGTCGAGCCCGGCGTCCGCCCACTCCTCCCCGGTCGGTGGTGGCGCCTCGAGGTGCCCGAGGGCGAGCGCCCAGAACGCCGCCCGCCGCCGAGGGTCCGCGCAGTCCACCGTGATCGTCCATGGGGTCACCGCAGCAGCGTGGCAGGCACCGGGGACAGGACGTCAGGGCAGCAGGAGCATCGAGTCACCGAACTCGTGCCAGAGGTAGTGCGGCGACGACCCGGCCGTGATGTCCGCATAGGCGCGGTCGACCAGGGCACGGCCGGCCACCGCCTCGAGCAGGTCGAGGTGGCTGGCCTCGGGCTCGTGCAGTCCCGTGAGCAGTCCGGAGACCACGCGTGCCGGGTGCCGGGCGCCGAGCACCAGCGAGGTCCAGCCGGTCCGGGCCATGACCTGCCCGGTGGCGGGGTGCACGGCTGACTCCAGGGCGCGGGTCACCGTCGTGCCGACTGCCACCACGCGTCCGCCGTGGGTGCGCACGAGCTCGACCAGCCGGGCCGTCGTGTCCCGCACCGAGAACCATTCCGGCTGCGGCGGCTCCTGCCCCTCCTGGCTGGCCACGCCCGTGTGCAGGACGACAGGCGCCACCACCACGCCCTTGGCCAGCAGCTCCACCAGGACCTCCGGCGAGAGCGGACGGCCGGCGCTCGGCATCTCCGCGCTCCCCGGGACCGCCGCGTACACGTTCTGGAGGTCGCTGAGCGGCCACTCGCCGTCCAGGTAGCCATACCGGATCGGGCGGCCGTGCTCGATCAGGTACTCGACCCGGTCCGCGGCCGGGAGTGCCACGCCCCGCCACAGACGTGACTGGCCGGGCGGACTCGGCGCGTCCACCCGCAGGCGGATCCCACCCGGCAGGCGCAGGATCTCCCCGGCCTCGGGCATCCCCGGACCCAGCCCGTCGGGGCTGCGGAGCTCGACCACCCACGCCCCGTCGTCGAGCTCGGCCGAGACGTGCAGACCCCAGCGGCGGCCGCGACGCTCCACATCGACCGCCGAGGGCAGCGTGGCGCTGGTGTTGACGACCAAGATGTCGCCGGGGGCCAGCCACCGGGCCAGGTCGCGCACCTGCTGGTGCTCCGTGCGGTCCGGGGTGACGATCGCCAGCCGCACCTCGTCGCGCGCGAGGCCACGCGCCTCGGGCGGGCCGGTCGCCGCGCTGCCGGCCGGCCGCCGGAACCTCGGTTCGGGCGCGGCCGTGCTCACGCGGACACCCCCGGGGCCGCCCACCCGGACTGCACGTCCGCGGCGCGGTAGCGGCCGCTGGGCAGGTCCTCGGTCAGGAGCCGCAGCAGGCCCGGGACGGCGTGCTCGGGGTCCGGCCGGTCGGAGATGTCCTCCCCGGGGAACGCGTCCTGGTGCATCCGGGTCCGCATGTCACCCGGGTCCACGGCGTACACCCGCAACGACGGCTCCTCGGCCGCCAGCACCCGCGACGCGTGGTCGAGCCCCGCCTTCGACGAGCCGTAGCCACCCCACGTCGGATACGCCTCGACCCCGGCATCCGACGTCACGTTCAGGACCCGACCCGAGCGCCTCCGCAGCTGGCCGGCCAGCGCGGCGGCCAGGACCACGGGGGCGACCAGGTTGACCTCGAGAACACGCAGGTACGTCGCGGTGCCGAGGTCCGCGAGCGCCGGCAACGGGCTGGCGCCCAGGGTGCTGGCGTTGTTGACCAGTGCGTCCGCTCCGCCCAGCGCGGCGGCCGCATCGACGACGTCGCGACGGTGGGCCGGCTCGGTCACGTCCCCCGCGACCACGCGATGCGGACCTCCCGGCAGCGTGGCAGCGGCCCTGTCGAGTCGCTCGGCGCCCCGAGCGTCGAGCACCAGGCTCCAGCCGCGACCCGCGAGCTCACGGGCCAGGGCCAGGCCGAGTCCCTGGGACGCTCCGGTGATCACGGCAACGGGCTGGCGGTCAGGCATGTCGGGCTCCCTGGGTCAGGCGGTGGACCTCCACCGCTCGACACCAGCATGAAAGTTAAAGTCAACTTCATGTCAAGGGGACGGTCGCCTTCCGGCTGTCCAGAATCCCGTCCGCGATGCCGTACGCGACCGCCTCTGCCGCGGTCAGGATCAGGTCGCGGTCGGTGTCCTCCCGCAGCCGCTCGACCGCCTGACCGGTGTGCCGGGCCAGGATCCGCTCCATCTCGGCGCGCAGGCGCACGATCTCCTTGGCCTGGAGGGCGAGGTCTGGCAACGCGCCCTGCCCGCCACCCGAGGGCTGGTGCAGCACCACGCGGGAGTGCGGGAGGACCATCCGGCGTCCCGCTCCCCCGGCCGCCAGCAGGACGGCGGCCGACGAACCGGCCTGGCCGATGCACGTCGTACCCACCGGCGCACGCACGAACTGCATGGTGTCGTAGACCGCGAGCATCGCCGTCACGGATCCGCCCGGTGAGTTCAGGTAGAGGTTGATCGGACCCTCGGGGTCCTCCGACTCGAGGTGGAGCAGCTGCGCGATCACCACGTTGGCCACCCCGTCGTCGATCTCGGTGCCGATGTAGACGATCCGGTCGGTCAGCAGGCGGCTGTAGATGTCGACGACCCGTTCCCCGCGCAGGGTCTTCTCGACGACGCTGGGAATCGTGTACGTGCTCATCTCACCGGAGCCCGAACGAGACGGGGCCCCGCGCCGGCGTCACCGCGGTGACGTCGGTGAGGATCTGGTCCACGAAGCCGTAGTCGCGGGCCTCCTCGGCGGTGAACCACCGGTCGCGCAGGGCGTCGCGCTCGACCTTCTCGACCGGTTGACCGGTGTGCTCCGCGGTCAGGCGCATCATCACGTCCTTGGTGTGCTCGAGGTTCTCGGCCTGGATCTCGATGTCGATCGCGGTCCCGCCGATCCCGGCCGATCCCTGATGCAGGAGCACCCGGCTGTGCGGCAGGGCGAAGCGCTTGCCCGGCGTACCGGCGGAGAGCAGGAACTGACCCATGCTCGCGGCCAGCCCCATGGCCAGGGTGCTCACGTCGTTGGGGATCAGCCGCATGGTGTCGTAGATCGCGAGCCCGGCGGAGACCGAGCCGCCCGGGGAGTTGATGTAGAGGCTGATGTCCCGGTGGGGGTCCTCCGCGGACAGCAGCAGCAGCTCGGCACAGAGCCGGTTCGCGATCGAGTCGTCGACCTGCTGGCCGAGCACGATGATCCGCTGGTGCATGAGCCGGGCGGTGAGCTGGTCGTCGAGGGATCCGGTCGGGCGTTCGGGTGCGGTCTGGGTCATGCTTCGAGGATGGCGCTGAGCACGCCGGGCTCCCAAGTGATTCCGCTGTGGGCGGTTCTGCCCTCGGCGGAGCGACCTCATAGGCTCCAGTCATGATCGAGCTACGGACCCCCACGCAGGTCGAGCAGATGCGGCCCGCGGGTCGTTTCGTCGCCGAGGTGATCACCGCGCTGTCGCAGGCCGCCGACGTGGGCGTGAACCTGCTCGAGCTGGACGCGCTCGCCCACCGGATGATCCGCGAGCGGGGGGCGGAGTCCTGCTACATCGACTACCACCCGTCGTTCGGCGCCTCGCCCTTCGGGAAGGTGCTGTGCACCTCGGTGAACGACGCCGTCCTGCACGGCCTCCCCCGCGACTACGTGCTGCGCGACGGCGATCTCCTCAGCGTCGACTTCGCCGCCAGCGTCGACGGCTGGGTCTCCGACTCGGCGCTGAGCCTCGTGGTCGGGACCCCGCGACCCGAGGATCTCGAGCTCATCGAGGTCACCGGTCGGGCGCTGGCCGCCGGGATCGGGGCGGCCCGGGCCGACAACCGGGTCGGCGACATCTCGCACGCGATCGCGGAGGTCGGCCGCGCGGCCGGCCTGAAGATCAACACCCAGTTCGGTGGGCACGGCGTGGGCCGCACCATGCACGGCGACCCGCACATCCCCAACGACGGGAGGCCGGGCCGGGGCTTCAAGCTCAAGCCGGGACTGGTGATCGCGATCGAGCCGTGGTTCCTGCACACGACCGACCAGATCTTCACCGACGCCGACGGCTGGACGCTGCGCAGCCAGGACGGCTCGCGGGGCGCCCACATGGAGCACACCATCGCCGTGACCGAGGGCGAGCCGATCGTGCTCACCGCCCGCTGAGTTCGGCAGGC
>JAOPXC010000073.1 GCA_025965335.1 Nocardioides sp. | reverse complement strand
CCTCGATGAACAGGACGTCGCCGCCCAGCCCCGTGACCGCGAGACCCGTGGCCACACCCGGGACCGAGGTCCGCTCGTGCGCCTCGGGCGTGAACCGCGGACGGCCGATCAGGCCCTTGAGGTCGGGCTCGTCGACGACGAGGGACTCGACCTGTCCGGTCGCGATCCGGGTCGCCGCCTTGCGCAGCGTCTTGGCGATCAGCCGCTCAATCTGCCGCACGCCCGCCTCGCGGGTGTAGTCGGCGGCGAGCTCGCGCAGCGCCGCGTCGGTGACCGTGACCTCGTCCGGGGTGAGCGCGGCCCGCTCCAGCTGCCGGGGCAGCAGGAAGTCCCGGGCGATGGCGACCTTGTCGTCCTCGGTGTAGCCGTCGAGGGTGACCAGCTCCATCCGGTCCAGCAGCGCCGACGGGATCTGCTCGACGACGTTCGCGGTCGCGATGAACAGCACGTCTGACAGGTCCAGGTCGAGCTCCAGGTAGTGGTCGCGGAACGTGTGGTTCTGCGCGGGGTCGAGCACCTCGAGCAGGGCCGCCGCCGGGTCACCGCGGTAGTCGGCGCCGATCTTGTCGACCTCGTCCAGCAGGACGACCGGGTTCATCGACCCGGACTCCTTGATCGCGCGCACGATCCGGCCCGGCAGCGCACCGACGTACGTCCGGCGGTGTCCGCGGATCTCGGCCTCGTCGCGCACGCCACCCAGCGAGACCCGGACGAAGTTGCGGCCCAGCGCCCGCGCCACGCTCTCGCCGAGCGACGTCTTGCCCACGCCGGGAGGACCGGCGAGCAGGATGACGGCGCCGGAGCCCCGTCCGCCGATGACCTGCAGGCCGCGGTCGGCGCGCCGGGCGCGGACCGCGAGGTACTCCACGATCCGCTCCTTGACCTCCTCGAGGCCGTGGTGGTCGGCGTCGAGCACCGCCCGCGCGGCAGCGACGTCGGAGACATCGTCGGTGGTGACACTCCAGGGCAGCTCGAGGACGGTGTCGAGCCAGGTACGGATCCAGGCCGTCTCCGGGCTCTGGTCGCTGGAGCGCTCGAGCTTGTCGACCTCGCGCAGCAGCGCCTCTCGCACGGCGTCCGGGACCTCGGCGGCCGCGACCCGGCTGCGGTAGTCGTCCGCGCCGTCCGGCTCGCCCTCGCCCAGCTCCTTGCGGATGGCGGCGAGCTGCTGGCGCAGCAGGAACTCGCGCTGGCTCTTCTCCATGCCCTCGCGGACGTCCTCGCCGATCTTGTCGGCGACGTCGATCTCGGCCAGGTGCTCGCGGGTCCAGGCGATGACGGTCTCGAGCCGCTTCTCGACGTCCGGGGTCTCGAGTAGCTCCCGCTTGCGGTCGTTCGAGAGGTACGGCGCGTAGCCGGCGGCGTCGGCGATGGCGCTGGGGTCGGTCAGCCGGTGCACCGAGTCGATGACCTGCCAGGCCTCGCGGCGCTGGAGCACGGCGACCACCAGTCGCTTGTACTCCTCGGCGAGCTCGCGGGCGTGGTCGCTGACCTCTTCCTCGACGGGCTCGACCTCGACCCAGAGCGCGGCCCCGGGGCCGGTGACGCCGCTGCCGATCCGGGCGCGCTGCCCGGCCTGGAGGACGGCCGCGGCCGCACCCCCGCTGAACCGGCCGACGCGCTCGATCGTGGCGACCACGCCGTACGACGCGTAGCGGTCCTCGAGCCGGGGGGCGACGAGGAGCTTGCCGTCGCTGCTGCTGCGGGCCGCGTCGATCGCGGCCCGGGAGGACTCGTCGAGCTCGAGGGGGACAACCATCCCCGGGAGCACGACCAGATCCGAGACGAAGAGAACAGGGAGACGCGTGGCGGACATATTTGCCCCACCTTTCCAAAGACCTGAGTGTTCTCGACTCAACTCCTGGGTGGGGCGTCCTGTTCCGTTGCTCGGCCCTGTTCGTCGTGGGCGAACAGGGGATCTGCGGATAGTCCGTGACGAAACTGTCGTGGCGGGAGCCGAAATGCAGCAGTTCCGTCACGGACTATCTCGAAAGCTGGCCTCAGGCGCGGAGGTCGCGGGCGTCCTCGGTGAGCTGGCGGAGCAGGTCGAGGACGCCCTCGGGGCCCTTGACGACCACGTCGGCGAGGTCGAGGAGGGCGCTCTCCTCGGCGGACGCCGAGCAGACGAGCAGCGTGGGCATCCCGGCCCGTTCGAGGGCGCGGACCGCGTCGAACGCCTCGAGGTCACCGAGGTCGTCGCCGGCGAACATGAACGCCCCGGCGTGCAGCTCGGCGGCCAGGGTCTGGACGGCCCGCCCCTTGTGCATGCCCGCCGAACGGATCTCGATGACGTTGCGCCCGGGCTCCACGATCAGGTCGTGGTGCGCCGCGAGCGCGCGGACCGCCGGCAGCAACCGCTCGAAGGCCGCCTCCGGGTCCTCGAGCCGACGGGTGTGCACGGCGACGGCCAGACCCTTCTCCTCGACGAACGCGTCCGCGGCGCCGGCCAGCCGCAGGGTGCGGGGCAGATCCCGCTCGAAGGTCGCCAACCCGTGCGGTGGACGCGGGGAGATCACCCGCCGGTTGCTCGAGCTCCAGCGCTCGTTGCCGTACTGACCGAACAGGTAGAGCTCCTTGCCGGCGTCCCCGATCGCCCTGCCGACCTCCTCCAGGCCGCCGAGGTCGAGCGCCTGGCGGGCGGGCCGGCCGGTGACGACCGCGATCGCGTTGACCTGCGCGGCCAGCTCGACCAGGACGGCACTGGCTTCGGGGTGGATGCGGGCCGCCGCGGGGTCGTCCACGATCGGCGAGAGGGTGCCGTCGAAGTCCAGGCCGACCACGGCCTCCGCCGCGGCCCGCACCAGCGCGGCGTACTTGCGCTCGCCCTCAGCAGAGGTGAACTCCATGACACAACCCAACCACGGCTGGGGTGCGCGAGGTCCGGCGCGTTCAGGCCAAGCGCGACCGAACGGTCAGGAAAGCCCGCCGGTGAGGATGATCGTGAGCCGGTCGAGGCGCATCGGGTCGACCGCGGGGACCACCCGCTGGATGCCGAGGTCCAGGCCCAGGACCTTGGCGGCGGCCTTGAGCCGCGGCGGGTAGTAGACGGTGTTGGACGGGATGTTGCCGCCGTACCAGTTGTCGGTGCCGACGATCTGCCAGCCGATCCCGGTGGCGGTCGTGGCCACCTGGCCGGCGAGCCCGGTGACACCGGAGTTGTTGTAGACCTCGACGTAGACCTGGCCGCGCCGGACCGCCGGCTCGATCGGCTTCGGGTGGTGCTTGACTTTCGGTTTCGCGGTCGCGGTCGCGGTAGGTGTCGGCTGGCTGCGGGAGACCGACGTGATCTCGCGCTCGGTGGGCGCCTGCCCGCGGGTGGCGACGAACGCGATACCGGCCATGGCCACGGCGACGACGCTGAGCATCACCACCGGGGACGGGGCGACGACCCCGCGCTGGTTGCGACCGTGCCCACGAACGGGCATGGCTCAGACCTCGAAGCCGAGGCGGCGGGCCGAGCGCTGGCGCTGCCGCTCGGCACGGAGCCGGCGCAGGCGGCGGACCAGCAGCGGGTCGGCCTCGAGGGCATCCGGCCGGTCGATGAGGGCGTTGAGGACCTGGTAGTAGCGGGT
>JAOPXC010000027.1 GCA_025965335.1 Nocardioides sp. | reverse complement strand
CGGCCGACCATCATCGACACCATCTCGGGCACCGACGTCCTCGCGATGTCGTTGGTGGCGATGTAGTCGCCGTCCCGCATGACCGTGACCGTGTCGCACAGCGCGAAGACCTCGTCGAAGCGGTGCGAGATGAAGACCAGGGCCCGGCCCTCGTCACGCAGGCTGCGCGCCACCGCGAACAGCCGGTCGACCTCGACCCCACTGAGGGCGGCCGTCGGCTCATCCATGACGAGCAGGCTCGCGTCCAGGGAGATCGCCTTGGCGATCTCGATGATCTGCTGGTCGGCGATGGAGAGGCCGAGCGCGGGACGACGGGGGTCGATGGCGACGCCGAGCCGCCGGAACAGTGCGGCCGCTTCGTCGTGCATCGCGGCGCGGTCAATGCGACGGAGGCCATCGAGCGGCTGCCGGCCCATGAAGATGTTCTCGGTGACCGAGAGGTCCGGGAACAGGGTGGGCTCCTGGTAGATGACCGCGATCCCCGCCGCCTTGGACTCGGCCGTCGACGCGAACTCGACGTCCTCGCCCTGGAAGCGGAAGATCCCTGAGTCGAGCCGATGGACGCCGGCCACGATCTTCACGAGGGTAGACTTGCCGGCGCCGTTCTCCCCGACGAGGGCGTGGATCGATCCGGCCGTCACGGCCAGGCTGCCGCTGCGCAACGCGGTGACCGCGCCGAAGGACTTGCGCACGTCGCGGAGCTCCAGAACGAAGCTGCTGGACTCCTGCATCCGGGCCGCCTTATTGAAAGGTTTCACTGACACGCGTAACGTAGGTGACTGCCGTCACATTCGTCAAGCACTTCGGTGGGAGAAGTGGAAAGTTTCCTTCCTCCGCCGCGCGAGTCGGTCGGCAGTAGGCTTCGCTTCGATCGTTTCAACCAGAGGAGAGCGACGATGGCAGGAGGCGCGCGAAGTGCGTCCGTCGTCGACGTCGCCGCCGAGGCGGGCGTCTCGCTGGGGACGGTGTCCAACGTCCTGAACCGACCCGAACGCGTGAGCGACGCGACGCGACTCAGGGTCGAGAAGGCCATGGCCCGCCTCGGGTTCGTCCGTAACGAGTCGGCACGCCAACTGCGCGCCGGGCAGAGCAGGCTGTTGGCCTACGTGATGCTCGACGTGGCCAACCCGTTCTTCACCGACGTGGCGCAGGGCATCGACTCCGCTGCCGCCGAGCACGAGCTCGCCCTCTTCCTCTGCAACAGCGCCAACGACGCCGGCCGCGAGGCTGCCTACCTGACCCACCTGAGCCAGCAGCGGGTCCAGGGAATCCTGGTCACCCCGGTCGATCCGCACTCCCCCCTCCTCGAGGAGATCGTGAAGCACACACCGGTCGTCATCGTCGACCGCACTCGAGACGACAAGCGCTTCTGCTCGGCCGCCGCGGATGACGTCGCGGGTGGGCGCCTGGCCGTGGAACATCTGATCGACCGCGGCCACACCCGGATCGCCTACATCGGGGGGCCGCCGAGCCTGGGTCAGGTCCGCGAGCGCCATGAGGGTGCCCTGCTGGCCTGCCGCGAGTCGGGCCTGGCGGAGGACGCCCTGCTCCACATCGGCACGGACGGACTGGGATTCGCCGACGGACGCGAGGCCGGCGAGCGCCTGATCGGCATCCCAGCCAAGCGACGTCCCACCGCCGCGTTCTGCGCCAACGACCTGGTCGCACTGGGGCTTCTACAACAGATGAGCCTGTCCGGGCGCACGGTCCCCGACGACCTGGCCATCGTCGGCTTCGATGACATCGACTTCGCGGGAGCCGCAGCCGTCCCCCTGACCTCGGTGCGCCAGCCGCGCCGGGAGCTCGGTCGGAGGGCTGCCGAGCTGCTGCTGGACGAGGCCTCGAACCCGGACCATGAGCACCGACAGGTCATTTTCACGCCCGAGCTGGTGGCCCGTCGCTCCACCCTGAACTGACTCCCGCCGCCCTCAGGCGCGCTGGTCGCGGAAGAACCCGTCGAGCAGTGCGGACGACTCCGTGGCCAGGACACCGGAGATGACCTCCGGTCGGTGGTTGAGACGGCGGTCGCGCACCACGTCCCACAGGCTGCCCACGGCGCCGGCCCTCTCGTCGTACGCGCCGAAGACGATACGGGCGACCCGGCTCAGGACGGCGGCCCCCGCGCACATCGTGCAGGGCTCCAGGGTGACGACCAGCGTGCAGCCCTCGAGTCTCCACTCTCCGCGACCGTGGGCGGCCGCACGCAGCGCGACCACCTCGGCATGGCCGGTGGGGTCCGACTGGGCCTCCCGGACGTTGCGGCCGCGGCCGATGACCGCGCCGGCGGGATCGAGCACGACCGCACCGATCGGGACGTCGCCGGTCGCGAGGGCAGCGCGGGCCTCGTCGAGGGCAGCGAGCATCGGCTCGCGCCACGGGTCGGCGGGCATCCTCAGGCCGAGGTGAGACCGACGGCGTCGTCGAAGAGCTTGCCGAAGCCGAGGCGGCGGGCCACGTCGGAGAGCATCTCGTCGGGGTAGAGGTCGAAGTCGTCGAGAAGCACGCCCATGTCCATGGCGTGCATGCCCATGTCGCCGAGCAGGTCGAGGTCACCGGCCGGTACCTGGTCGTCCTCCTCCTCGGGCTGCGGGAGGCCGAGGAAGTCGACGGCCGAGCGGGCGAGCTCCCACTCGTCGGCGGCGGTGACGTCGGAGAGCAGCACCCGGGTGGACGCCCCGGCCACGCGCACGATCAGGAAGAAGTCCTCATCCATGGCGACCAGGCCGACGGCGCCGCCGTCTCCGGGAAAGCGTCGCAGGGCGTGCGAGAGGCCATCGATGTCGACGAGGTGGTCGTGGGTGAGCTCCTGCACGTCCCAGACGCCTTCCTCGCGGTAGGCAGCCAGGGCGAAGTCGACTCCGTCGATCAGCTCGGCCATGTCGCTCCTCCGTTTCCCTGGCAGACGACCGTTCCCCTACGGGCACAGCAATTCGTCACAAGAGTGGCAGACGAGGGGCCCCAGGGCCAAGCCCTATCAGGCCTCCGGCCCGTCTCGGTCAGGCAGGCGGCAGGCAACGGCTGAACAGGCCGAGAGGGTCGCACGCTGCGCCCCCCTCAGCTTGTTCATCTAGGGTCTGCCCATGCGCACCCACGTCGTGGACCATCCGCTGGTCGCCCACAAGCTCACGGCCCTGCGGGACGAGAACACGGACTCCCCGACGTTCCGCAGCCTTGCCGACGAGCTCGTCACGCTGCTCGCCTACGAGGCCACCCGCGACGTGCGCGTCGAGAAGTGCGACATCGTCACGCCCGTCTCGCCGGCAACCGGCGTGAAGCTGGCCAGCCCCAAGCCCATGGTCGTGCCGATCCTGCGCGCCGGCCTCGGCATGCTCGACGGCATGATGCGGCTCCTCCCGACGGCCGAGGTCGGCTTCCTGGGCATGGTGCGCAACGAGGAGACGCTGCAGGCATCGACGTACGCCGAGCGGTTGCCGGACGACCTGTCCGGTCGCCAGTGCTACGTCCTGGACCCGATGCTCGCCACCGGCGGCACGCTGGCCGCGGCGATCAAGTTCCTCACCGAGCGCGGCGCGGATCACATCACCGCGATCTGCCTGCTGGCGGCGCCGGAGGGGTGCGCCCGGCTGGAGCAGGAGCTCGAAGGGCTGGACGTCCCGGTCACGATCGTCACCGCCGCCATGGACGAGCGGCTCAACGAGAAGGGCTACATCGTGCCCGGGCTCGGCGACGCCGGTGACCGGTTGTACGGCGTCGTCCACTGACCTCACCGATGGTCGACGCCGGTCCGGCTAGAGGGCCTTGACCGCCGCGAGGACCTTGCCGAGGGTCTCCTTGGCGTCGCCGAAGAGCAGCGTCGTGCTGGGCTCGAACAGCAGCTCGTTCTCGATGCCGGCGAAGCCGGGGCGCATCGACCGCTTGAGGAACACGACCTGCTTCGCCTCGTCGGCGTTGAGGATCGGCATGCCGTAGATCGGGGCGCTCGGCGTCGTCCGTGCCGCGGGGTTGACCACGTCGTTGGCTCCGACGACCAGCACCACGTCGGTCTGCTTGAACTCCGAGTTGATCTCGTCCATCTCGATCAGCTGCTCGTAGGGCACCTGGGCCTCGGCGAGCAACACGTTCATGTGCCCGGGCATCCGGCCCGCGACCGGGTGGATCGCGTAGTCGACGTGGGTGCCACGGGCGATGAGCACGTCCACCAGCTCGCGCAGGGTGTGCTGGGCCTGGGCCACGGCGAGGCCGTAGCCCGGCACCACGATGACGCGCTCGGCGTACCCGAGCAGGATCGCGATGTCCTCGGGGCCGGCAGACTTCACCGGGCGGTCCGAGACCTCGCCGCCACCGAGGGTGGACCCTCCCTTGAGCGCCCCGAAGAGGATGTTCGCGACCGAGCGGCCCATCGCGTTGGCCATCAGGAGTGTGAGGAACGTGCCCGAGGCCCCCACCAGCGTGCCCGCGATCAGCAGCACCGTGTTGGACAGCACGTAGCCCCCGGCCGCCACGGTGAGGCCGGTGAACGCGTTGAGCAACGAGATGACGATCGGTACGTCGGCACCGCCCACCGGCAGCACCAGCAGCAGGCCGATCACCAGGCCGAGCAGCCCGAGCACGATGCCGATCCACATCTGCGGCTCGTTCACCAGCATCACCGACAGCACGACGGCGGCGACGAAGGAGCCCCCGAACGCCACCGGAAGCCCCGGGAAGACCACCGGACGGGACGTCATCAGCTCCTGCAGCTTGGCGAACGTCACGACCGACCCGGCAAACGACACGGAGCCGACGACGACCGTGAACGCGGTTGCCGCGAGCGGGAACCAGTCGAAGAACTCGCCGTGCTCCTGCAGCTCCAGCAGCGCCACCAGCGCCGCGGCGCCTCCACCGACACCGTTGAACAGCGCCACCATCTGCGGCATCTGGGTCATCTGGACCTTGCGGGCGCCGTAGACACCGCCGATGGTGCCGACCAGGATCGCCGCGAGGATCAGCGGCACGTGCTGCAGGTTGAGGTCGCGCCAGAAGAACGGAACCGCACACGCGACCACGGCACCGGCAGCGCCGAGGAGGTTGCCGTTGCGGGCGGTCTTCGGCCCGGACAGACCCTTCAGCGCGAGGATGAAGCAGACGCCACAAGCGAGGAAGACGAGCTGGACCCAGGTCGGCATCACTTGGTCTCCCCGGCGCCGTCGGTCGAGGCGGTCTTCTTGACCGGTTTGCGGACGAACATCTGGAGCATTCGGTCGGTCACCACGAAGCCGCCGACCATGTTCACGGCGGCCAGCACGATCGCGACCAGGCCGACGGCGAGCGCCACGTTGTTGCTGGTCGTGCCGGTCACGAGGATCGCGCCGAGCAGGATGATCCCGTGGATGGCGTTGGCGCCCGACATCAGCGGGGTGTGCAGGGTCGAGGAGACCTTCGAGATCACCTCGATGCCCACGAAGATCGACAGGACGAAGATCGTCAGCCAGACAATGGGCTCGCTCATGCTTCTCGCTCCGGGTCGGTCTCGGGTGCAGCCTCGGGCTCCGGTGCGGGCGCCGGCGGCTCCTCCAGCGGGCCCTCGAGCGCCGCGCGGGTCGGCTCGTGGACGATCGCCCCGTCGTGGGTGACGCAGGACCCGGAGACGATCTCGTCGGCGAAGTCGGGCGCGAAGGACCCGTCCTCCGAGGTCTGGTCGGTCATCAGCGTGACGATGTTGACGATGTTCTGCGCGTAGAGACGGGACGCCGGCCCGGGCATCTGCGACGGCACGTTGAGACCGCCCCACACCTGGGCGTTGCCGATGCGGACCACCTCGCCCGGCACGGACCCTTCGACGTTCCCCCCGGTCTCGGAGGCGAGGTCGACGACCACCGAGCCGGGACTCATCTGCTCGACCATGGCCGAGGTGACGAGCATCGGCGCCTGGCGTCCGGGGACGGCAGCGGTGGTGATCAGTGCGTCCGCCTCGGCGATGTACGGCGTGAGCAGCTCGCGCTGGCGGGCCGCCCGGTCCTCGGTCATCTCGCGGGCGTAGCCGCCGGAGCCCTCGAGCGTCTCGAGCTCGAGGTCGATGGCCACCGCACCCATGGACCGGATCTCCTCCGCGGCGGCGGCGCGGACGTCGTACGCCTTGACGACCGCGCCCAGCCGCTTCGCCGTGGCGATGGCCTGGAGTCCCGCGACGCCGGCGCCGAGGACGACGACGTCGGCCGGGGGCACGGTGCCGGCCGCGGTCATGTTGAGGGGGAAGAACCGGCGCAGCATCCCGGCGGCCACGATCGCGCTGCGGTAGCCGGCGACCAGGGCCTGCGAGGAGAGGGCGTCCATCGACTGGGCGCGGGAGATGCGCGGCACCAGCTCCATGGCGAACGCCGTGATGCCGGCATCGCGCAGGTCGGCGACCAGGCCAGGCTCCTGGTTGGTCGGCAGGAACGAGATCGTCGCGGCCCCGCGGGCCAGGCGCCGGATCCCGGCCGGGTCCAGCGGCTGCACCGACACGACGAGCCCGGAGGTCTCCAGGGCCCGGTCGTCCACGGTGGCGCCGGCCTCGACGTACTCCTCGTCGGCGACCAGCGCGGCCCGCCCCGCCCCCGGCTCGATGACGACTTCGTACCCCAGCTTGGTCAGCTTGCCGACCAGCTCGGGCACCATCGCGACCCGCGACTCACCGTCGCGGGTCTCCTTCGCTACTGCGATCCTCACCCGCGCAACCTAGGACAGATGGGTGTGCACAAACAGGCGACGCGCCTTTCCGTCCGCTCCTCGAACGCCCCACCGCGAACCGTTCCGGTGCGGTAGGGCGCGACAGTCCGTGACGGAACGATCGTTCTCGGGGGTCCGGGACGACACTTCTGCCACGGACTATCCCCGCGGAGCCCCTCCGAGCCGGAAATCGTCCACCTGTTCATAACGCGGGGTACGGCGGGGTCCCTCGCCCAGGTGGGACTCGATCAGCACGACCCGGTCGGCCACCCAGGACGGGCCGGCGTAGGTGTCGAGGAGCCGCACCCAGCTGGTGACCTCGGCCGGGTGGCCGAGCCGGGCGAGGGTGATGTGGGGGCGGAAACGCTGGCCGTCGACGGCGATCCCGGTCCGGGACGCCGCCGCCCGCGCGCCGACCGCGAGTCGGCCCAGCTCGGTCTCACCGTGCGCGTCGAGGTCGAGCCCGGCCCAGAGCACCCGAGCCCGCCCGACATTCGGGAACGCGCCGCCGCCCGCGACCCGCACCCCGAAGCCGGTACGTCGTGCCGCGGCCCGCCCGAGCCGCTCGACGAGCTCGTCCACCCGGCGGTCCTCGACGGACCCGAGGAACGCCAGCGTGACGTGGAACTGCCCGGAGGCTGCCCATCTGAACTCACCGGCGTCACGCCGCGCGGCCAGGAACTCGTCGAGGTGCTCGACGGCATCGTCGGGCGGCACCAGGGCCACGAACATGCGGGCAGCCATCCGGGTCAGCCCACTTGGGTGCCGAGCACCGATCCGATCCCGTAGGTGACCAACATCGCCAACAGTCCCCCCAGGACGTTGCGCAGCACGGCCCGCCGCGCGGCCCCGTACCCCAGCGCCGCACTCGCCCAACCGGTGAGCGCCAGGGCAACAGCCACCGAGCCCACCGTGACCAGGACCCGGGCCGAGTCGCCGACCAGCGTGATCGTCAGCAACGGCAGGATCGCGCCGAGGGTGAACGAGAGCATCGAGGCCAGGGCGGCGTTCCAGGGGCTGGTGATGTCGTCTGGGTCGATACCGAGCTCGGCCTCGGCGTGCGCGCCGAGTGCGTCGTGCTCGGTCAACTGCCGGGCCACCTCCAGCGCGAGCTTCTCGTCGAGCCCCTTGTCGCGGTAGATCCCGGCGAGCTCCGCGAGCTCGTCCTCGGGGTCCTCGGCCAGCTCGCGCCGCTCCTTCTCGAGCAGGGCGAGCTCGGAGTCGCGCTGGGTGCTCACCGAGACGTACTCGCCGGCCGCCATGCTCAACGCTCCGGCGGCGAGGCCCGCGACGCCGGCGATCAGGATCGAGGTCCGGTCGCCGGTCGCACCCGCCACGCCGACCACGATGCTGGCGGTCGACACGATGCCGTCGTTGGCGCCGAGCACCGCGGCGCGCAGCGAGTTGAGGCGGTTGTTCAGCCCGCCCTGGTGCGGCTCGTCCTGGTGCGGGCCGACCTCGACGTGGTGGTGGTCGACCGGCGGGTTCGCCTCGGCCGTCATGGTTCGATCTTCCGGACCCGCGGCGCGGCTCGCAAGCAAGGGGAGGCTGTGCTCACCGTTTCGAGACGGTTGCTGCGGGTTTCGAGACGGTTGCTGCGCAACCTCCTCAACCACCGATTTCCCTCGACCACCGGTGCGTCACAGGCCCAGGTCGCGGCCGATGAGCTCCTTCATGATCTCGTTCGAGCCCGCCCAGATCTTCGTGACCCGGGCGTCGCGCCAGGCCCGGGCCACCCGGTACTCGTTCATGAAGCCGTACCCACCGTGCAGCTGCACGCAGTGGTCGAGCACGTCGTTCTGGACCTGCGCGGTCCACCACTTGGCCTTGGCCGCGTCGATGGGCGTCAGCTCACCGGCGGTGTGGGCGAGGACGCACTGGTCGACGAACGCCTGCGTGACCTCGACCCGGGTGACCAGGTCGGCCAGCAGGAACTTGTTGTGCTGGAACTCGCCGATCGACTTGCCGAACGCCTTGCGGTCCTTGGCGTACTGGATCGTCTCAACCAGGATCTGGCCGGCGTGGGCGAGGTTGGTGATCGCGGAGCCGAGCCGCTCCTGGGGCAGCCAATTCATCATGTGGATGAACCCGTTGTCGAGCTCGCCGATGAGGTCGGCGTCGGAGAGCCGAATGCTCGAGAAGTTGAGCTCCGCGGTGTCGGACTCGTCCTGGCCGACCTTGTCGAGCTTGCGACCCCGGCTGAAGCCCTCGAGCGAGGTGTCCACGCCGAAGAGGGAGATGCCGCGGGCCAACTTGTCGGGCGACGTGCGCGCGGCGACCACGACGAGGTCGGCGGAGTAGCCGTTGGTGATGAACGTCTTGGATCCGTTCAGGATCCAGTCGTCGCCGTCCCGGACGGCCGTGGTCTTCAGCGCGGCCAGGTCGGAGCCGGCGGACGGCTCGGTCATGCCGATCGCGGTCAGGATCTCGCCGGCGCAGAAGCCGGGCAGCCAACGCTTCTTCTGCTCGTCGGTGGTGAGGTGCACCAGGTACGGCGCAACGATGTCGGCGTGGATGCCCACGCACGACGGCAGCGCCATGTTGACCTTGGCGAGCTCCTCGGTGAGCACCGCGTTGAAGCGGTAGTCACCGGCCGCTGACCCGCCGTACTCCTCGGGGATCTCGAGGCCGAGGAAGCCCTGCTTGCCGGCCTCGAGCCAGAACTCGCGCGGGATCGCCTTGTCGCGGGCGTGCTGCTCGAGGTTGGGGATGACCTGGCGGTCGAGGAACTCCTTGACGGAGGCGCGGAACGCCTCGTGGTCCTCGTCGTAGATGGCGCGCTTCATGGGTCAATCCTACCCGCCGGTAACCCGAGCGCTGCACCGCTCGGCAGCCACCCCGGCCGGGGGGTGTTGTGCGGCGGGCCCGATCGGGGTTGGTTGGACGCATGCCCGACAACCAGCGCAGAAGGGTCACCCAGCACGACCTCGAGGCAACCGATCCGAAGCAGATCCGTAACGTCGTCCTGGTCGGACCGAGCGGCTCCGGCAAGACCAGCCTCGTGGAGGCCCTACTGGTCGAGTCGGGCGCGGTCCAACGTGCCGGCACCGTGCTCGAGGGCACGACGCTCTGCGACTTCGAGGACGCCGAGCTGTCCCATCATCGGTCGATCTCCCTCGCGGTCGCTCCGCTCGTGCACGCAGGAACGAAGGTGAACCTGATCGACACCCCGGGCTACGCCGACTTCGTCGGCGAGCTGCGGGCCGGGCTCCGTGCCGCCGACTCCGCGCTGTTCGTGGTGGCCGCCAACGAGGGGGTCGACGAGGCCACCCGCCAGCTGTGGCGGGAGTGCGGCACCGTGGGGATGCCGCGCGCGGTGGTCGTGTCGAAGCTGGACCACGCCCGGGCCGACTTCGACCTCGTCCTCGATGCCGTCCGGGCCGCCTTCGGCGACCGGGTGCTGCCGGTCCTCCTCCCGGGTCCGAGCGGGCTGGTGCCCCTCCTGGCCGGCGACTCCGAGGACGACCGCCGGGGTGCGCTGATCGAGGGAGTCATCGAGGAGTCCGCGGACGAGGGGCTCATGGACCGCTACCTGTCCGGCGACCCGATCGACGAGCGGCTCCTGGTCGAGGACCTGGAGCAGGCGGTCTCACGGGCCACGTTGTTCCCCGTCGTACCGACCTCGGCGACGACCCGACTCGGGTGCGGCGAGCTCCTCGACCTGATCGTGCGAGCGCTGCCGTCCCCGCCCGAGCGGGTGCCCCCCGAGGCCTACAGCCCGGCCGGCGTCCCGGCGGGCACCGTGCCCTGCGATCCCGCCGGCGCCCTCGTGGCGGAGGTGGTGAAGACGACCAGTGACCCGTACGTCGGTCGGCTCAGCATCGTCCGGGTCTTCTCGGGCACGCTGCACTCCGACACCCCGGTGCACGTGTCCGGCCACTTCTCCTCGTTCTTCGGCGACGGCACCGGCCACGCCGACCACGACGAGGACGAACGGATCGGGACGCTGGCTCATCCCTTCGGCCCTCATCAGGTCCCTGCCTCTCGCGTCGTCGCCGGGGACATCGCGGCGCTGGGTCGCATGACGACGGCGGAGACCGGCGACACGCTGTCGGGCGTGGAGTCCCCGCGGGTCCTGAGACCGTGGACGATGCCGGAGCCCCTGCTCCCCGTGGCGATCGAGGCGGCCTCCAAGTCCGATGAGGACAAGCTCTCGTCGGCACTCGCCCGGCTCGCGGCCGAGGACCCCTCGTTGCGGATCGTGCAGGACCCCGACACCGGCCAGCTCGTGCTCTGGGGAATGGGTCAGTCGCACGCCGAGGTCGCCATCGGCCGCCTGCACGGCCGGTACGGCGTGGTCGTGGAACAGCGCGAGCTGCGCGTCGCGCTCCGGGAGACCTTTGCCGGGCCGACCAAGGGCCACGGCCGGCATGTGAAGCAGTCGGGTGGGCACGGGCAGTACGCCATCTGTGACATCGAGGTCGAGCCTCTCCCCGGTGGCAGCGGGTTCGAGTTCGTGGACAAGGTCGTCGGCGGAGCCGTGCCTCGCCAGTTCATCCCCAGCGTCGAGAAGGGGATCCGGGCCCAGATGGAGCGAGGCGTCCGAAACGGCTACCCCCTGGTCGGTCTCCGGGTCACCCTCACCGACGGCAAGGCGCACAGCGTCGACTCCTCGGACATGGCCTTCCAGAGCGCGGGGGCGCTGGCACTCCGGGAGGCGGCCGCGGACAGCGCGATCACGATGCTGGAGCCGTACGACGAGGTCGCGGTCGTGGTTCCTGCCGACCTGGTCGGCCACGTGATGAACGACCTCTCCGCCAGGCGGGGACGACTGCACGGCACCGACCTGTCCGAGGACCAGCAGGCCGTGATCCGCGCCGAGGTGCCCGCCAGCGAGCTGGCGAGGTACGCCATCGACCTGCGCGCCGCGACGCACGGCGCCGGCACGTTCACCCGGTCGTTCGCACACTACGAGCCCATGACCGAGGACCTCGCCCGCCGGGTCGCCCCGCGCCGATGAGCGGGGTTGGCCGGGACCCGAGACGGGTACGACCCCTCGGGGATCCTCGGCCCGACGCGCCCTCCCGTATGCTTTGATCGTTCCAATTTCCGGCCCTCGAGGGCCCTCGAAGGAGTCCGTGTGATCGAGACGTGGCCCGGCCAGGCGTACCCCCTGGGTGCGACCTTCGACGGCAGCGGCACCAACTTCGCGCTGTTCAGCGAGGTCGCCGAGAAGGTGGAGCTCTGCCTGTTCGACGAGGACGGCACGGAGACCCGCGTCGAGGTGAGCGAGGTCGACGCGTACGTGTGGCACTGCTACCTGCCGCAGGTGCAGCCCGGCCAACGCTACGGCTACCGCGTCCACGGACCCTGGGACCTCGAGAAGGGACTGCGCTGCAACCCCAACAAGCTCCTGCTCGACCCCTACGCGAAGGCCACCAGCGGCGACATCGACTGGGACCAGTCGCTGTTCGGATACAACTTCGGTGACCCCGAGTCGCGCAACGACGACGACTCCGCCCAGCACATGATGAAGAGCGTCGTGATCACGCCGTTCTTCGACTGGGAGGGCGACCGGCGCCTCGACATCCCCTACAACGAGTCGATCATCTACGAGGCCCACGTCAAGGGCCTCACCAAGCTGCACCCGGACGTGCCCGAGGAGCTGCGCGGGACGTACG
>JAOPXC010000434.1 GCA_025965335.1 Nocardioides sp. | reverse complement strand
TCGGTGCGGACCTGGGGATGTCAGCCTCTGCCCTGCAGTGGATCGTCAGCGGCTACGTCCTCGGCTACGGCGGGCTGCTCCTGCTCGGCGGACGGTCCGCGGACCTGCTCGGCAGACGCCAGGTCTTCCTCACCGCCGTCGCGGTGTTCGGCATCGCTTCGGTCGCCAGTGCCGCGCTGAGCAGCCCGGAAGCGATCATCAGCCTGCGGTTCGTCAAGGGAGTGGCCGCCGCGTTCACCGTGCCGGCGGGTCTCTCGATCATCACCACGACATTCTCCGAAGGTCCGGCCCGCAACAAGGCCCTGAGCATCTACACCGTGGTCGGCGCGAGCGGCTTCTCGCTCGGTCTGGTCTTCGGCGGCCTGCTCACCGAGGTGGGCTGGCGCGCGACCCTCCTGCTCCCCGGTCCGGTGTCCCTGCTCCTTGTGGTCGTGGGCTGGCGCGTGATCCCGGCCGCGCACCGATCGCTGACCCGGCTGGCCGACTTCGACCTGTTCGGCGCGGTGTCCAGCACCGGGTCGCTGCTCCTGCTCGTGGTGGCGGTCGTAGAGGCACCCACCCGCGGCTGGACCAGCCTGCCCGTGGTGGCGGCGTTCGCGACGAGCGCAGCCCTGGCCGTGGTGTTCGTGGCAACCGAGCTGCGCCACCCCAAGCCCCTGATCAGGCTCGGGATCCTCCGCTCCTGGCACCTGGTCCACGCCAACGTGGCGGGCGCGATCATGGCCGGCGGTTACTTCGCGTTCCAGTTCCTGCTCACCCTCTACCTGCAGGACTCGCTGGGTTGGTCTCCTCTGGCCATGGCGCTCGGCTTCCTTCCCGCGGGCCTGTTGGTGATCGCGAGCTCGACGCGGATGGACCGGGTCCTGGCTCGGGTGCGCACTCAGGTGCTGATCGCCGGTGGCATGGTTGCGTTCCTGACGGCGTACGTCCTGTTCCTGCGGGTCGACCCGGGGCTGAGCTACGTGGTGCTCCTCCTGCCGACCATGCTGCTCCTGGGTGTCGGCTTCGCCCTGTCCTTCCCGTCGATCAACGCCCAGGCCACGTCGGGCGTCGCCGACCACGAGCAGGGGCTGGCCTCGGGGCTGGTGAACACCAGCGTGCAGATCGGCGGCGCCGTCGTCCTCGCCGTGATCTCGGCGATCCTCGGGAACGCCGCCGCCTCGGAGGGTCCGGCACTGCCCGGGGAGCTGATGCCGGGGATGCTGACCGGGCTGCAGGTCATCGCGGTGATCACCGCGGTCGGCGTTGCGGCCTCGCTGGCGACGGTGTTCCGTCAGGGTCGGACCGCCGCCGTGGAGACGGAGGCCGCCGCGGCGCTGGAGCCGATCAGTCGGGGCCAGTAGGTGCCGCCGGCACCAGGAGCGTGAACCGGGTCCCCGAGGGGTCGCTGGACAGCAGGAGCCGCCCGCTCTGGGACTCCGCAAGTGACCTCGCCATCACCAGGCCCAGGCGCCCCGTAGCCGTGTCCGGCGCCGGCCAGGCCACGTCTGCGTTTCCGCGATCGGCGACGTCGATGGCCACGGCACCGCCGCTGTCGCGTGCCGTGAGGGTGACGGTCCCGCGACCGTGCCGGAAGGCGTTGTCGATGAGCACCTGGAGGATCTGCCGTACGGCGACGCGGGAGGCCGATGCGTGCGGCGGCCCGTCGACGACGAGGCGGAGGGGCCGGTCCTCGGCCGCGAAGCTGCCCTGCCACACCGACAGGCACTCGGCGAGCAGCTCCTCCACGTCGAACGCGGTGGAGGGACCGTGGGGTTCGCGCGCCAGCGCGAGGACGTCGTCGATGGTCTGGGACAGGTGGTCGGCGGTGACCAGCGCGTCCCGTGCCGCGGCGTCCAACGCAGCATCTCCGCCGCCCAGGCCGGCCTCCAGCTCCAGACGGAGCCGGGTCAGGGGAGTGCGCAGCTGATGCGAGGCCTGCGCGGCGAACGACCGCTCACGCTCCATCTGCTCGAAGAGGCGGCGAGCGGTGGCGGTCAGGGCGTCCCCGGTCCTGTCGATCTCGGCGACGCCGCTCACCGGCGGGCGTACCGAGAAGTCGCCGGCCCCCAGCTCCGTGGCCGCGTCGGCGAGCGCTTGCATGGGGACGGCCAGGCGGCGCGCCTGCCAGAAGGCGAAGCCGCCGGCACCTATCAGCGCCAGCAGGGTCAGCCCGGTCAGGGCCAGCAGGTCCTTCGCCACGGTGGTTCGGACTGCCGACCGTGTCGAGGCGGCGCGCACGATGCCGATCACCTGCTCGCCGACGGCGACAGGGACAGCCTCGATGAGGTCCTTGTCGGTAGTTCCTTCGACCACCGTGCCCCGGCCGGCTCCCAGCACCTCGGACTCGAGCGACGCCGGTCCGTTCCCGGCCATCAGCTTTCCGGCAATGCTGTACAGCCCTACCTCGATCGACGGATCGACGTGCGGCAGCTCGACGGGGTCGCCGCTGCGATAGGAGGGAGACACCGCGACCGCGGCTTCCAGGGCGGCAAGCTCGAGCTTGCCGCGTTCGGCGTTGACCGCATTGCGCTGGATGGCGACGGCGAGTGGCGCGCCCAGCAGGACCACTGCCAGCACGACGGCCGACAGGGCCACGGTGAGAATCCGGCGCCGCACCCAGCCAGCCTCTCATTGGCAGACGCGACTCCCGGCAGTTCTTGCCCAACGCTTACCTGACGTTGGTCGAGCGCTGTCCCGGTGGTTTCTACGTTGGAGTCATGCGACTCACTACCGCCACCAGCGCCGCGGCGCTCGTCACCCTGGCTGCACTCGCAGTCGGCTGCAGCTCGAGCTCCACCCCGAGCTCCACCCCGACCACCAACCCGAGCGGCTCACCCAGCCCGACGTCAGGGACAACGGCACCCAGTTCCCCGGGGAGCGCCGGCGGCGGGCCCTCCAAGACCCCGACACCGTCAACTCCGCACGCCACCGAGTTCAACCCGCCCGGGGACATCCCCGACAACGCCGTGTACGTGGACCACGTCGCTCCGGGCTCCAAGGTGCACTTCACGGTCCCGGAGGGCTGGGCGAAGTCCACCTCCGGCGGCGTGACCACGTTCACCGACAAGTACAACAGCATCAGCATCGAGGTCCGCAACAGCGCGAGTGCCCCCACCGTGGCCAGCGCCCGGAAGCAGGAGGTGCCGAAGCTGCAGCAGTCGGTCTCCAACTTCGCTCTCGGCGGCATCACCACGGTCAGCCGGCAGCACGGAACCGCCGTGCAGATCAACTACCAGCTCGACTCCGCCCCCAACCCGGTCACCGACAAGGTCGTCCGCGATGCGGCGCAGCGCTTCGAGTTCTGGCACGCCGGCGAGGAGGCGATCCTCACCCTGACCGGGCCCACCAACGCCGACAATGTCGACCCCTGGCAGATCGTCAGCGACTCGCTGCAGTGGAAGTGAGCCGACCATGACGCTGCGTGCCGACAACATCTACCGGTTCTACCGAGCCGGCGACGAGGAGACCCTGGCGGTCCAAGGCGTCTCGCTGGAGATCGAACGGGGCGAGGTGGTGACGCTGTCGGGTCCTTCGGGGTCCGGCAAGTCGACCCTGATGGCGTGTCTGGCCGGCACCGACGAGCCGTCCGGCGGGACCGTGTGGGTGGAAGGCGCCCGCATGAGTGGCCGCACCGAGGCCGCCCGCGCCGCGCTTCGGGCCCGTCACATCGGCACCATGGCGCAGTCGGGCAACCTGTTTGCGCACCTGACGCTGATCGACAACCTCCGTCTCACCCGGCACATCGGAGGCGGCACCGGCAGCATCGCCGACCTCCTCGGCGAGCTCGGGATCGCGGACCGGGCGAAGGCCTGGCCGAACGAGCTGTCCGGGGGAGAGCTGGCCCGCGCCTCGCTCGCGGTCGCCCTGGTCAACGACCCCGCCGTCCTGCTGGCGGACGAACCGACCGGCGAGCTCGACGAAGCGACCGAGGCGCGGCTCCTGACGCTGGTCCGCAGCCGGGCCGCGGCGGGGTGCGCCATCCTGATCGCCAGCCACAGCCCCGCAGTGCGCAGTGCCGGCGACCGGGCCCTCCTCCTCGACGATGGCCGGCTGATCGCATGAATACTTCGACAGGTGCTCGCCCGGCCTTGCCCCGGGACCCCGGAACCAGCACGTCGCTGGTGGTCTGCGACGCGGCGGGTCGGACCTTCGGTCACGGCAGCGTGGCCGTCGTAGCCGTGCACGGCGCATCCTGCGTCGTCAGCTCCAGCAGCCGGGTCGCGTTGGTCGGCCCGTCCGGCTCCGGCAAGTCGACCTTGCTGCAGCTGATGGCCGGCCTGGACACGCCGACGTCCGGATCGGTCAGCTGGCCGGCGTGGGACTCGGGACCGTTCCAGGATCCCTCGCGGGCTGGCATGGTCTTCCAGGGACTCAGTCTCATCCCGTCCATCACGGCCGTGGAGAACGTAGCCTTTCCCCTGCTGCTGCAGGGTTTCAGCCACAAGCAGGCCATCGCGCTGGCCATCGAGTCACTCGACCTGCTGGCCATCACCGGCCTGGCTGACAAGCTCCCGGAGGAGCTGAGCGGCGGCCAGGCCCAGCGGGTGGCCGTGGCGCGGGTGGTGACCAGCCGTCCCCGGCTGATCTTCGCCGACGAGCCCACCGGCCAGCTGGACCGGGTGTCCGGTGACCGGGTGATCGACGTCCTCCTCGAGGCCGCCGACCACCTGGGTGCGGGACTCGTGCTCTCGACCCACGACGCGGCCGTGGCCGGTCGGCTCGACCAAACCTGGCGGATGCACGACGGCGAACTGGTGGTGGCGGCATGATCCGGATCTGGCTCGCTGGACTGCTTCGCAAGAGCCCCGCGCGACTCCTCGCTGCGGCGGGTGGCATCTCGATCGCGGTCGCCCTGGTGGCCGGGCTGGGCAGTTTCCTGGTCACGTCGCAGGCCACCATGACCCAGCGGGCAGCCGCCCAGGTCGCGGTGGACTGGCAGGTGCAGGTGGCTGCCCACCGCGATCCCAACGCGGTGCTGAACGCGGTCAGGTCGGCGCCCGGGACCGTCGCCGCGCTCCCGGTCGGGTTCGCGGACTCGCCGGGTCTCCACGCGACCGCCGGCGGCACCACCCAGGACACCGGCGCCGCGAAGGTGCTCGGGCTGCCGCCCGGGTACGCCACGACGTTCCCCCTCTCCATCCGACTGCTGACCGGCAGCCAGAACGGTGTCCTGGTTGCCCAACAGACGGCCGCGAACCTGCACGTGACCCCCGGCGACCAGGTGCGCGTGTCGCGAGCCGGGCTCGCGCCGTACTGGGTGAAGGTCGCCGGGGTCGTCGAGCTCCCGCAGGCCGACTCCCTGTTCCAGCGCGTCGGTGCTCCGAGCCAGTCCCAGCCGGTCGCACCTCCGGACAACGTGATCCTGCTGCCCGCCGCACAGTTCCAGGCCGAGTACGCCGGCCTCGCCAAGACCCGCCCGGACCTGGTGACCACGCAGATCCATGCCCGCCGTGACCACGCCGGGCTCCCCACGGACCCGTCCTCGGCCTTCACTGCCGAGACGGGTGCCGCGAACAACCTGGCGGTCCGCACCAGCGGTGCCGCCGTGGTGGGCAACAACCTCGGTGCCTCGCTGGACGCCGCTCGTGGGGACGCCAGCTACGCCCGGATCCTCTTCCTCTTCCTCGGTGCGCCGGGCGCGCTGCTGGCGGCCGGGCTGACCGCGGCCATCACGCAGGCCGGAGCCGACCGTCGCCGCAAGGAGCAGTCCCTGCTGCGGGCCAGGGGCAGCACTCCCACCCAGCTCATCCGGCTGGTCCTGGTCGAGGCCGCGGTCGTGGGCGTGCTTGGCGGACTGATCGGGCTCGGCGTCGCCGCGGTGATCGGTGCGGCATCGTCGTGGCCGTGGGACCTGGCGGCCGGCTTGGCCGGGCTGGCGATCGCCGCCGCGGTCGTCGCCGTACCCGCCATTCGGGACCTGCGCGCCGTGGCCGCGGGCGAGTCCGCGAAGGTCACCCAGCGCACCCAACCGGCCTGGATGCGATTCGGCCTCGACGTGGTGCTGATCGCGCTCGGCCTGGGCGTCTTCTGGGCATCCGGCCAGAACAAGTACACCCTGGTACTGGCGCCCGAGGGCGTCCCCACGATCTCGGTGAACTACTGGGCCTTTCTGGCGCCGGCGCTGGCCTGGCTGGGATGTGGCCTGCTGTGCTGGCGGATCGCCGACACCGTGCTCGTGCGTGGCAGGCGCGTTGTCGCCTGGGCGTCCCGACCCGTGCTGGGGCCGCTCTCCCAGACGGTTGCCTCGATGCTGATGCGCCAGCGACGGCTCGTGTCGCGCTCCGCGGTGCTGGTGGCGCTTGCGCTCGCGTTCGCCGTCTCCACCGCGACGTTCAACGCCACCTACCGCCAGCAGGCGGAGGTCGACGCCCAGCTCACGAACGGCGCCGACGTCACAGTGGTCGAGTCCCCGGGAGCCCATGCCACCCCGGCCGACGCCGCCCAGCTGGCGTCGGTCTCCGGGGTGAAGGCGGTCGAACCCCTGCAGCACCGCTTTGCCTACGTCGGCAACGACCTGCAGGACCTCTACGGCATCAACCCGAGCACCGTGACACGGGCGACCACGCTCCAGGACGCCTACTTCCAGGGCGCGACCGCGGCGCAGTCCTTGGCGCAGCTCAAGTCCAGGCCCGACGCGATCCTGGTGAGTGCCGAGACGGTGAACGACTTCCAGCTCAACCCCGGTGACCTGGTCAAGCTGCGCCTGCAGGACGCGCAGACGCACACCTATCGGTCCGTGTCGTTCCACTTCGTCGGCATCGTCAACGAGTTCCCCACCGCACCCAAGGACAGCTTCCTGGTCGCGAACGCCGACTACATCGCGCAGCAGACCGGCAGCGACGCAGTGGGGACGTTCCTCGTCAGCACCGGCGGCAGCAACGTGAGCGCCGTGGCCGACCGGATCAGGAACGTCGTGGGCACCACGGGCAGTGTCGGGACGATCAACGATGCTCGAGGCCTGGTCGGATCCAGCCTGACATCGGTGGACCTGGCGAAGCTCACCAGGCTCGAGCTGGCCTTCGCGCTCTTGATCGCGGCGGCCTCCGGCGGCCTCGTGATCGGGCTCGGGATCGCCGAACGACGCCGGGCCATCGCCGTGGCCACCGGGCTGGGCGCGACCAGACGACAGGTACGCCGTTTCGGGTCGGCCGAACCCGCCTACGTGCTGCTCGTCGGCACGGTCTGTGGGCTGGCCACCGGCTGGGGGCTCTCCTATCTGCTCGTGAAGGTGCTCACCGGCGTCTTCGACCCACCACCCACGGGACTCACCGCTCCGTGGGGCTACCTGGCAGCGTTGATCGCGTGCACCGTCGCCGCAGTCGGGTTCGCGTCGGTCGTGGTCATCGAACGCGCCCGCCGTCGGGCGCGGAGTCTCTTGCGGGCCATCTGACGATGGCCTCCTAGGCTGCACCCATGGCGGAGCTGCTGGTCGTGGAGGACGAGGAGAAGATCGGGCAGCTCCTCGTCTCCGCGCTCGGCGCGAACGGCTACTCGGTGAGCTGGTGCCAGGATGGTGCGGGCGCGCTCGCCGTCGCGCGCACCGGATCCTTCGACCTGGTGCTGCTCGATCTCGGGCTGCCCGACGTCGACGGCATCGAGGTGTGCCGGATGCTCAAGCGTCAGCAGCCCCAGTGCATCGTCGTGGTGCTGACCGCCCGCCGGGACGAGATGGACGTCATCGAGGGCCTGGAGTCGGGCGCCGACGACTACCTCACGAAGCCGTTCCGGATGACTGAGCTGCTGGCCCGGGTCCGTGCCCACCTGCGACGCGCCTCGGTGGGCGAGTTCGTGTCCGAGGCGTTCACCAACGGAGAGCTGACGCTGGATCCCGCCGCCCGACGGTGCCTGGTCCGCGACCGGGAGGTCGCCCTGCGGCCCAAGGAGTTCGACCTGCTGGCCCGGCTGGCCTCGGAAGCCGGGCGCGCCGTCACCCGTGAGGCTCTGATGGACGACGTCTGGGACCGCAACTGGTTCGGGTCCACCAAGACCCTGGACGTGCACATCGCCGCTCTCCGGCACCGGCTGGCCGAGGCGGCCGAGAGCCTCGAACCGCCGGCACGCGTCCCCGTCATCACCACCCTGCGCAGCCACGGGTACCGCCTCGAGATCGAGGTCGAGCCCCCGGTGGGCGGGCAGTGAAGGGGCCTGGGTGCGTTTCGGTGTGGCGGTCGGCTGCTCGGCTCCAGCACCGGTCCCCGCAGGCTCCGGCACGCCCGTCGCTGGTTGTGTCCGGCGGTGGCCGGGGTTTCTCGGTGTGGCGGTCGTCCGGTGCGGCTCCAGCGCCGGTCCCCGCAGGCTCCGGCACTCCTATCGCTGGGCTTCGCCGTGTCGCCGGTCGCCTCGTGTGGTGGTTGCTCGCCGTTCCGGCGCCACGCCTTCGCC
>JAOPXC010000429.1 GCA_025965335.1 Nocardioides sp. | reverse complement strand
TCGCCCCGCGGGCCTCCTCGGCTTCCTGCTGGCGGCCACGCTGGGGGTGTCCGGGCTCGCCGCCGGACCGGCGGGCGCAGCGGCCCCGCCGGACTCGTGGCGGGTGCCCGCCCAGGCCGCGATCACGGTCAAGGGACACGGCTACGGGCACGGCCACGGCATGTCGCAGTACGGCGCCGAAGGCGCGGCCCGTGCGGGCCTGAGCTATCGGGAGATCGCGGACTTCTACTACCCCGGCACGACCTGGGGGCGGAGCCGGGGTCGGGTCACCGTGCTCGTCACGGCCGACACCAGTGACGACCTCGAGGTGCTGGCCAGGGCCGGGCTGAGCGTGCGCGACACCTCGGGTGGAGACCGGGTCGCGCTGCCCGACAACGGCGCCCTCCGCTGGCGGGTGGCCGTGGCGCGCGACGGTGCGACCCGGGTGGCCTACAAGCTCAAGCGGTGGCACCGCTGGGCCGAGCTGACCGGGGACGGCGAGTTCTACGCCGGCGGCGAGCCGATCACCCTGGTCACCCCGTCGGGGCTGCGCGCCTATCGTGGCCGGCTCCGCGCCGTGTCCACGGCGAGCGGTCACGACACCGTGAACGAGGTGAGCCTGGAGAGCTACCTCAAGGGGGTCGTCCCCCTCGAGATGCCCGCCACGTGGAGCACCGAGGCGGTCCGGGCGCAGGCCGTGGCGGCGCGCACCTACGCGGCGTACGAGCGAGACCATCCGCGCTCCGACGACTACCAGCTCTGCGACACCACGTCTTGCCAGGTCTACGGCGGGTACGACGCGGAGCACCCCGCCTCCAACGCCGCCGTCGACGACACCCGGGCCCGGGTGCTGCTCGCGGACGGCGCCCCGGCGTTCACGCAGTTCGCGTCCAGCAGCGGCGGCTGGACGTCGGCCGGCTCGGTGCCGTACCTGCCGGCTCGCGAGGACCCGTACGACGACTGGTCCGGCAACCCCGTGCACTCCTGGTCGGTGAGGATCGACGCTGCCGCCATCGAGGCCGCCTGGCCGGCGATCGGCAACCTGACCCGCATCGCCGTGACCGACCGGGACGGCAACGGTCAGTGGGGCGGTCGGCTGGTCTCGATCCGGCTCACCGGCAGCTCGGGCCGCGTCGTCGTCACGGGCGACACGCTCCGCTCGTTGCTGGGCCTGCGCTCGACCTGGCTGACCTTCACCGTGAAACCTCGCTGACCCGGCGCTCGGTCAGCCGAGGACGAGCACCAGGTCGCCGCCCTCGACCGCCTGGGTGCCGGGGAACGCCAGGCGCTCGACGGTGCCGTCGACCGGGGCCGTGATCGAGGCCTCCATCTTCATCGCCTCGATGGTCGCGACGGTGTCGCCGGCGGACACCGTGTCACCCTCCGCGACCGCGATCGTGACGACACCCTGGAACGGTGCGGCGACCTGGCCCGGCTTGGACGGGTCGGCCTTCTCGGCGGTGGCGACCTCGGAGGCGACGCTGCGGTCGCGCACGCTGATCGGGCGCAGCTGCCCGTTGATGGTGGCCATCACCGTGCGGTAGCCGCGCTCGTCCGCGTCGCTGATCGCCTGCACGCCGAGGATCAGCTTGATCCCCTCCGCGAGGTCGACCTCGTGCTCGTCGCCCTGGCGCAGGCCGTAGAGGTAGTCCAGCGTCGGCAGGACCGACACGTCGCCGTAGGTCTCGCGCGCCTCGAGGAAGTCCTTGGTGGGTCCGGGGAAGAGCATCGCGTTGAGCGTGCGGCGTCGGGTGGCCTGGCTGCCGGCGAGGCCCTCGGCCTGGTCGGCGGTGATCTCCTCGGTCGGCGCCTTCCAGGTGCGGCCCTCGAGCGCCTTGGTGCGGAAGGGCTCGGGCCAGCCACCGGGCGGGTCGCCCAGCTCGCCGTTGAGGAAGCCGATCACGGAGTCCGGGATGTCGAACTTGCCGGGGTCCTCCGCGAACTCCGCCGGGTCCGCGCCGACGGCAACCAGGTGCAGGGCGAGATCGCCGACGACCTTGGACGACGGGGTCACCTTGACGACGTTGCCGAGGATGTCGTTGGCCGCGGCGTACATGTCCTCGACCTGCTCGAACTTCTCGCCGAGCCCCAGCGCGATCGCCTGTTGACGCAGGTTGGAGAGCTGGCCGCCCGGGATCTCGTGGCGGTAGACACGCCCGGTCGGGGACGGGAGTCCCGACTCGAAGGGGGCGTACACGCGACGGGTGGCCTCCCAGTAGGGCTCCAGCGCGTTGACCGCGGCCAGCGACAACCCCGTCTCGCGCTCGGAGTGGTCGGTGGCCGAGACCAGGGCCGACAGCGGCGGCTGCGACGTCGTGCCGGCCATCGACGCACAGGCGGCGTCGACCGCGTCGACACCGGCCTCGATCGCGGCGACCAGTGTGGCGAGCTGGCCGCCCGGGGTGTCGTGGGTGTGCAGGTGCACCGGCAGGTCGAAGTTGTCCCGCAGGGCGGTGACCAGGGTGCGCGCGGCGGGCGCCCGCAGCAGGCCGGCCATGTCCTTGATGGCCAGCACGTGGGCGCCGGCGTCGACGATCCGCTCGGCAAGCTTCAGGTAGTAGTCCAGGGTGTAGAGCTTCTCGTCGGGGTCGGACAGGTCGCCGGTGTAGCAGAGGCAGACCTCGGCGACGGTTGACCCGGTCGCGCGCACCGCCTCGATGGCCGGCCGCATCTGCTCCACGTCGTTGAGGGCGTCGAAGATCCGGAAGACGTCGATGCCGGTGGCTGCGGCCTCCTCCACGAAGGCGGTCGTGACCTCGCTGGGGTACGGCGTGTAGCCGACGGTGTTGCGACCGCGCAGCAGCATCTGTAGGCAGATGTTCGGCACCGCCTGGCGCAGCGCGGCGAGCCGGTCCCACGGGTCCTCGGTCAGGAATCGCAGGGCCACGTCGTACGTCGCGCCGCCCCAGGCTTCGAGCGACCAGAGCTCGGGGGTCGTGCGCGCGACGTGCCCGGCGACCGTCAACAGGTCGCGGGTCCGGACCCTCGTCGCCAGCAGCGACTGGTGGGCGTCGCGGAACGTGGTGTCCGTGACCGCCACCAGCTTCTGCTCCCGGAGCCGCCTCGCGAACTCCTCGGGCCCGACCTCGAGCAGGAGCTGTCGGGTGCCGTCGGGAGCGGGCACGGCCAGGTCGGTCGGCGGCAGCTTGGTCGCCGGGTCGATGCTCACCGGCGCCGGGCCGTGGGGCTGGTTGACCGTGACGTCGGCGAGGTACGTGAGCAGCTTGCTGCCCCGGTCGCCGCTGGCGCGCGCCTGCAGCAGGTGCGGGTGGGTCTCGATGAACGAGGTGGTGATCTGGCCGCTGGCGAAGTCCGGGTCGTCGAGCACCGCCTGCAGGAACGCGATGTTGGTGGACACGCCACGGATGCGGAACTCCGCCAGGGCCCGGCGCGCCTTGGCCACCGCCAGCTCGAAGGTCCGCCCGCGGCAGGTCAGCTTGGCCAGCATCGAGTCGAAGTGCGCGGAGACCTCGGCACCCGTGTACGTCGTCCCGCCGTCCAGGCGCACCCCGCCACCACCCGGCGAGCGGTAGGTCGTGATCACCCCGGTGTCGGGACGGAAGTTGTTGGCCGGGTCCTCGGTGGTGATCCGGCACTGCAGCGCGGCGCCACGCAGCGTGATGCTGTCCTGGGACAACCCGAGGTCGGCCAGCGTCTCGCCGGCGGCGATCCGCATCTGCGAGGCCACCAGGTCGACGTCGGTCACCTCCTCGGTCACCGTGTGCTCCACCTGGATGCGCGGGTTCATCTCGATGAAGACGTAGTTGCCCTCGGGGTCGAGCAGGAACTCCACGGTGCCGGCGTTGCGGTAGCCGATCTCGGTCGCGAACCTGACCGCGTCGGCGCACATCCGCTCCCGGATCTCCGGGTCGAGGTTGGGGGCGGGCGCGATCTCGACGACCTTCTGGTGCCGTCGCTGCACGGAGCAGTCGCGTTCGAACAGGTGGATCACGTTGCCCGCGCCGTCGGCGAGGATCTGGACCTCGATGTGCCGCGGGTCGACCACGGCCTGCTCGATGAAGACGGTCGGGTCGCCGAAGGCGCCCTCGGCCTCGCGCATGCAGGCCTCCACGGCCTCGCGGAGATCCTTCGGGTCGTCGACCCTGCGCATACCGCGGCCACCGCCGCCGGCCACGGCCTTCACGAACAGCGGGTAGGGCATCTCGCCCGTCGCCTCGATGAGGGCATCGACGTCGGTCGAGGGCTCCACGCTCGCCAGGGTCGGGACGCCCGCGGCCCTGGCGGCCGCGATCGCGCGGGCCTTGTTGCCGGTCAGGGTGAGGACGTCGGCCGTGGGGCCGATGAACGTGATGCCGGCGTTCGCGCACGCCTCGGCAAGGGCGGGGTTCTCCGACAGGAACCCGTAACCCGGGTACACAGCGTCGGCACCCGCCCGCACGGCGGTCGCGACGATCGCGTCCGGGTCGAGGTAGGCCCGCACCGGGTGCCCGCGCTCGCCGATCTCGTAGGCCTCGTCGGCCTTCAGGCGGTGCTCCGACCCGCGGTCCTCGTACGGGAAGACCGCCACCGTCCGGGCACCGACCTCGTACGCCGCACGGAAGGCCCGGACCGCGATCTCGCCGCGGTTGGCCACCAGCACCTTGGAGAACATGGTGCAACGCTATAAGCGACCCGCCTCCAGCAAATCGCGGGTGGTTGCCCGCGAGACGGCGGAAGGCGAGACTGGCGAACAAACAGGCGGTCTCGTGCATCGGACCCCCTTGGGTCGGCTCCCTGCCGGCCGTCGCGATCGAGGAGGGACCCATGACTGCTCGCGCTCTGCGCCGTACGTCGATCACCGCGGCTGTCGCCGCCGGTCTGGCGTTCCTGGCGGTCGAGCCGACCTGCGCGTCGCCGGCCCTGGGGGCGGCGGTGACGTGCGAGGGCCTGCCCGCGACGATCGCCGGGAGCGACGCCGGCGAGACGCTCACCGGCACCCAGGGCGACGACGTGATCGCGGCGCTCGGCGGGGACGACGTGGTGGACGGTCTCGGCGGCAAGGACGTGATCTGCGGCGACGACGGCGCCGACGTCCTGCGGGGCGGACCGGGCGCGGACCGGCTCCTCGGTGGTCTCGAGGACACCGACGAGGACGTGCGGCTGGCCGGTGACTCGCTGATGGGAGGCCCGGGCGACGACTTCCTGGACCCCGGCTTCGACCCGGCCGGACACCTCGACCGCGACCACGTGCGCTGGGGGGATTCTCCCCGCGGCGTGACGGTCGACCTGGCCGACGGTGCCACCGGGACGGCCATCGGTCCGGGTCACGACACGGTGGTGCTGACCGGGAGTCCCCTACTGGTGGGCTCGCGGCACGACGACACGTTCCGTGGTTCGCCCGGTCGCGACCGGGTGAACGCCGGGGGCGGTTCGGACACCATCGCCCTTGTCGCCGGTGACGACGACGTCCATCCGGACGCCGGCCGACACGACGCCCGGTCCGCCGACGTCGTGCGTACCGGCCCCGGCGACGACAGCGTGACCGCGTTCTCGGGCCGCGATCGGGCCTTCCTCGGCGCGGGCCGCGACCAGTACACGGGGTACCGCGCCCCCCGCGTCGAGGTGCACGGGCAGGGGGGCAGCGACTTCATCTCGGCCGCCTTCGGGTCCGGTCCCGGACCGCTCCTGCGTGGCGGCGGGGGCGAGGACTACGTCACGCTGACGACCACGTTCCCGTCCAGGCCCCCGTCCGAGCCGCTGCGGACCGTCGTCGTCGACGCGCGGTCGGGCCGGGTCGCCGGATTCGAGAACTACGTGCTGTTCGAGAGCGCGCACTGGGACTTCCGCGGGACGTCAGGCCCCGATCATGTCCAGGCGACCGGCTCGTTCGACGTCCGGCTCACTGCACACACCCATGGGGGCAACGACTACGTCGAGGGGAGCGGCAGCAACGACCTCATCGACACCGGCCGGGGGCGCGACCGGGTCCTCGCCGGCGACGGACGCGACCGCTGCCTGCATGCGGAGGTCCGCACGTCCTGCGAGGTCATCCGCTGAGGGCTGACCGACCATCGGTGAGCTCGATGCAACCGGAGGTGGCGCCCGGGCGTAGAGGGGGCATGCGTTCCCTTCGTGCCGCGCTGCTCACCGCTCCGGCCACCCTCGTCGTCCTGTCCTTCCCTGCCTCGGCCCCTGCCTCGGCCCAGGCAGCCGCTCCGACCTGCCATGGCGAGGCCGCGACGATCGTCGGCACCGCCGGCGGCGACTTCCTGACCGGGACTCCCGGGAGGGACGTGATCGTGGGTCTCCAGGGCAGCGACGAGATCGACGCCA
>JAOPXC010000346.1 GCA_025965335.1 Nocardioides sp. | reverse complement strand
GGAGCGTTCGTGCGCGCGATGCTGACCGCCCTTGATGAGGGCTCCCTGGAAGGGCACTGGAAGGATGGCGACGAGTACGTCACCCTCCAGGAACTCCGTGACGAGCTGCGCGACCGGCTCAAGGACGAACAGTGTGCGGAGGTCTCCGGACGTACCGGCCTCAAAGTCGTCCCGAACCCGCGGTACCGCGCGGACGCCGCTGCGCGGGCCGTGGAGCTAGGGGAGCTGCTGCGCCACCTGCCCGCCGCCGACCGCGAGCACTTCTTGCGAAAGGCCGCGAGCCGAAACCCCCCCGGGCACCGGCGCAGGGCACCAGGTTTGTCCACAGGAGGCCGAGGCCGAGCGGGTCTGCGGCGAGCTGGGAACTGGGGCGCGAGCGCAGCCCGAACAGCCGCGACCGATCCACCTGCGGTCCGGTCAGAACCTCTGGTCGACGATCCCGGTGTCGACGTCGTAGAGGAAGCCGCCGACCCGGACCGTCTCGGGGATGAGCGGGTGCGAGCGCACCGCCTGCACGTCCTCCTCGAGGGAGGCGATCTGATCCTCGACGACGTGGAAGCGCTGCCAGGTGGCGTCGACTCCGGCGGACCGGGAGACCCGATCGCGGAGCTCTTGCTCGGTATGGGTGGCGACCGCGCAGCGGGTGTGCGGCACGATGAGGATCCGGTTGACCCCGAGCATGTGCACGCCCAGCACCAGCGCCTCGAGCGCCTCGGGAGTGATCCGGCCACCGGGGTTGCGGAAGATCTTGGCGTCGCCCGCCTTCAGCCCGAACAGGCCGAGTGGCTCGATGCGCGAGTCCATGCAGGTCACGATGGCCACGCCGGCATGCGCCACGCCGTCGAAGCCGGCGAGCCGGAAGTCCGTCACGAACGACTTGTTGGCCGCCAGCAGATCGTCGAAGTCACCCACGGGTCGGACGTTAGCGGAGCGACCCGCCCGCAAGACTGCCACGCCCATCCAGCGGTCCGTGAGATGGCCCACGCTCGGGGCCTCAGCCCGTCGAGCGGAGCACGTCCGCGGTGTCGACCGACCGGGTCGCGGCGCCCCGGAAGACGACGAGGGCCAGCACGGCCGCGATCACCGCGCACACGGCCGCGCCGGTGAAGACCGTGTGCTCCTGGGCGATGCCGGCGACCCGGAGCAGGTCGGTGAACTTCGGGCAGCGGGTGGTCCCGCCGCACACCTCCCGCGCGGCGGGCAGGTCGGCCTGCTCGGCGTAGTAGCGCCGCAGGCCGATCGTCGTCAGCGCGGAGATGCCGACGAGCATCCCGACCATCCGCGCCACGACCACCATCGCGCTGGCCAGGCCGTGCACGTCGTCGTCGGTGCTGGCCAGCATGGCCGCGTTCACGGGAGCCAGGGCCAGCCCGAAACCGAAGCCTCCGACCACGAGCGGGATGGTGGCGGTCGGACTCTCCAGCGTGTCCAGCCCCCAGCGCGACATCAGCAGGAACCCCCCCGCGGCCAGCACCATGCCAACGGCGGTGATCAGTCCGGCACTCAGGGTCCGGGTGAGGTAGCCGCCGACGACGGCGCCGACCGGTAGCGCGACGAGGAACCGCACCAGGACCAGCGCCGCCATCAGCTGCGAGTCGTCGTAGATCGTGGTGCGGGCGAAGAGTGGGATGTCGATCAGGGCCGCGATCAGGGCCGCGCCGATGAAGAAGCTCACCAGGATCGCACCCCAGGCGGGGGTCCGACGCAGGGCGCCCGTCGGCACCAGCGGGGCCTCGGCCCGGCGCAGGTGCACGGCGAAGGCGGCGGTGGCGACCGCGGAGCCGAGGAGGTACCAGAGGCCCTGGTCGGAGAAGACCTGCACCTTCGGGTCGGCCGTCGCGAAGGCCAGGATCACGCCGCCGAGCGCGACCGCCAGGAGCAGCGCGCCGGCCAGGTCCGCCTCGCGCACGCTGGTCGCCCACGAGCGCAGGTCGACGAGGGGACGCGCAGCGGTGACGCACCGGACCAGGAAGAGCAACGCGCCGGCCATCGCGACGATGCCCAGCAGCGTGAGCCAGCGACCGTCGCCGGCGTAGGGGATGAAGAGCTGGCCCCAGGTCAGGTCGCGTAGCAGCTGGGACGGCTGCGTGAACACGAGCGCGCCCGTCACCAGCGTCACCGCGAGCAGCAGGAGTCCGAGGAGGTCCGGCAGGCCGCCGATTGGTCGCAAACCGCGTCTTCGGGCACCGGTTTGTTGGGGTTGGGGACCAAACCGCGCGGCGCGGATCGCCGCCGCGAGCACCAGTCCCACGGCGAGATTGATCAGGAAGATCCCGCGCCAGTCCGCGACCGCGAGCACGACGGCCCCGAACAGCGGGCCGACCACGCTGCCGAGCTCCTGGACGGCCGAGACGATGCCGAGGGGCACCCCGCGACGCTCGGCGGGATAGAGGTCGGCCACCAGGGCCAGCGTCGCCGGCACCAGGCCACCGCCGCCCACCCCCTGGAGGAAGCGGCCGGTGACCATGCTCGGCATGTCGTAGGCCAACGACGTCACGAGCGAGCCGACGGCGAAGATCACCAGTGCCGCGACCAGGACCGGGACCCGCCCCCGCAGGTCGGCGATGCGGCCGATCAGCGGCAGCATGGCGACGTACCCGAGCAGGAATCCGGACACGATGGGCGCGGCCCGCTGGAGCTGGTCGATCGGGATCCCGGCGCTGCCCATCATGTCCGGCAGGGCGAGTACGACGACGTAGGTGTCCGCCGCCGCGAAGGCGACCGCGACCGCGGCCATGCCGAGCAGCAGGCGGGGCCCCACCATCACCCTCGCCTCACGAGAGGCCGGTCACGGCGCGGAGATGTCCGTCTGCGTGCCGTATTCGTCGAACCCGACCGTGTAAGTCATCGACGAGCCGTTGTCGTAGAAGTCACCGGTCAGCTCGGCCTGTCTCAGCTCGCCGCTCGCGGTGATCGTGTACGCCGCCTCGAAGGCTCCGTGGGCGGTGGGGATGACGTTCGCGACCGCGGTGTCGGGGACGCTGCCGGTGTACTTGGTGAGGACCTCCTTGTTGTCCACGCCACCCCGGACGGAACCGCCGTCCGCGAGGCCGGTCGTGGCCGGGAGGAGCGCCGAGAAGCCCGCGTCCGGGCTCATCAGCTGGGCGGGGTCCGGGGCGCCGTAGTCGCCGGGATCGATGTCCTGCCAGCCCGGGGTGAGCGGCAGCTGCACGTGGACCTTGCCGTCGACCGCGATCACGGGGACCTCGACGGCCTGCCCGGACAGGACCACGGTGATCTTTCCGTCGAAGGCAGGCTCGTGGTTGGCGACGCCCTCCGCAGCCTTGATCCCGGTGACCCCGTCGGGCAGGTTGTCCGTCTTCAGGCTCAGGTGCAGACCGGTGGTCGTGTCGAGCTTGTCCTTGGCGAG
Organism: Nocardioides sp.; assembly: GCA_025965335.1. Taxonomy (GTDB): domain Bacteria; phylum Actinomycetota; class Actinomycetes; order Propionibacteriales; family Nocardioidaceae; genus Nocardioides. Next base: position 4,077 of record JAOPXC010000346.1, on the reverse strand, counting down.
AGCCATCACCTCCGCGGGCGACTTCCCCGTGCTCACTGGTTCGTCGGTCCCGCTGCAGGCGCTCAGCGCCAGGATCGAGAGGGCGCCCAGAACGAGCCCGGAGGCCCTGGAGATGCGGCGTCGGGTCGACATGGACGTCAGGATGGCACACCTCCGGTGGCAGTTCCGCCCCAGCGCAGGCGCGCCGAGACCGGCCCCGAGCAGGCCGCGATCGGCTGGCTGCCGGGGACGCCGGAGCCGTCCCGCCGCCCGGTCGCCTCGGGCAGCTCGACCGGGGCCCCGCTGCTCGCGGCGGCGTGTGCCGGGGCGTGCCCGGCCCAGGCGAACACCAGGGCGTCCTCGCCCTTGAGGAACCGGTGGCAGCGCACGCCGCCGGTTGCTCGGCCCTTGGGTGGATACTCCGCGAACGGCGTCACCTTGACGGCACCCGGCTCGGTGCCCGGCAGGGCGGTCGACGATCCGGAGGCGGTGACGACCACGGAGTCCCCGGTGTCGAGCGCTCCGAACCACGCGACGTGCTCGCCCGCGGTGAGGCGTACGCCGGCCATCCCGCCGCCCGAGCGGCCCTGCGGGCGGACGGAGGCAGCGCCGAAGTGCAGGAGCTGCGCGTCGGTCGTGATGAAGCACAGCTGCTCGTCACCGGAGGTGAGCTCGACCGCGCCCACGACCTCGTCGCCATCGGCGAGCCGGACGACCTCCCAGTCGTCCCGTCCGAGGATCTCGGGGTTCACCCGCTTGACGACACCCTGTCGGGTGCCGAGGGCGAGGCCGGGGCCGTCGTTGCGGAGCGTCATGAGCGCGAGCAGGCGCTCGCCGGGCTCCAGGGCGAGGATCTCGCTCACCGGCAGGCCGCCGGCCAGGTGCGGGTGGTTGGCGGTGTCGGGCAGCTGGGGCAGCTCGAGGACCCCGATCTTGACCACCCGTCCCGTGCTCGTCAGGCCGCCGATCTCGCCGCGCGCGGTGGCGCGGACAGCGGAGACGACCACGTCGTGGTTGGCCCGGCCGCCGCCCTCGCCGGGGGTGTCGTCGGCGGCGGTCCGGGCCAGCAGGCCGGTGGACGACAGGTAGACGAAGCAGGGGTCGTCGGCGACCTCGAGGGGGGCCGCGGCTGCGGTGACCGTCGTGCCGGCGGACTCCAGGAGCACCGTGCGTCGGGGGGTGCCGTAGGTCTTGGCCACCTCGGCCAGCTCGTCCGAGACGACCTTCCAACGCAGCTTGTCGTCGTTGAGGATCGCGTCGAGCGCCTCGATCTCGAGCACCAGCTCGGACTTCTCCTTGTCGAGCTCGATCTTCGAGAACCTCGTCAGCCGGCGCAGCGGCATCTCGAGGATGTAGTTGGTCTGCACCTCGGTGAGGTCGAAGACCTGCATCAGGCGTTCCCGGGCCATCGCGGTGTCGTCGGAGGTGCGGATCAGCTGGATCACCTCGTCGATGTCGAGGATCGCCACGAGCAGGCCGTCGACCAGGTGCAGCCGGTCGGCGGCCTTGGCGCGCCGGAACAGCGAGCGGCGTCGTACGACGTCGAAGCGGTGGTCGAGGAAGACCTGGAGCATCTCCTTGAGCCCGAGCGTCCGCGGCTGGCCGTCGACCAGCGCAACCGCGTTGATGCCGAAGGAGTCCTCCATCGGGGTCTGCCGGTAGAGCTGCTCGAGCAACGCCTCGGGGACGAAGCCGTTCTTGACCTCGATCACCAGACGCAGGCCGTGCTCGCGGTCGGTGAGGTCCTTCACGTCGCTGATGCCCTGCAACTTCTTGCCCTGGACCAGGGTCTTGATCCGCTCGATGACCTTCTCGGTGCCGACGCCGTAGGGCAGCTCGGTCACGACGATGCCCTTGCGGCGGTTGGTCACCGATTCGACGCGCGCGGTGGCCCGCATGCGGAACGTGCCGCGCCCGGTCTCGTAGGCGTCGCGGATGCCCTCGAGGCCGACGATCTTGCCGCCGGTGGGCAGGTCGGGCCCGGGGATGAAGCGCATCAGGTCGTCGATGCCGGCCTTGGGGTGGGTGATCAGGTGCCGGAGCGCCTGGACGACCTCGATCAGGTTGTGCGGGGCGCAGTTGGTGGCCATGCCGACCGCGATGCCGGTGGTGCCGTTGACGACCAGGTTGGGGATCGCGGCTGGCAGGACCGTCGGCTCGAACTCGCGACTGTCGTAGTTGGGCTTGAAGTCGACCGTTTCCTCGTCGATGGAGGCGGTCATGGCGACGGCGGCCGGCGCCATCCGGCACTCGGTGTAGCGCATCGCGGCGGGGGAGTCGTCGGGCGAGCCGAAGTTGCCGTGCCCGTCGATCATCGGCACCCGCATCGACCACGGCTGGGACATCCGGACCAGCGCGTCGTAGATCGCGGTGTCGCCGTGCGGGTGCAGGCGGCCCATGACCTCGCCCACGACCCGGGCGCTCTTGACGTGCCCGCGGTCGGGGCGCAGGCCCATCTGGTCCATCGTGTAGAGGATCCGCCGCTGCACCGGCTTCAGGCCGTCACGTGCGTCGGGGAGCGCCCGCGAGTAGATGACGGAGTAGGCGTACTCGAGGAACGACGCCCGCATCTCGTCGCCGACGTCGATGTCGAGGATGTGCTCCTCGAAGTCGTCTGGGAGTTCCTGCTTCGTTGCCCGCCGCACCATGCGTCCATTCTCCCTGCCGTCGTGGACGGAAACCCTGTGGGCACGCCGCATTCACGTTCCCACGCTAGATTTCGGCACGTGACGTCCTCCGACACCGGCTCCGAGACCAGCCGTGCCGAGGTACCCGACCCCCCCAGGCACTGGGAAGCCGACGTGCTGCTGCGCGACGGCGGCACGGCGCACATCCGGCCGATCCGGGAGGACGACGCGCAGCTGCTGGTGGAGTTCTACGCCCGGGTGTCCGACCAGTCCAAGTACTACCGCTTCTTCAGCCCGATGCCGAAGCTTTCGGACCGAGACGTCAAACGGTTCACCCAGGTCGACCACCACGACCGCGTCGCCTTCGTCGTGATGCTGCAGGACCGGATGATCGCCGTGGGCCGCTACGACCTCGTGCGACCGGGCGAGGCGGAGGTCGCGTTCCTCGTCGAGGACCAGCACCAGGGGCGCGGCATCGCGCAGCTGCTCCTGGAGCACCTGGCCCAGGCGGGCCGCGAGCGGGGGGTCGAGCGGTTCGTCGCTGAGGTGCTGCCCGACAACTCCCGGATGATCCAGACGTTCCGCGACGCGGGCTACCGGGTGGTCAGCGAGTACGAGGAGGGCGTCCTCACCCTGGAGTTCCCGATCGACCCGACCGACACCGCGATCGGCGTGATGTTCAACCGCGAGCACCGCGCGGAGTCGGCCTCGATCGAGAAGTTCTTCAACCCCCGGTCCGTCGCGGTGATCGGGGCGAGTCGCCGGCAGGACACCATCGGCCAGGCACTGGTCCGCAACCTCGTGACCGGCGACTTCACCGGCCGGGTGTACGCCGTGAACCCGAGCGCGGCTGCGGTGTCGGGCCTGCCGGCGTACAAGACGGTCAGCGACATCCCCGACGATGTCGACGTGGCCATCGTGGCCGTCCCGGCCGACGCCGTGCAGGACGTCGTGCTCGACTGCGCAGCCAAGGGCGTGCACGGGTTGGTCGTGATCTCGTCGGGCTTCGCCGAGACCGGCGAGGAGGGTCGCCACCGGCAGCGCCGGCTCGTCGGACTGTCCCGGTCGTACGGGCTGCGCCTGATCGGCCCCAACTGCCTGGGCATCATCAACACCGACCCCAACGTCTCGATCAACGCTTCGCTCTCGTCGGTGATGCCGCCGCGGGGCCGCGCCGGCTTCTTCTGCCAGTCCGGTGCGCTGGGCTCGGCGATCCTCGAGAAGGTCCGGAACAGGGGCCTCGGTCTGTCCACCTTCGTGAGCGCCGGCAACCGCGCGGACGTCTCGGGCAACGACCTGCTGCAGTACTGGGAGGAGGACGACTCGACCGAGGTCGTGCTGCTGTACCTCGAGTCGATCGGCAACCCGCGCAAGTTCTCCCGCATCGCCCGCCGGGTCTCGCTGCGCAAGCCGATCATCGCCGTACGGTCCGGACGGACCACCCAGGGTGTCCCGATGGGGCATTCCGTGC
>JAOPXC010000423.1 GCA_025965335.1 Nocardioides sp. | reverse complement strand
GAGATCAACCTGACCAGCGATGCGAGAGCGGCGTCGCCGCGAGTGAGCGCCCCGAGGACGGCCACGGCACCTCATCGCTGCAAGCCGTCACCGACGAGGAAACCGCTCGGCAAGCGACCACACCTGACTCAGACCGCCGCAACCGGCAAGGCTGACGGGGGTCGCCTCCCGGCTCGCGGGTGTGAGGCACGCCAGACGGACCGTGCGTCTAGGTCGCGATCCTGACGTACCAGGTACGGCGCGCCTTCGCGCCAGTGGTCAGAGAACAGTGTGCGGACACCTTCCGGCACCCGGTGCCGGAAAGTGAACCCGACCCGGGCTATCTGGGCCGGAATGCAGCGGGGGGTCTGGGCCGCGTGCGCCGGACCGTCCCCTAACAGGAAGGGCTTGCGGAGCGCCCAAGTCCCGACGGCCGGTCAACTTCAGCGGCGCGCGCGTCCCGCAAGGGATCGGCTACCGGTGCCCGCCCTTGGTCGGCTCGAAGCGTTCGGCGGAGCGAGGTCTTTCCGTCGCTGCAGTCAGTCCGCGCCGGCAACGACGCGATCGATAATGCAAAACGGGTGACCAGCCGGATCGGTGAGCACGCGGAAGCGTGCGCCGCCGGGTTGGAACTCCGGCTGGGCCGCGCCGGCCGCGAGCAGTGCAGCCGCCGCCTTGTCGAGGTCATCGACCATGAGTTCGAGGTGGAACTGCTTCGCCCCGCCGATGTCCGGCCACTGCGGCCGCTGGTACCCCTCGACCGCGTTGAACTCGATCGTGACCGAGCCGTCGCTGATGCCGGAGTAGGGGCCCTCACTGAAGGTGATCTCCCAACCGAGCGCCTCCCGGTAGCACTGTGCCTGGGCGTCCGCGTCGTTGCAGTCGATGGTGATCCACCCCAGCGATGCCAGTGCGTCCATGTGCTCCTCCACGATCCTCATTGAGCGTCCGCGGTCTATGCGCCTCAACCGCCTCGCAGGTCGCGTTTCGCGCGAACTCCAAGAATGCGCCCCGAGAGCGCGTACTTCCGTCGCTTGCTGGACTTCACGCTCGAGGACCGCCGAAGCGAATCCTGAAACGTCGGCCTCAGTCGGCCGGGTGTTGGGCGAGCCACGCCACTCGGCGGCGGGCCGACGCGCGGCACAACCAGGCCTCCTGGACGACCTCGGCGAGCTCGGCATAGCTGATCTCGCAGAGCCGGCTCGCCCGCAACAGCACGGAAAGGTGACCGTCGAAGTGGGGCGTGGTGAAGAAGGGCGAAGAGTCGTCCTGCACCATTGCGAGCTTGTCGCCCTCGTCCGGGACCCAGAAGACAATGACGTCGTCGAAACGCTGCCCGGTCTCCGGGTGGAAGGCATCGGGACGCGGGTTGCGGAAGAACACGAACGACTTGCCGCCCACCTGGTAGACCGGCTTGTGCTCGGTGCCGGGGTGGACAGTCACGTGGGGCATGCCAAGCGCGACGTGGTGCACGTCGTCGACGCGAGCTGGCCGGGCATCCTTCCTCGCCACCACCTCAGGTTAGATGCTGCCGCCAGGACCTTCGCCGCAGTCCGTGCTGCGTGGCAGCTGCGTCATACCGGCCGCGTGTGACTGTCAAGCGGAGCTGCGCGGGGCCGGCACTCCGGTCCGGTCGTTCGCTGAGCGGTTCCTCTCCTAAACCGAAGGGCGGCCGGATGCCCCAGCCGCCTACGCTGAGATCGTCTACCTGGAGAACGTCGTCGTCGACGCCACCGACCCGCAGGCACTCGGCCGGTTCTGGGAAACCGCGCTCGGCACCGAGACGCTGACCGACGAGCCCGACGGGTTCGAGGCCCGGCTGACGGTGCCGGACGGCCCGGTCTGTGCGGCACTTCTACCCCGACGCGTACTCCAGCTGAAGGTGGTCGTGATGGTCTCCCCACGTCAGGTCAAACGACCAGCAGCCTGGTGCAGGGAGATCGATGATGGAGGGCCCCGGACCACCGTCAACCGTGCGAGTCGCCGTCTGTCCCGAACCGGTCAGTGTTGCCTGGATCCGCAGCGGAAAGGCCCACCATCGGGACACCCAGAGAATCTTGTTGTTTCGGTCCGCCCGGGGTGGTGCGGACAGCGGGTCCTGATCCGCCCAGAGAATCGCGACGATGTCGCCACTTTCGCCGAGGACGTAAGGCATCGGCTGTGTCGGCGGGTCGAAGCCAGCATTTGCCCACGACGGGAGTGCGCGAGGTGTGAAGTCGGTCCTGCATGCTTGATTCGCCGCGGACGGACTTCCCGCCGTGCTGCCTCTCTCGCCGGAGGCCGTGTGGGTAGCCGACGTCCCACCCGAGGTGCACCCTGCCAAAGTCACCGTGGCTAGGAGCGTCGAGACAACAACCCGCCTCATACCCCGAGGCTATGTTCGATCTGGATCGTGGTCCACCCACAGCGGGCGGGTGCAACGGCACGCGGGTCACGCCCCGCAGGCCAACCGCTTTCGGCGCGAGTTGTGGCCCTTTCAGTGGGCCGACGGCGACAGCGCCGGCGTCCCATAGGGGATCGAGCAACGGGACCCCCACACGAACCACCAGCTCACCGGACGAGTCCCGCGACTTGATCAAACAGGGGCTGACACTCGGCATTCGGGCGCCTCTCCTCGTGAACCACCGGGTCATTCCCGGCGAGATGTCCAACGAAGATCACCCACATATCAAGCAGATCCGATAAGTCCGGCGTGCGCCGACAGGCGGCGGAGTGACGCGGGTCAGCCGATCTGTTCAAACAGGGACACGACGATCCCATCAGGCCCACGCACGTAGGCCATCCGCGCACTGCCCTCGTACTCGCCGATGCCGCCGACGAGCCCGTGTCCATCAGCAGCCAACTCATCGACGGCCGCCTGGAGGTCGCCGACTTCGAAGGACACATTGCGCAGCCCAACTTCGTTGGATCGACGGCCGCGTGGTGGTGGAGACGTGCCGTCTGCAGGACCTTCACAGCGGACCCCACCGGACCCCACCGGACGTCGGCGGAGCCGAGTGGAGCATCAGAGTTGACGACTACGTGCCCGCAGCCGAGGACGTCGGCCGACGCATCACCGAGGCCTCCTGAACCCTTCACCACCCCGAGCCCCAAAACGGCCCACCGAGTCGGTAGCCGCCGAGAACCAGCCCCAGTGACGCAACCACCGCCGTCAACGAGAGCCCCAGCCAAAGGTCCCCGGCATTCCGGATCTGCCGCGATCCGAGCTTCTCGTCGGGCGCGTCTTTCCGCGAGTGATCGCCACGGACCGGCCAATCGGGTATGGGTCGTGTCCAGTTGCTTGTTGTTGACGCGCTGTGCTGGAGTGCGGTCACCAACGCCGACGAGGCACGGTCCAAGCTCCGTTCCGGAGCGTCGCCAAGGTCGAGCGCTTCCAGCTGACGCCCCCTGAGCGTGCGCTGGCCAGCCCACGGGCAAATCTCCTGCTCGCGGATGACGTCGGCCACGGCAGACGATCGAGGCCGGCCTCATGATCCCGCGGACTCGTGCGGTGCCGAACAGATCGGCGAAACAGGACGCGTTTCCCAGATCTGCCGCCCACCTCGCGCGCTCGGGCGCCGGCGGCGGGCGAGACGCTCGACCCGGCGACCGGCCGTGGCGTTGATCGAGACCGCGGACGCCCTGGCGGCCCCGGCGAGTGCCCCCGCACCTCACCGGGGGTGCGTCATCATCGAGGGATGCGTGACCGGTGGCGTGGGAGGCTCAGCCGTGAGGTGAGGCTGCTGCGCAGCGGGTGGCGCGGCGCGGTGCTCTGGTCGCTGCGCATCACGGTGGCGGCCGTGACCAGCTACGTCGTGGCGACGCTGCTCTTCCCGGGAACCCAGCCGTTGCTCGCCCCGCTGACCGCGATGCTGGTCGTCCAGGTCACGCCGGTCTCGCTGCTGGCCAGCGGTCTCGACCGCGTCGTGGCCGTGGTGACCGGAGTCTCGCTGGCGGTCGCGTTCGCCGCTGTCGTACCTCTGGAGTGGTGGAGCCTCGGCGTCCTCATCTTCCTCTCGATCACCTTGGGGCAAGTTCTCCGGCTACGTTCGAACCTCATCGAGGTCGCGATCAGCGGCATGCTCGTGCTCGGCGTCGGCTCGCTCGCCGTCGAGGCCGCCGCCGGCCA
>JAOPXC010000341.1 GCA_025965335.1 Nocardioides sp. | reverse complement strand
GCGCGACCCAGATCGACGGCTCGGTGCGCCGCTTCGGCGCCGGTGCCGGCAACACGCCGCTCGAGGCGTTCGTCGGCGTCTGCGACAAGCTCGGCTGGAAGACCGGCATCGACTTCCTGCAGATCGTCGACGCCTCCGAGGACGTGATCCGGCCGGCGATGCCGGAGGAGTGCCAGCTCGATCGGATGACGCTGATGATGGGGTACGCCGGGGTCTACTCGTCGTTCCTCAAGCACGCCGGGAACGCTGCCGACCGCTACGGCGTCTCGGGGGCGAAGATCCTGCTCGAGGCCGGCCGCCGCAAGCTGATCGGTGGCCAGGAGGACCAGCTCATCGACATCGCGCTGATGCTGAAGGCCGAGGCCGACAAGGCCGCCGCCAACTCGTAGCCGGCGTCTACTCGGCGTCGAGGTCGGGGGCCCAGGCCGAGCCGTTGATGTGGCTGCCGCCGTCGACGAACAGCGTGTTGCCGGTCAGGTAGCGGCAGCCCTCGCTGGCCAGGAAGACGGCGACCGGCGCGATGTCGTCGTACACGTCCCCCATCCGGCCCATCGGGTTGCTCGAGTCCGCGGTCTCCTCGAGACCCGGGTACTCACCCATCGCCCGGAAGAACGCCTGGCTCTTCGCGGCCGGGCAGATGGCGTTCACGGTCACGCCGGTCGGGGCCCACTCGCGCGCGGCCGTCCGGGTGAGCGCGCGCAGCGCCTCCTTGGCGGCGTTGTACTCCAGCGAGCCCATGTGCGCGTTGACGCCGTTGAGGCTGCACATGTTGACGACCCGGCCCCAGCCACGCTCCCGCATGTGGGGGAGCGCGGCCTGCATCGCCCAGAACGGCCCGTAGAAGCCGACCGCCATCCCCTGCGCGAGCGCCTCGTCGGTCTTCTTCTCGAGGCGGCCGATCGAGCCGCCACCCCAGGCGTTGTTGACGACCACGTCGATCGAGCCGTACGCCGCCACGGCGGCGCCGACCGCGGCCTCGACGTCGGCGCGTTGTGAGACGTCGCAGCGCACGAACAGCCCGCCGACGGACTCCGCCACCGCCCGGCCGCTTTCCTCGTCCAGCTCGGCGACGACGACCCGTGCGCCCTCGTCGGCGTACCTTCGCGCGACGCCCTCGCCGATCCCCGCGCCGCCACCGGTGACCAGCGCGACCCGCCCGTCGAGCTGCCCGCTCACGACGCCCTCCCCAGGGCGCCCGCGGCCAGCAGCCCGCGTGCCTCGGCGCTGCCGTCGAGCGCGCGTGTGGTGCGGTGCGCGATCCGCCACCCGTCGGGCCCGCGGCGCAGCACGAAGTGATTGGCGCCGGCCCGGCGCACGCTGTAGCCGCCGTCGCGGTGCCGGACCAGGACCGACTCGCAGACCGCCACGGCGTCGTCCCCGGACAGGGTCACGTGGGCCGGCCCGAGGAAGTGCGAGCACCCGCCGGCGATGAGGCCCTGGTGCCCGTCGGAGCGGACCATCGACCGCACGTCCTCGCGGTCGCGCATCTGCCAGCCCTCGACGTCGTACGAGCCGTCCTCGGCCCAGAGCTCCGCCGTCGCGTCGGCCTCGCCGGCGTCGACCAGGGGTCCGTAGGACGCGATCAGCCGGGTGACCGCCAGCTCGTCCTCGACCACGCGGAGGCGTGCCTCCAACCGGTCCAGGCGCTCGATATCCGTCATGTCCTCTTCCTAGTGGCGAAATCGCGGCCGCCGGGGCTGGCGTCCCGCTGATCGGGAGCGCTATCGTCGGCCCGAACTAGAATTGATTCCAGTTGCCCGGGGAGGGTCCATGACCGTGGTTCTGGAGAGCGGACTGCCGCCGTCGATGCTCGGCCGGGCGACGCTCATTCTCGACGCGTTCGACGCACCCGACCGCCGGCTCACCCTGGGCCAGGTGGCGCTGCGCACCCGGTTGCCGCGCTCGACGGCGCACCGCATCCTCGACCAGCTGATCCGCCTCGACTGGGTTGCCCACACGGACCTCGGCTACGTGCTGGGTCGCCGGGTCCGGTCCTGGGCGGGCGCCGACCGCGGCCACGGCGAGCTGCGGGCGGCGGCGGCTCCCGTGCTGCACGACCTGCTCCTCGCGAGCGGTGGGGTCGTCCATCTGGGTGTCCTCGACCAGGGCGACGTGGTGCTCCTCGACAAGCTCGGCGGCCGGTCCGCCTCGGCCGTGCCCACCCGGGTGGGCGGCCGGTCCGCGGCGCACCGAGTCGCACTCGGCCGCGCCGCCCTCGCCGCGCTTCCGCCCGAGGAGGCGGAGCGGCGGGTCGCGGCGCTCGCTCCCGACGCGGACCTGGCCGGCGTGCACCTCGCGCTGCACCGGATCCGGCGAGCCGGAGCCGCCCGCGTCGTCGATGAGTACGCCGCCGGGCTCACCACGGTGGCGGTCGCGACCGGTGCGGCGGGCGCCGTGGGCGTCGTCGTACCCCACGAGCGCGCCGACCGGGTCGTGCCGCTGGTCCGCGAAGCCGCCGCGCGGGTCCGTCAGTCGCTGGTCGGCTGAAGGTTCATCAGCTTCTGCATCATCCGGTGGCCGCCGAGCACCACCCTGGCGCGGTCGGGGTCGTTGCGGCGCTCGACCTGGGCGGCGTTGCCGCCCACGACGAGCACGGGTCCGTGGGCGAGGTGTGCCAGTCCCTCGAGTGCCACGTCCCACGGCTCGGCAACCAGCATCCCGGGCACGTCGAAGTTCAGCCCGACCCGCTCCATCGCGGGCGTGCGGGTGACGCCCAGGACCAGCTCGAGCACGTGCACGTCGTGCTCGCGCAGCTCCAGCCAGAGGCTCTCGGCGAAGATCCGGCCGAACGCCTTCGCGCCGCCGTACGCCGTGTGCCGGACCGACCCGAGGTAGCCAGCGAGCGAGCCCACCAGCAGGATTCCGCCGCGCCGTCGTGCGCGCATCGCCGGCCCGTAGTGGTGGATCAGCGCCATCGGCGTCGTGATGTTGAGGTCGATGACCCGCCCGAAGTCCACCAGCGAGCCGTCGAGGAACTCCTCGCTGTGGGTGTTCGCGCCCGCGTTGTAGACGAGCAGTCCGATCTCGAGATCGGCGGTCGCGGCCGCTACCCGGTCCGCCGCGTCCGCGTCGGTCAGGTCGATGGCCAGCGTGCGGACCTCGACCCCGCGGGCCCGGCAGGCCTCGGCCGTCTCCCCGAGGGGACCGGGGCGGCGGGCGAGCAGCACCAGGTGGATCCCGGCGTCGGCCAGCAGCAGCGCGAACGCCGCGCCGACGCCTTCCGAGCCGCCGGCGACCAGGGCCCAGGGGCCGTACCGCGCCGGGTCGATCCCGGCGTACTCCTCCGCAGCTGCCGTCATGGCGAGAGCCTCGCCCAGCCGGACACCGGGTCGGGCGCGCGGTCCCGGTGACCGGTACGCCGTCGCGGCCGGTGATGCGTCGCGGCCGATGATGGGGCCATGGCACGCGTCGGCGACCCCCGCCCCCCGGCGGAGCCGACGACCGACGAGCAGCACGCCCGCCGCGACCGGCTGCTGCGGGTGGCCGCCCGGCTCGGGTCGAAGAAGGGGCTCGAACACGTCCAGATGCAGGAGATCGCCCAGGAGGCCGGCGTCGCGCTCGGGACGCTCTACCGCTACTACCCGTCCAAGCACCATCTGTTCGCGGGCGTGCTGGCCGGGCAGGTCGCGGGCATCGGGCCCCCGGCCGGGGACGTCGCCGACCCCGTGGCCGCGGTGAGCGAGCTCGTGGCCGGGGCCTGCCGCGGGATGCTGCGCCGGCCGCTGCTCGCCCGGGCGATGATCACCTCGGTGAACGTGGTCCGGGCCGAGTCGGGGGCCCAGGGCGACGTGACCTTCCGCGACCTGATCGTGGCCACCGCCGGCATCACCGCTCCCACCATCGACGACCTTCGGCTGGCGCGCCTGGTCGAGCAGTGCGCGTACGGCGTCCTCACCTGGGCAGTGGCGGGGGAGTCGACGGCGGACGAGGCCGAGGCCGACCTCCGCACCGCGTGCCGCCTGTTGCTGACACCCGACTGGGGGTAACTGGTGGCAGGCTGACGCCATGGCCTCCAGAGCATCCAACTTCTGCATCGACGCCGCCGACCCCTACGCCCAGACCATGTGGTGGGCGCAGATCCTCGAGGACTTCGTGCTCCCGACCGGTGAGTTCGAGAACAAGCCGGGGGAGGAGGAGTGCGGGCTGGTCGGACCAGACGACCGCTACCTGCTGTTCCTCAAGGTCCCCGAGCCCAAGACGGTCAAGAACCGCATGCACCTCTGCGTGCGGCCCACCGATCGCAGCCGCGACGAGGAGATCGAGCGGATCCTGGGTCTGGGCGCCACGCTGGTCGACGACCTGCGCAAGGGCGACAAGGGCTGGGTCGTGCTGGCCGATCCCGAGGGCAACGAGTTCTGCGTGCTCACGCCGTACCAGCCGTCCGAGGACACGCCGCAGTCGTGACCTGCCGGTGACCGAACCGAGATTGTCGGCTACTCGACCAAAACAAGAACGTGTTCTAGTATTGGCGCGTCCGACCACGACAGGAGAAGTCCATGTCCCAGGCTGTTCTCGACGGCGTCCGTGACCTGCTCCCCACCTTCCGGGAGCGGGCGGACGAGGCCGAGCGCCTACGCGTCGTCCCGGAGGCTTCCATCAAGGAGCTCGAGGAGGTCGGATTCTTCCGGCTCCTCCAGCCCAGGCGCTTCGACGGCTTCGAGGCCGACCCGGTGACGTTCTACACCGCGGTGCGCGACATCGCCTCCGCGTGCGGCTCGACGGGGTGGGTCTCCAGCGTCGTGGGCGTGCACCCGTGGCAGGTCGCCCTGTTCGCCGACGAGGCCCAGCAGGCCGTCTGGGGTCAGGACACCAGCACCCGCCTGAGCTCGTCGTACGCACCGACCGGCAAGGCCGTGCAGACCGAGGGCG
>JAOPXC010000337.1 GCA_025965335.1 Nocardioides sp. | reverse complement strand
AGGATCCCCACGTACCTGCTGAGGTCCATCGCGTGCGCGAGCGGGTTGCCGACGTACGCCGTCACCGCCTCGATGCCGTGCTCGGCCACGACCGGCTGCAGCAGCTCGGTGCAGCGGTCGAACGCCTCGTCCCACGTCACCTCGCGGAACGTGCCGTCGGCCTGGCGCACCATCGGTGCGCGCAGCCGGTCGGGGTCCTCGTGGAGAGCACCGAGCGTGGTGCCCTTGGGGCAGATGTGGCCCTTGGACCACACGTCATCGCGGTCGGGGACGATCTTCTCGACGCGCCCGTCGCGGACGTGCACCTCGAGTCCGCACATGGCCTCGCAGAGCGGGCAGGTCCGCAGGTGCACCTGGCTGTCAGTGGTCATGCGGAGAACCTACAACAAGTTCCATCAAGTGATTGGTACGGATTCTTCGTGACCGTCGGCCCGCTCCCGGGGCGGCGCCGACGACGCCGGGCCGTCGGTTGCTGCCTCAGGGAAGGGTGATGCCGAGGTGCTGCTCGAGGCTGCCGGAGCGGCCGATGCCGAACCGCCGCTCGGTGAAGCGCCAGCGCCCGGAGCCGTCGCGCGCGAAGGTGTCGACGTACCCGCCGGTCACGATCGGCTGGAGCGGCAGGGTCGGGGTGGCCTGGAAGACGAGGTACGTCGACGAGGCGACCACCGAGCCGTCCCCGGACGGCTCCTCGAAGGCCGTGTTCGCCACCACGTGCTGGGTCATCGGGGTGCCGTCCTCGTGGAGCTTCACGAGCCCGGCGTACAGCGCCGCGACCTCCTCGGCCCCGGTCGCGATGGTGGTGCCGTCCTCGGTCTTGAGCACGGCGTCGGCCATCAGCGCCCCGACCCCGGCGAAGTCGCCGGCGTCGATGAGGCGGCAGTAGGTCCCCAGGAGACCGCGGATGCGGTCCCCGTCGCTGAGGAAGGGAGGTGGCGGCACGGATGGACGATAGCAGCGCGACTAGAACGTGTTCTGGTCTCGACAGGTTCGACCAGCGAGCTGACTGGGACGACACGCCACCCGGTGTGATCGGTCTGTCACGGCCGTGAACTTGAAGGCGACTTGAAGTCAGGCAAGGGTGGTCGTCGTGACGCAATGGACCATCGGACATCTGGCCGAGCGAGCGGGCGTGGCGACGTCCGCGATCCGCTTCTACGAGTCCCGCGGGCTGATCGACTCGGTCCGCACGAGCGGCAACCAGCGGCGGTACGAGCAGTCAACGCTGCGCCGGGTCGCCTTCATCCGGACGGCCCAGCGGGTCGGGCTGACCCTGGACGAGGTGGCCGAGGCGCTGGCGACGCTGCCGAACGGCCGCACGCCGACCAAGTCCGACTGGCACCGGTTGAGCAAGGCCTGGCGGCCCCGGCTCGATGACCAGATCCGCCGGATCGAGCTGCTCCGGGACCGGCTCGACGGCTGCATCGGCTGCGGCTGCCTGAGCCTCAGGAGCTGCGCCCTGAACAACCCCGGCGACGAGGTCGGCCGCCGCGGCACCGGCGCCGTACTGCTCGAGCCCGGCCAGGAGCACCGATGAGCCTGCTGCACGAGCCGCACCACGACGGCTCGCCCATGTACGTCTCGGAGGAGGCGCCTCCGCTCGGCGCCACCGTGCAGATCCGGTGCCGTACGTCGGCGTCGGACCCGGTCGACCGCGTCTGGATCCGGACGACGTACGACGCGGAGCCGGTGTTCTTCGCGTGCGTCGCGTCCTCGCGCGACGACCACACGGTCTGGTGGGAGGGCGCGCTGCCGCTCCACAACCCGGTGACGCACTACCGGTTCCTGCTGGCGCGCGGCGACGAGCAGCAGTGGCTGACCGGGATCGGCACGGTGGACCACGACCCGTCGGACACCTTCGACTTCCGCGTCTCGACCTACCCCGCGGCGCCCGACTGGGGACGTGACGCGGTGGTCTACCAGATCTTCCCCGACCGGTTCGCCCGCTCCCCCGCCGCTGACGACCGGGAGCCCCCGGAGTGGGCGGTGCCCGCGGCCTGGGACGACGAGGTCCACTTCGAGGGCTTCGACCCGCGGACTCCGCTGCAGCTCTTCGGCGGGGACCTCGACGGGATCGTCGAGCGCCTCGACCACGTCGCCACGGTCGGCGCGACGGTCGTCTACACGACGCCGGTGTTCCCCGGCGAGAGCAACCACCGCTACAACGCCTCCACGTTCGACGGGGTCGACCCGCTGCTGGGCGGCGACGAGGCCTACGCGCGGCTGAGCAGGGCGGTGCACGAGCGGGGCTGGCGGATCCTGGGGGACCTGACGACCAACCACACCGGCGACACCCACGAGTGGTTCGTGACCGCCCAGGCGGACCCCGGGTCGCGGGAGCGGACCTACTACTACTTCCTACCCGACGGCTCCTACGAGTGCTGGATGGGCCACGGCACGCTGCCGAAGGTGAACCACGCCGAGCCGGAGCTGCGGGCCGCGCTCGTGGACGGAGCGGAGTCGATCGTCGCCCGGTGGTTGCGGCCCCCGTTCGACGTCGACGGCTGGCGGATCGACGTCGCCAACATGACCGGCCGGCTCGGCGGGCTCGACGTCAACCACGAGGTGGCGCGCGCCGTACGCCGTACCGCCGAGGCGGAGCGCGAGGACGCGCTGGTCATCGGCGAGCACAACCACGACGCCTCCGGCGACGTCAACGGCGACGGCTGGCACGGCACGATGAACTACTCCGGCTTCTCGTGGCCGGTGTGGTCGTGGCTGCGCGACCCGGCGTCGCTCGCGCGGCCGTTCGGCCGCCCCGCTGCCGTCCCCCGCCGTCCCGGGCACCTGGTGCAGCGCAGCCTGCGCGAGTGGCTTGCCCGCTACGGCTGGCGCTCGACCGCGACGTCGTGGAACGTCCTGGGCTCCCACGACAGCGCCCGCATCCGGACCGTGACGGGCTCCGCCGCGGCGCACCGGGTGGCCGCCGGCCTCCAGTTCACGCTCCCGGGGGTGCCGATGGTGTTCGCGGGTGACGAGATCGGCCTGGAGGGTGTCCTGGGCGAGGACGCCCGCCGACCGATGCCCTGGGAGCACCCGGAGACCTGGGACCACGAGACCCTGGCGGCCTACGGCGCGCTGGCCGCGCTGCGCCGCGACCACGACGCCCTGCGCCGCGGCGGGCTGCGCTGGGCCCACGTCGACGACGACACCCTGGTGTTCGTGCGCGAGCACCCGGCGGGGTCGGTCCTGGTCTGTGCCCGACGGGCGGCGGGTCCCGCGCTCGACCTGCCCGCCGACGAGATCGGCTTCGCCGACGGCGCACCGCTGCTGGCGATCGGCGGCGAGGGCGTGGCCCTGGCCGAGTCCGGACGGACCGTCAGCCTGCCCGCCGGCGGGCCGGGGGTCTGGGTCTGGGCGGTCTGAGGCCGCGGGCCCGTCGACGGGAGTGGGGGACACGCCCTGGCCCTAGGGTGGTCGGCATGGCGCTGCACATCGTCGCCAGCCGGCCCGATCCCGCGATCCTGAAGCTCCCGTGGTCGCTCCGCCTGGAGGAGTGGACGGACGAGTACGTCGTGCCCCTCCCGCGCGGACTGTCGCGCCACGTGGTCCGCATCGTCCGCCTCGGCGACCGGACCTACGCGGTGAAGGAGACCGTCGAGGCGATCGCCTTCCGCGAGTACCGCCTGCTCCGCGACCTCCAGCGCCTCGGGCTGCCCGCGGTGAGCCCGCAGGGGGTGGTGACCGGCCGGGTCGACAAGGAGGGCGAGGAGCTGCCCGCGGCGCTGCTCACCCAGCACCTCAGGTTCTCGCTCCCCTACCGGAGCCTGTTCGCCCACGGTCTCAGCGCCGACAACCTGCCCTCGCTCGTCGACGCGCTGGTCGTGCTGCTCGTCCGGCTGCACCTCGCGGACTTCTTCTGGGGCGACGTGTCGCTGTCGAACGTGCTCTTCCGCCGCAACGCCGGCGGCTTCGCGGCGTACCTAGTCGACGCGGAGACAGGTGAGCTGAAGCCGAGCCTGTCGGCGAACATGCGGGAGTACGACCTCACGATCGCCACCGAGAACGTGTTCGCCGAGCTCCTCGACCTCCAGGCCAGCGAGTCCCTCGACGAGCAGGTGGAGGCCCACGCAATCATCGAGCTGCTCGCCGAGCGCTACCACGCCCTCTGGGACGAGCTCACCGCCGAGGAGGAGTTCTCCGCCGGCGAGATGTGGCGGATCGAGCAGCGCATCGAGCGGCTCAACGACCTCGGCTTCGACCTCGACGAGCTCGACATCGTCACCGACTTCGACGGCGACAAGGTCAGGATCCAGCCGAAGGTCGTCGAGCAGGGCCACCACCGCCGCGAGCTGCAGGCGCTCACCGGGCTGAACGTCGAGGAGGCCCAGGCCCGCCGCCTGCTCAACGACATCGCGGCGTACACCGCGCACGAGGACCTCGGCCGGGAGGACCGCACGCTGGTCGCGAACCGTTGGCTGAAGGATATTTACGAGCCCGTGATCGCGATGATCCCTCCGGACCTGCGAGGCAAGCTCGAGCCGGCGGAGTTCTTCCACGAGGTGCTGGTGCACCGGTGGTATCTCTCCGAGCGTGCCGGTGCCGAGGTCAGCATCTTCGACACCGCCCGGGACTACATCGCCGACGTGCTCACGACCAAGCCCGACGAGGCGGTCACGGCCGACGACTAGCCCGAGGGACACCAGGGGCCAACCTCCGGGACTGAACACGGAGAACCCTCACTGAGCACGGCGTATTTGCCGCGCCCAGTGACGGTTTCACTGGTTAACCAGTGAAACTGGCGCCCCTCAGGGGCGGCAGACCCGGCAGGCGCTCAGGTTCGCGTTGCTCTCGCCGACCGGTCGCAGGTCCTCGCGGTGCGCGATCAACGCGCAGTCCCGCCGGTGCATCGTGGTGCCGTCACCGGCGGTGACCGGCATGGCGGCCACGTCGACACCCCGGTCGCTGATCGCCGCCGACCGGGAGGTCACGTCGGCCAGGACGAGCAGGGTGTCGGCGAGCCGCTTGGACGACTCGCGGCCGTCGTCGGCGATCCGCGCCAGCCAGGCCCCGAAGTACAGGAACCCGCCCACGAACGTGAGGCCGAGGCCGAGCAGGCCGCCCGAGACGAGATAGGGCAGCTGGTCGTACTGGTACGGCGTGTTCGCGGCGCCGTACCACCCCAGCACGATGACGACGAGCCCGAGCGGGAGGAGCACCGCACCGGCCCAGAACAGCACGACCTGGAGCAGGGCGTAGTTGTTGTTCTTCAGGGGCGCGGCCCCGGTCCCCGGGCGGGCTCCTGCGCGGGGCAGGCTCCCCACGCCGGAGCCGATCCGGCTACCGCTCGCGGGCATGTGGGTGGTCATTGATCAGGCCTTTCGCAGGTCGGGCAGGCCACTGTCGAGGCCATGTGGGCAGGGGGCTCCGCCACCGAGGGCGGCGAGGCCGAGCTTGCGGAAGTAGCTGCCGGCGACGGTCGCCGCCGCGATCGCACCGACCAGGAGCAGGCCGGGGATCGAGAACAGCGGAGGCAGCCCGGCACCCATCGGCGCGGTGTTGACGGCGGTGTCGCCCGGCACGTTGTCGACGCTGGGGGCGCCGGTGCTCGTCGGGGGCTGACTGGAGGGCGGGATGCCGGCCCCGGTGCCGCCGGTGTTGGTGCCGTCGCCGTTCGGGTCCGAACCACCCGGGTCGTTGTCCGGGACGGTCGGCGGGATGTCGATGCCCTGGACGGTCTCGACGGAGCTGGTGGCCGTCCCGAGGTGGATCACGAACCGCGGGGAGAGGGAGGACAACGAGAGCAACAGGCTCTTGACCGGACCGGCCTCCGGAGGGAACGGGATCTGGTTGATCAGGTCCGTCAACGCCGACCACGGCAGCGCGTCGAGCTTGTGCCGCAGGATCGCGGTGTCGAGGTCGATGACGAGGCCCTCGGCGGACGTGGTCATCTTGGCGCCGTCCTTCTCGTACACCGGGGCCGGGATCGTGATCGTGATGCCGAGCGCCCGGAGCGCCTTCGTCGGGTCGTCCGGCAGGCCCGGGATGGGCGCTGGGCTGCCGGCCGCCACGAAGCCCCCGGGACCGATGCCGAACTCCTGGCCGGCGATCGAGAGGGTGCCGTACGCCGCCCGGCCGTCGCCGTGGGTCTTGGCGCCGTCGCTGCTGCTCGTGGCCCTGGCGGTGATGCCGGACATCGTGACCAGGCCGCCGAGCAGGGTGACGTCACCGAGCGCCGCGCGCGACGTGGCCGTCACCTCGTCGGCACTGCTGACGCTCCTGCTCGTCGAGATGTAGCCGCCGAAGTCGATGAGCGCACCCAGCTGGGCCGGGATCTGGCACGAGGCGGGCGCCTCGGCCGGGGCCGACTGCTTGGCGCCCACCTTGTCCTTGCCGGACGACGCCGACGGGGGGTTGAGGAGCCGGCCGAGCTGGCCCAGGAGGTTGCCGCCACCGCCGGTGGAGAGTCCGGGGATGCCCGGAAGACCTGGCAGTCCCGGCAGTCCCGGCAGTCCGGGGATGCCGGGGGTGCCGCCGCCTCCGCCGTTACCTCCGCCGGCGTCCGAGACGTCGCAGTTCGACGAGTAACCGGTCGACGCGACGGTCTTGTCCTCCGACGCGGTCGTGTTCATGACCGTCCCCGGGAACGGCTCGTTCGCCTCGGTCGTCTGGTCGGACGGGTAGGTCGAGTTCACCTGCACGGGATAGCCCTGGGCGGCGATCGGACCCGCGAGCTCGGGCGGGAGGCCGAGGTTCTCGATCACGGTCTTGGCGCCCTCGCCGACAGGGTCCCCCGGCCAGAGGAAGCTGGCACGGCCCCTGGCGCTGCTGCTGTCGGTCTCGACCCGGGTGTAGCCGAACTCGACCTCGGCCTGCGGGGTCGCCGGGATCGGGATGGTCGGCTCGTAGATCTCGAGTCGCACCGGCGTGGACCAGGCGTAGGTGCTGAAGCCGCTGAACGCGGGGTCGCCCTCCGCGGCGTGCGCCGTGTTGGCGGTGGAGATCGGCAGCATCGCGCCGGCGAGCGCCGCGGCGGCGAGGGGGACGAAGTGGCGCCTCATTGTTGGGGTGGTGCCGGGGTCCCCGCGGAAAGGGGAGCGCAGCGAGGCTCTTCGTGGGGTGTTCATGCGGCTCCTCCGAGGATGACGTCAGACATGGTTTCCATGATTTCTGCCGGCTCGCCGGAGGCGACGATGCGTCCCCCGGTCATGACGGCTGCGTAGTCGGAGACGCGCAGGGCGGTGCGGGCGAACTGCTCGATGCACAGGATGGACACGCCGCTCTCGGCGATCTGCGCGACGGTGTCGTAGAGCTCGTCCACGATCAGCGGCGCCAGACCCATCGACAGCTCGTCGAGCAGCAGCAATGCGGGGTCGGAGGCGAGCGCCCGGGACATCGCGAGCATCTGCTGCTCGCCCCCGGACAGCGTCCCGGCGAGCTGGGTGCGGCGCTCCAGGAGCCTCGGGAAGTACGCGAAGGCCGTCTCGAGCACCGCCTCGACCGGCACCCCGGCGTACGACATCAGGGTGAGGTTCTCCTCCACGGAGAGGTTGGGGAAGACCGAGCGGCCCTCGGGCACCGTGCAGAGGCCGAGGCGGGCGAGCTCCTCGGAGCCGGCGTTGTGCACGTTGACACCGCCGAGGTGGATGTCGCCGCTGGTGGGCTTCTTCTGGCCGCTGATGATCTTGGTCAGCGTGCTCTTGCCCGCTCCGTTGGGGCCGAGCAGCGCCATCAC
>JAOPXC010000355.1 GCA_025965335.1 Nocardioides sp. | reverse complement strand
CTACGAGGGAGCCCACATCCACATCGAGACCTCCGGCAAGGTCAAGGTCGCGACCGGGCTCACCACCCAGGGCCAGGGCCACGCGACCGTCTTCGCTCAGCTCGTCGCCGACGAGCTCGGCGTGAAGATCGAGGACGTCGAGGTGGTCACGGGCGACACCCGGCGGATGCCGTACGCCGTCGGCACGTTCGCCTCGCGCGCGGCGGTGATGAGCGGGTCGGCGATCCACCTGGCCGCCAGACGCGCCAAGGAGAAGGTCCTCAAGATCGCGGCCGAGGCGCTCGAGGCGGACGAGAAGGACCTGCAGATCGTCGACGGCGTCGTGTCGGTCAAGGGATCGCCGGGCTCCTCCATCGACCTCGGCACGGTGTCCGTGCTGTCCAACCCGCTGCGCTACGCGTTCGACGAGGCGTCGAAGGCCGCCACCCAGTTCTCGGTCGGCGACCCCGGGAAGCCGCCGGTGCCCGAGGACGAGGAGCCGGGCCTGGAGGGCCGGGACTTCTACTCACCGGAGCGCGCGACGTTCGCCTCCGGCATGCACGCGGTGATCGTCGAGACCGACCCCGACACCGCCGAGATCACGATCCTGAAATATGCCGTGGTGCACGACTGCGGCAACCTGATCAACCCGATGATCGTCGAGGGCCAGATCCATGGCGGCGTCGCCCAGGGCGTGGGCGGCGCGCTCTACGAGCGGATGGCGTACGACGAGTCCGGTCAGCTGCTGAACGCGTCCTTCATGGACTTCCTGATGCCCTACGTCACCGAGGTGCCCGACGGCATCGACATCGACCACCTCGAGACGCCCTCGCCCCTGAACCCCCTGGGTGTCAAGGGCGCCGGCGAGGCCGGCGTGATCCCGTCGGCCGCGGTCTTCGCCGCCGCCATCGAGGATGCCGAGGGCATCCCGATCATCGCGATGCCGATCTCGCCGTCCGACCTGTTCCACCTGCGCCAGACCCACAGCAACCACCGGCGGTCGAGCTTGTCGAGACCCGACGATGCCAAGGAGTCCTCATGAAGATCGCCGGAGCCGACACGATCCCGTTCCCGGTGGCTCGGGTCTGGGATGCCCTGCTCGACCCGCAGGTGCTGGTGGCCACGATCCCCGGTTGTGAGCGGCTGGAGTCGACCGGCGAGAACAGCTACGCGATGACGGTCACCGCCGGGGTCGCGGCGATCAAGGGCACCTATGCCGGGTCGTGCTCGCTGTCCGACCTGCGGGCCCACGAGTCGTTGGTGATGAAGCTCCAGGGTGCCGGCGCCCCCGGCACCGTGGACGCGACGGTCAGCGTCAGCTTCGAGGACCTCGGCGCCGACGGCACCCGGATCGCCTACGAGGCCGACGCCATCGTCGGCGGCATGGTCGGCGGGGTCGGTCAGCGGATGCTCTCGTCGGTCTCTAAGCGGATGGCCGGGGAGTTCTTCGGCAACGTGGCTGGCGCCATCGCCCAACCATCGCAGGTCGAGCAGGTCTCGACAGGCTCGACCACCGATGGTGTCGAGACCCCCGCACCGACGCAGGGCGTCTTCACCGCACCGCCGAAGGCCCGGGGGATCTCGACAGGCTCGATCAACGACGGCGGAGACTTCATCAAGGGGATCGCGGTGGGCGCGGGACTCGTGCTGCTCGGCGTGATCGCTGGGTCGGTGTTCGGCCGTCGGCGATGATCGTCGCGTGAACGATCTCTCCGTCGAATCGACCGCGCGCGAGCAGGCCGCGGCCATCCGGGACCGGCGGATCTCGGCGCGCGAACTGCTCGACCTGCACCTGGCCCGGATCGAGCAGCGCAACCCGGAGCTCAACGCGATCGTGTCCCTCGACCCCGAGCGCGCCCGCGCGGGGGCGGCGGCGGCCGACGAGTTCCTGGCGAGGGGCGGCCGGATCGGCGCCCTGCACGGGCTGCCGTTCGCGTTCAAGGACACCCACGCGGTCGCGGGCTGGCGCACGACGTACGGCTCCCCGCTCTTCTCCGACAACGTCCCCGAGGAGGACGAGCTGCTCGTCGAGCGCGTCCGCCGAGCCGGCGTGGTGCTGCTCGGCAAGACCAATGTGCCGGAGTTCGCGGCCGGGTCGCACACGTTCAACACGATCTTCGGCACGACCCGCAACCCGGTGGACCCGACGCGCTCGGCCGGCGGCTCCAGCGGGGGAGCGGCTTGCGCGCTGGCGACCGGCATGGTCCCGCTGGCCGACGGGTCGGACATGGGTGGCTCGCTGCGCAACCCGGCGTCGTTCTGCGGTGTGGTCGGCCTGCGGCCGTCCCTCGGTCGGGTGCCCGAGTGGCCGCTGTACAACCAGTGGGAGACCACGTCGGTCGGCGGCCCGATGGCCCGCAACGTCGGGGACCTGGCGCTGCTGCTCGCCGTCATGGCCGGTCCCGACCCGCGGGCGCCGCTCGCACTGGGCGATCCCGGGCGCGACTTCGCTCGGCCGCTGTCCGGATCGCTCTCGGGGCTGCGGGTGGCGCTGTCGGTGGACCTGGGTGGCTCGTTCGAGGTGGACCACCAGGTGGCCGCGGTGGTCGAGTCCTCGGCCGAGGTGTTCAGCCGCGCGGGCGCATCCGTGGCTGCCGCGTATCCCGACCTCGCCGGGGCCGACGACACTTTCCGCACCCTGCGTGCCTGGCACCTCCAGGCGAAGTTCGGCCGGTTGCTCGCGTCGAACCCGTCGTCCTTCAAGCAGTCGCTCGCCGACAACATCCGGCTCGGCGAGTCGCTCACCGGTGCCGACATCGCCCGTGCCTACCGCCAACGCACGCTGATCGCCGAACGGATGCGTCGCTTCTTCCAGTCGTACGACGTGCTGGTGCTGCCGGTCTCGCAGGTCCCGCCGTTCCCGGCCGACCAGGAGTTCCCGACCTCGATCAACGGCCGGCCGATGGAGACCTACCTCGACTGGATGCGGTCGGCGTACTTCATCACCGTCACCGGCTGCCCCGCGATCTCCGTGCCCGCGGGCCGCACCTCCTCCGGGCTCCCCGTCGGGATCCAGATCGTCGCGCCGCACGGCGCCGACCGGCGCCTGCTCGAGATCGCCGGAGCCTTCGAGAAGGACGTCGACCAACTGCTCACGTGACGCGAAAATCATGGTTCTGTGCTCCAGATCCATGATTTTCGCGTCACGTGTGAGGTGCCGCCGGGCCCGGGGCCAGGCCCTACCCGAGGTAGCCCTCGACGGTGCCGGGCGGTCGGACGGTGGCGTCGTCCGGACTCTCGCCGTACTCCCGCTTGGCCCGCCGCTGTCGCAGCAGGTCCCAGCACTGGTCGAGCTCTACCTCGACGCTGCTGAGCCGCGCGTGCTCCTCGCCCTCCGTGATCCTGCCCTCGGCGAGCGTGTCCCGCAGTCGGTGCTCCTCCTCGATGAGGTCC
>JAOPXC010000351.1 GCA_025965335.1 Nocardioides sp. | reverse complement strand
GCGGTCAGTGGTCCGTTGGGACTTGCTCGATGAGGTCGGCGAGCTGTTGGATCCGGACCGGTTTGGGCAGCACGAGGGTGACACCGAGCTCGTTGAGCATCGGTCGTTCCGCGTGCGCTGACGCGCTGAGCACGGCGATGGTTAGACCGGCGAGACGATCGGGATGGGCGTGGAGCCAGCGCACGACGTCCACGCCCGACAGGCGGGGCATGGACAGGTCCAGCAGGAGCAGGTCGTAGTGCTTCGCGGCCAGGGCGTCGACCGCTTCCTGACCGTCCTCGGCCACGTCGACGTCGGGGTGCCCCAGCTTGTTCAGCATGCGAGCCGTGAGGGTTCGCACGGGTTCGAAGTCCTCGGCCACGAGCACCCGGATGCTCGCTGCTCGCGGGACTCCGTCGACTCCTCGGTCGGTCCGACCCTCATCAATTTCGCCCCCGGTCACGGGGGTGACGCTACCGCCTCAGCGGCTACAGGTCGTCAGTGGCGAACGTGTCGCAGGCTTTGAGTGATCCCTGGGTGAATCCGGTCCTGAACCACTTCACCCGCGAGGCGGCCGAGCCGTGGGTCCACTGCTCGGGATTGACCCTGTCGCCGGACTGTTCCTGGATCCGGTCGTCGCCGACGGACGTGGCGGCATCGATGGCGTTCTTGATGTCCGCGTCGCTGATCTCCTGGAACAGCACGTTCCCGTCGGCGTCCTCCGTGGTGGTGGCGGACCTGGCCCACATTCCGGCGTAGCAGTCGGCCTGCAGCTCGAGCCGCACCGAGTCGCTCTTGGGCCCCTGCTGGGTCTTCACCCGGCCCATGGTCCCGAGGAGGTTCTGGATGTGGTGGCCGTACTCGTGGGCGAGCACGTAGGGCTCGACGAAGGCCCCGCTGGGGCCGGCCAGCTGCCCCTGCAGGACGGCCTCGAAGAACGTGGTGTCGAGGTAGATCGTCTGGTCGGTCGGGCAGTAGAAGGGCCCGACGTCGGACGTGGCCCGGCCGCATCCGGTGTTCGTGGCGTTGCCGAAGGTCTCGACAGCCTGCTCCGGCTCGAACTTCGAGCCGAGCTCGCCGCTCCAGAAGTCGTACAACGAGTTCTCGACCGCGACCCGGGAGCAGTCGGGATCCTGGTTGGCGTCCGTGCCGGTCTTGCAGTTCGCGTAGCGGTCGGTCTCGGCCATCCGGCTGGTGTCGAAGGCGCCGCTGCTGCCGCCTCCCAGGCACTGGGTCACGACGAGGAAGAGCACCACGATGATCAGGCCGGCGATGCCGCCCCCGGCCCGCATCCCGCCGGGGATCGGGATGCTCGATCGGCCGGTCCCGAAGCCGCCACCGCCGCTGCCCGACGCCCGGCCGCGGTCTCGCACGCGGCTGGTGTCCAGCCGCGCCTTCGGGTTGAAACGCATGGCTGCCCCTTCCGATGCCCGGGTCTGGTCCCGGCCCAATTACACTAGCGATACTCATGATTACCGCCCACCAGCTCGAAGTCCGTGCAGGGGCGCGCCTGCTCATGGAGAACGTCAGCTTCCGCGTGGCGCCCGGCGACAAGGTCGGGCTGGTCGGCCGGAACGGTGCCGGCAAGACCACGCTCACGAAGATCCTCGCGGGCGAGGCCATGCCTGCGTCCGGATCGGTCACCGCCACGGGCGAGGTCGGCTATCTCCCGCAGGACCCCCGCATCGGCGACCCCGAAGTCCTTGCCCGCGACCGGATCCTGTCCGCTCGCGGGCTCGACGACGTCGTACGACGCCTGCGCGAGTCCGAGACGGAGATGGGCAGCGACGATCCGGAGGTCGCCGACCGGGCCATGAGGCGCTACACGCGCGCCGACGCGGAGCTGCACGCCGGTGGCGGGTACGCCGCGGAGTCCGAGGCCGCGCAGATCGCGCACAGCCTGAACATCGAGGACCGGATCCTGGCCCAGCCGCTGCGGACCCTGTCCGGCGGCCAGCGACGCCGGGTCGAGTTGGCCAGGATCCTGTTCTCCGGCGCCGACACGCTCCTGCTCGACGAGCCAACAAACCACCTGGACGCCGACTCGATCGTCTGGCTGCGCGAGTTCCTCAAGGGGCACAAGGGCGGACTGATCGTGATCAGCCACGACAACGCGCTCCTCGAGACCACGGTCAACAAGGTGCTCCACCTCGACGCGAACCGTGGCGAGATCGACGTCTACAACATGGGCTGGCGGGCCTACCTCACCCAGCGCGAGACCGACGAGCGCCGCCGCAAGCGGGAGCGGCAGAACGCCGAGACCAAGGCCAAGACGCTCACCGACCAGGCCAACCGGATGCGGGCCAAGGCCAGCAAGGCCTCGGCGGCGCAGTCGATGCTGAAGCGCGCCGAGAAGATGATGTCGGGGCTCGAGGGGGAGCGGCAGAGCGACAAGGTGGCGCGCATCAAGTTCCCCGCTCCCGCGCCCTGCGGCAAGACGCCGCTCACCGCGGCGGAGCTGTCGAAGTCCTACGGGTCGCTCGAGGTCTTCACCGACGTGGACCTCGCCATCGACAAGGGCAGCCGGGTGGTGATCCTGGGGCTCAACGGTGCGGGCAAGACCACGATGCTGCGGATCCTGGCCGGGGTCGACGTCCCGGACACCGGCGAGGTCGTGCCCGGGCACGGACTCAAGATCGGCTACTACGCCCAGGAGCACGAGACGCTCGACACGAGCCGTACGGTGCTGGAGAACATGCAGAGTGCCGCGCCGCAGCTCACCGACAGCGAGGCCCGCAGCGTCCTCGGGTCGTTCCTCTTCTCCGGCGACGACGCCCACAAGCCCGCCAAGGTGCTCTCGGGTGGCGAGAAGACCCGGCTGGCGCTGGCGAGCCTGGTGGTGTCGAGCGCCAACGTGCTGCTCCTCGACGAGCCGACCAACAACCTCGACCCCGCCTCCCGCGAGGAGGTGCTCGCGGCCATCCGCAGCTACGAGGGCGCGATCATCCTGGTGACCCACGACGAGGGGGCGGTCCGCGCCCTGGAGCCGGACCGGGTGCTGCTGCTGCCCGACGGCGACGAGGACCTCTGGAACGACGACTACGCCGACCTGGTGTCCCTCGCCTGACCGGTGGCGCAGCCGGTCGGTGCGCCTTCCTAGACTTCGGTCATGACCCCTGACGCGATCGCCGCCGCCGGCCTTCGGCTCGACCTGACCGACGTCGTCGCGACCGTCACGCTCGACCGACCCGAGGTGCGCAACGCGCAGACTCCCGCCATGTGGCGGGCTCTCGCTGCCGTCGGCGAGTCCCTCGGCGACGAGATCCGGATCGTGGTCGTGCGCGGCGCCGGCCGCAGCTTCTCGGCGGGCCTCGACCGGCGGATGCTGGTTCCGGCGGGCTCCACCCCGGCGCCGGAGGGCTCGGGAGCGGACGTCGAGACCGTGGCCGGTCTGCTGGCCCGGTCCGACGAGGAGATCTCGGCGACGATCGGCGACTACCAGCGGGGCTTCACCTGGCTGCGAGACCCACGGTTCGTCTCGATCGCCGCGGTGCAGGGCCACGCCATCGGAGCCGGCTTCCAGCTCGCACTCTCGTGCGACCTCCGCGTGGTCGCCGACGACGCGCAGTTCTGCATGAAGGAGTCCGCGCTGGGGCTGGTGCCGGACCTGACGGGAACAAAGCCCCTGGTGGAGAGCGTTGGCTATGCCAGGGCACTGGAGATCTGCGTGACCGCTCGGATGGTGGGTGCGGCGGAGGCGGTGCAGATCGGGCTGGCCCTGACCGCCGTACCTTCCGGGGAGTTGGACGCGACGGTCGCCGACCTGGCGGCCGCGCTCACGGCGCCGCTGCCGGGGGCGGTGTTCGAGACCAAGGCACTGCTCCAGGGAGCGGCGCAGCGAGACCTCGAGGAGCAGCGGCGACTGGAGCGGGAAGCCCAGGTACGCCGGTTCCGCGAGCTCTCCTAGGAAAGCAGGGGTCAGATGTCAGGAATGCACGGGGGAGCAGGCCCCGCGGCTGCGTGGCGCCATCTGCGCTCCGACCGCAGCGTCGTCAACAACCGTATCGAGCGCAAGACCGTGCGTCGCGTCTTGGGGTTCGCCCGGCCGCACCGCTCCCTGATCTCCGGCTTCCTCGCCCTGACGATCGTCGACGCCGGCATGGTGGTGGTGACCCCGCTGCTGGTCCAGCGGATCGTGGACGACGGCATCCTCAAGGGCAACGGCGCACTCGTCACGTGGCTGGCGCTGGCGATGGCCGGCACCGCCCTGATCAGTGCCGTGTTGAGCGTCGTCGGTGGCTGGCTGTCGTCCCGGATCGGGGAGGGCCTGATCTTCGACCTCCGGACCCAGGTCTTCGGCCACGTCCAGCGCCAGTCGCTGGCGTTCTTCACCCGCACCCAGACCGGTGCGCTGGTGTCCCGCCTGAACAATGACGTGATCGGCGCGCAGCGCGCGTTCACCTCCACGCTCTCCAGCACCGTCTCCAACATCGTCGCGGTCGTCGTGGTCGGCATCACCATGCTGGCGCTGAGCTGGCAGGTCACGCTGCTCTGCCTGACGATGTTCCCGTTCCTGTACCTGATCTCCCGGTTCGTCAGCGGCCGGCTCGCGGGCCTGACCAGGCGGCAGATGGACGGAAACGCCGACCTGGGCAACATGATGACCGAGCGCTTCAACGTCGGCGGTGCCATGCTGCTCAAGCTGTTCGGCCGCCGCGGCGAGGAGGACGCGCTCTTCGCGACCAAGGCCGCCACCGTGCGCGACCTGGGGGTCAGCATCTCCCTCATCACCCGGATCTTCGGGGCCGCGATGATGATGGTGCCCGCGCTCGCGACGGCCCTCGTCTACGGCGTGGGTGGCCATCTCGCGATCGACGGGACGCTCACGGTCGGCACGCTGCTCGCGCTCGCGACCCTGCTGCTGCGCCTCCTGGGCCCGCTCCAGGGGCTCTCGAACGTCCGCATCGACGTGATGACGGCGCTGGTCAGCTTCGAGCGCGTCTTCGAGGTGCTCGACCTGCCGTCGCTGATCCAGGAGAAGCCCGACGCGGCAGTCCTGCCGCCGAGCGCGTCCCGGCTGGAGTTCGAGCACGTCGCGTTCACCTACCCCCGCGCCGACGACATCTCGCTGGCCTCGCTCGAGGTGGTCGCCCGTGCCGAGTCGCGGGACACCGTCCAGGTGCTGCACGACATCTCGTTCGTGGCCGAGCCGGGCCAGATGGTCGCGCTGGTCGGGCCCTCCGGCGCAGGCAAGACCACCATCACGCACCTGGTCGCCCGGCTGTACGACGTCGAGGCGGGCGCGGTCCGGGTGGGCGACCACAACGTCCGCGACGTGACGCTGCAGTCCCTCGAGGACGTGGTCGGCTACGTCACCCAGGACGCCCACATGTTTCACGACACGATCCGGGCCAACCTGCTCTACGCCCATCCCGCAGCCCACGATCTCGAGATCTGGGCAGCCCTCGACGCTGCGCAGATCGCATCGCTGGTGCGCGCGCTTCCCGATGGGCTCGACACCGTCGTCGGCGACCGCGGCTACCGCCTCTCGGGCGGTGAGCGTCAGCGGCTCGCGATCGCCCGTCTGCTGCTGAAGGCGCCGTCGATCGTCGTGCTCGACGAGGCCACCGCGCACCTCGACAGTGAGTCCGAGGCCGCCGTCCAGCGCGCCCTCGACGCGGCCCTCGAGGGGCGCACCTCCCTGGTGATCGCGCACCGACTGTCCACGATCCGCAACGCCGACAAGATCCTCGTCGTCGAGGCCGGTCGGATCGTCCAGTCCGGCACCCATGCCGACCTGCTGGCTCGCGGGGGGCTCTACGCCGACCTGCATCGCACCCAGTTCATCGACGACCTTCCGGTGGCCCCGGTCTGACACACCCTAGGCTCGAGCGCATGGATCTCGAGCTGCGCGACCGGGTCTACGTCGTCACAGGTGGAGCCCGCGGGCTGGGTCGAGCCACCGCCGACTGCCTCGTCGCAGAGGGGGCCCGCGTGGTGCTGTCCGGCCGCAGCGAGGAGTCGCTCGCGAAGGCCCGGGCGGAGCTGGGCGATGCCGTCGAGACCGTCGCGGCGGACAACGCCGACCCGGCGACTCCGGCCCGGCTGATCGGCGCCGCGCACGGGCGCTGGGGCCGGTTGGACGGGGCCCTGATCAGCGTCGGCGGGCCACCCAGGGGCACGGCGATCGACAGCACCGACGAGCAGTGGACCGCGGCCTTCGAGTCGGTGTTCCTGGGGGCCGTCCGGCTGGCCCGCGAGATTGGCGCCGGTCTGGGGGCCGGCGGCACGCTGGCGTTCGTCCTCTCCTCGAGCGTCCGGGTGCCGCTGCCCGACCTGGCGATCTCCAACGGCCTGCGACCCGGCCTGGCCATGGTCGCCAAGACCCTCGCCGACGAGCTCGGCCCGCGGGGGGTGCGCGTGAACGGTCTGCTGCCCGGTCGCATTGCCACCGAGCGGGTCGCCGAGCTGGACGCCGCGACCGGCGACGCCGAGGCAGCCCAGCGGGCGGCGATCGCGACGATCCCGCTCCGGCGCTACGGGGAGCCGGAGGAGTTCGGGCGGGCGGCAGCCTTCCTGCTGTCGCCGGCGTCGTCCTTCGTGTCCGGCGCCATGCTCCCGGTCGACGGCGGGATGCTCCGCGCGCTCTGAGGACCCTTCGGACCGGCCCGCTTCGGCAGCGAACGGCCCTCACGGTCACCGCGGGCGCCGTTTCGCCACTCGTCGTACATGAGGTAGAAGAACCCGAACAACGCAAGCACGCCGAAGAACCACCACTGGAGGCCGTAGAAGAAGTGCGGCCCGTTGTCCAGCGTGGGCAGCTCGACCTTCTCGAGCGGCGTCGCCGGCCCGGGATCCTCCGAGCGGAGCTCGACGAATCCGCCGTAGACCGTGCGCTCGAGGGCCCGGCCGATCGCGACGCTCGAGATGGCTCGCACCGAATGGGAGGTGACCTGGGTGCTGCTGCCGGTGCCGTCGGCCCGGACCCAGCCGGTCACCTGCACCTCTCCGGACGGCGGGGCTGGCGTGCTTGCTGGGTCGGCGCTGCCGTTGGCGGTCGCCATCCAGCCGCGATCGACGAGCAGGGCCGTCCCGTTGGCGGTCACCAGGGGGACCACCACGTCGACACCGGACTCGCCGTCTCGGGTGCGGTAGCGCACGATCACGGTGTCGGCGACGTCGTACTCGCCGGTTGCGCTCACGATCCGCCACTCGTCGGTCTTGTCGACCGGCCGGTCGGCGGCGAGGACCTCGCCGACGGGCGTGGGCGGCTGGGCCTCGTTGCGGAGCACGACCTGGTTGCTGGCCTTGCGGTCCGCCAGGCGGTGGAACTGCCACTCGCCCAGCCACCAGGTCGCGTAGGCGACGAGCACGATCGCGACCGCGAACAGCAGCCACCGTCGGCTCAGCACAAACCGGAACGATCGCACTCCGCGAGGTTATCCGGCCGCACCGAGCCACGGACTGGTGGGAGTGCTGTCTGGAGATCCGACTGGACGCGTCCGTAGACTGATCGCGTGATGAAGTTGCTGGAGGACCGCTACGGCCGGGTCGCCACGGATCTCCGCGTGTCCCTGACCGATCGCTGCAACCTGCGCTGCTCCTACTGCATGCCGGCCGAGGGCCTCGAATGGTTGCTGGGTGACGAGGTTCTCAGCGATGACGAGGTTGTCCGGCTCGTGCGTGTGGGTGTCGAGCAGCTCGGGATCCGCGAGGTCCGCTTCACCGGCGGCGAACCGCTCGTACGTCGTGGCCTCGTCGAGATCGTGCGGCGCACCAAGGCCCTCGACCCGACACTCGAGCTGTCCCTCACGACCAACGCGCTGGGCCTGGCCAGGACCGCGGGTGCCCTGGCAGCGGCCGGCCTGGATCGGGTCAACGTCAGCCTCGACACGACAGACGCGGAGACGTTCCACCAGATCACCCGCCGCGACCGTCTGCACGACGTCGTCGCCGGTCTCGAAGCCGCCCAGGCCGCCGGACTCGGCCCGGTGAAGGTCAACGCCGTCCTGCTGCGGGGCGTCAACGACCACCAGGCGGTCGAGCTGCTGAGCTGGTGTATCGAGCGTGGCTACGAGCTCCGCTTCATCGAGCAGATGCCGCTGGACGCCCAGCACGGCTGGAGCCGCGAGGGCATGATCACCGCGGACGAGATCTTCGCGCGTCTCGAGCCGGAGTTCGTGCTTGTACCCGCGGCCGAGCCACGGGGCAGCGCGCCCGCCGAGTTGTTCCTCGTCAACGGCGGTCCGGCCACGGTCGGCGTGATCGCGTCGGTGACCCGACCCTTCTGCGGCGACTGCGACCGCGTCCGGCTCACCGCCGACGGCCAGATCCGCAACTGTCTGTTCGCGCGCGAGGAGTCCGACCTGCGGGCCGCCCTGAGGTCGGGCGCGTCGGACGAGGACCTGGCCGAGCGCTGGCTGATCGCGATGCGCGGCAAGCGAGCCGGGCACGGGATCGACGACCCGTCGTTCCTGCAGCCCGACCGCCCGATGTCGGCGATCGGCGGCTGACCCGCTCAGCCGGTCGGCTCGTGCGGGACGACGTCCTTCAGGAAACTCCGGGCGGCCAGGAAGCCCGACAGCGACTCCCGGTGCTCGTCACACGCCAGCCAGACCTTGCGACGGTCCGGTGTGTGCAGCTTGGGGTTGTTCCACAGAAGCTGCCACGTGGCGGGTGCCCGACAGTCCTTCGCGGAGCAGGTGTCGGGGTCCATCGGGCCTCTCGGTGTGGGTGGGAACGGCGATGCCGGACAGCCACGGGGGGAGCCGTCCGGCATCGCTGTGCAACCTGGAACGGGGGCACCCAGGTTGCGTGAGAATTCTGGTCACGCTCGAGGGGCGAAGTCAACGCCGCGCTCAGGTGTCCCGTTCGGTGGGCGAACCGGCCAGCAGCTCGGGTCGTTGGTGGGCGCCGTCCGGCAGCATGAACGCGTCGGTGCGAGTCGAGGTGGCGTTGGCCATCACGACGGCGATGTAGGGCAGCACCAGCGCCGCGGCGATGAGGATCCACACCAGCAGCGATGGTCCGCCGAGGATGCTGATGGTCACGGCCGTGACGAAGCACACCGAACGGATGCCCATCGAGAGCACGTAGCGCTTCTGACGCGCCGCGATGTCGGCGTTGCGGCTTGCTGCCGCCGTCGTGATGCGAACCGCGTCGTCCGGGCCCTGCAGGTCCCTGGCCATGGGGCCGACTCTACGCCGCTACGATCGACTCCCCATCTGCTGACGGAGGCAAAATGTCCAACCGCACTTATCGCGTCACCGAGATCGTCGGCACCTCTCCCGATGGTATCGACGGTGCCATCCGCAACGGCATCGAGCGGGCGGCGAAGACGCTGCGGCACCTCGACTGGTTCGAGGTGACCCAGGTCCGCGGCCAGGTCAAGGACGGGACCGTGGAGCACTTCCAGGTCGGCATCAAGGTCGGCTTCCGACTCGAGGACGACTGAAGCCCGCCGGCCCGGGCTGTTTGGGTCTACCCCGCGGTAGTCGATAGCGTCCATGGACGTGAGCGCTGACGAGCAGGAGACGCAACCCGTGGGCAGGTCGGTCCTCGTGACCGGCGGCAACCGGGGGATCGGTCGCGCCATCGCCGAGGCCTTCCTGGCTCAGGGGGACCGCGTCGCTGTGACCACGCGCAACGGCGGGGCGCCCGACGGTGCGCTGGACGTGCGCTGTGACATCACCGACCCGGCAGCGGTCGAGGCCGCCTTCGTCGAGATCGAGGCGGCCCACGGGCCGGTGGAGGTGCTGGTCGCCAACGCCGGGATCACCGCGGACACACTGGTGCTGCGGATGTCCGAGGAGCAGTGGTCCTCGGTGATCGACACCAACCTGACCGGTTCCTTCCGGCTCGCCAAGCGGGCGGCGAAGGGCATGCTCCGCCTGCGCCGTGGCCGGATCATCTTCATCTCGTCGGTGGTCGGGTTGCTGGGCTCGGCCGGTCAGGTCAACTACGCGGCCTCCAAGGCGGGGCTGGTCGGCATGTCCAGGTCGCTGGCCCGCGAGCTCGGGTCCCGGTCGATCACCGCAAACGTGGTCGCCCCCGGGTTCGTCGAGACCGACATGACCGCGGTCCTCACCGACGACCAGAAGAGCACGATCAAGACGCAGGTCCCGCTCGGCCGCTACGCGGCACCCGAGGAGGTCGCCGCTGCGGTGACGTGGCTCGCCGGGGACGGCGCGGCGTACGTCACCGGGGCCGTGATCCCGGTCGACGGTGGCCTCGGCATGGGCCACTGACACCCCTATCGCACTGGATCCCGACCGGTTCGAACCGACGAAGAGGAACTGACTATGGGCATTCTCGAGGGCAAGCGGATCCTCGTCGCCGGCGTGACGATGGACAGCTCCATCGGTTTCGCGACCGCCAAGGTGGCCCAGGAGCAGGGGGCGACGGTCCTGATCTCCAACTTCGGTCGCGCCCTGGGGATCACCAAGCGGATCGCCAAGAGGCTGCCGACCGAACCACCGGTGCTCGAGCTCGACGTGACCGACGAGGAACACCTGGAGCGACTCCCGGACCTGGTCCGCGAGCACGTCGACGGTCTCGACGGGGTCGTGCACTCGATCGCCTACGGCAACCCCGAGACGTTGCTCGGTGGCAAGTTCCTCACCGGCCCGTGGCCCGACGTCGCCCAGGCGGTCCAGGTCTCGGCGTACTCGCTGATGTCGCTGGCCCGAGCCTGCCGACCGCTCATGGGGAACGGCGGCTCCGTCGTCGGACTGACCTTCGACGCCTCCGTGGCCTGGCCGGCGTACGACTGGATGGGCGTGGCCAAGGCGGGCCTGGAGTCCTGTTCGCGCTACCTCGCCCGCGACCTCGGCCCGGACGGCATCCGCTGCAACCTGGTGGCCGCAGGGCCGCTCCGGACGATGGCTGCCAAGGCGATCCCGGGGTTCGAGGACCTGGAGTCCATGTGGTCCGGCCGGTCTCCGCTCGGGTGGGACAACACGGACCAGGAGCCCACCGCCAAAGCGGTGTGCGCGTTGTTGTCCGACTTCTTCCCGGCCACGACCGGCGAGATCGTGCACGTCGACGGCGGCTTCCACGCGATGGGTGCATGAGCACCCCACGCCAATCCTCGCTGCGCTCCGGTTGGCGCAGGGACCCCGCATGAGCACCCCCGCATGAGCTCCCTCGTCGAGCTCCGGGTCCTGGAGGGGCCGAACCTCTACTTCCCGCGTGCGGCCATCAAGCTGACGCTCGACATCGGCGGTCTCACGGCGGTCCCCGACGCCACCGCGGCCAGGTTCGCGGCCCGGATCGGGTTGAAGACCGCCCGTCCGGGTGCGGCCGAGTCCGGCTTCCGGGAGCGGTTCGTCCTCCGGGCGGTCGGCAAGCTGGTCCGGGCCATCGCGGTCGAGTCGGGAATCTCCAAGCTGGCGGTCCGGGTCCGGACCACCGGCGACCCGCATCAGATCGTCGTGGCGTTCCCGTGGGCGCAC
This sequence comes from Nocardioides sp., assembly GCA_025965335.1. Classification (GTDB taxonomy): domain Bacteria; phylum Actinomycetota; class Actinomycetes; order Propionibacteriales; family Nocardioidaceae; genus Nocardioides. The sequence continues at coordinate 9,612 of JAOPXC010000351.1, read as the reverse complement.
CGCGAGCGCGGCCAGGTGATGGGCCGGGCGGTGGCCGACGTTCTCGACGCCATGCTGGGCGCCGACGTGGAGGAGGCCGTCAGCCGGGCCGCCGCCACGGTGTCCGCTGCGGAGCTCGGGGAGCCGCCGCACACGATCACCCCCCGGATCCCGGTGGTTGCCGTCACCGGCACCAACGGAAAGACCACGACCTCCCGGATGATTGCCCACATCGGTCGCATCGACGGGCGGCTCGTTGGTTGGTCCAACACCGACGGGATCTACATCGACGGGGCGCTGGTCGAGGCCGGCGACTACTCAGGCCCGAGCGGGGCCGGGCGCGTGCTGGCCCACCAGGACGTAGAGCTCGCGGTCACGGAGACCGCCCGAGGCGGCATCCTGCTCAAGGGGATCGGGCTGACCCGCAACGACGTCTCGGTCGTGACCAACGTGTCCGCGGACCACCTCGGGCTCCAGGGCATCGACACCGTGGACCAGCTTGCCGAGGTGAAGGCCGTGGTGGCCCGGATCACCCGGAAGGAGGGCTGGGCCGTGCTCAACGCGGACGACCCCCGCGTCTTCGCGATGCGCAGCGTGATCAAGGCGCGGCCGTGGGTCTTCTCCCGGGACGTGAACTCGCCCGCGATCCGCGAGGTCCTCGGCGCCCGCGGGCGTGCCACCACGGTGATCGACGGCTGGGTCACGGTGCTGCGCCCGAACGCCGACCCGGACCCGCTCGTCGAGCTGGTCGACGTGCCGATGACCCTGGCCGGCCTGTCGCGGTTCAACGTCGAGAACACCCTGGCCGCGGCCTCGGCGGCCCTCGCCCTCGGCATCTCGCGCGATGTCGTGATCGAGGGACTGCGCACGTTCCGTCCCGATGCCGAGCACAACCCGGGCCGGATGAACTTCTTCTCGGTCGGGGAGGTCACCGTGGTCGTCGACCTGGCGCACAACGAGGCCGGCCTGGAGGCCCTGTTCGAGATCATGAACGGGGTACGCCCCGACGGCGCACGGTTGCTGCTCGGTCTGGGCGCCGTGGGCGACCGGACCGACGACCTGCTCGAGATGCTGGGCGAGATCGGTGCCCGCGACAGCGACGTGCTGGCGATCGCCCACAAGGAGAGCTACCTCCGTGGCCGCACGGTGGAGGAGATGGACGCCCTGATGGGCGCCGGAGCCGAACGCGTCGGCGTCACCGCGATCCCGTCGTACCCCACGGAGGTGGCCGGCCTGTCCGCCCTGGTGGGCCAGGCCCTGCCCGGCGACGTCGTCGGCCTGATGTGCCACGCCGAGCGCCAGGAGGTGTACGACTGGATCGCCGACCACGGCGGCACGCCGGACTCGCCCGAGACGCTGCGCGACAAGGTCCGCGTCGCTCAGGCGTCGGTGGGCGCCGGGTCGTAGTCCGGGTCGGCGGCCGGGGCGTCCGGGGAGACGCCGGCACCCGCCTGGGCCTGGGGTGACCAGTTCTCCAGCTCGCTCATCACCGCGGCGTGCTGGTCGACGCAGAGCACGAGCAGGTCACCACGGTTGGCGCGCGACAAGGCGTGCCGGACCGCGTCGATCTCGGCGTGGACCTCCTCGACCTGCTTGCACCGGGCGCCCTCCGCCATGGCGGCCCGGACGCCCTCCGCGACGAAGCCCGCCACCTCGCCGCGGGCCCGGCCGCGCAGCGCCTCGTCCTCGCGGACGATCACCACGTCGAAGTGTCGGGCGGCGATGGCACCGAGCTCGCACATGTCCTGGTCGCGACGGTCGCCAGCGGTGGCGATCACGCCGATCCGGGACGGACGGGCCAGCTCGTGCGAGGAGGCCAGGGAGTCGCCGACCCGGTCGACGAAGTCGCCGAGCATCTTCATCCCGGGAGCGTTGTGGCAGTAGTCGACGATCACGTTGATGCCGTTGACCTCGACCTCGTTGAGACGTCCTGGGGACAGGTAGTAGTTCGTCGAGAAGGTCCGCAGGCCCTGGCGGATGTCGTGCAGAGGGGCACCCGCTGCGAACGCGGCGGCGGCGGCCGCGAGCGCGTTCTGGACGTTCATCCGCGCGCGGCCGCTGAACGTGGCCGGCAACAGGTGTGTCCAGGCCAGCTGCATCTCGCGAGGACCGTGCTTGACCACGATCATCTCGCCCCGCTCCGACGGGTTCAGCACCAGCGCCTTGCCGCCGCGCCGACAGTGCGCGTCGATCATCTCTCGCGTCTCGGAGCCGGGATCCTCCATCGAGAACCACACAACCTGGCCGGAGCAGCGTCGCCGCATCGCGCGGACCAACGGGTCGTCGGCATTGAGCACGGCGTGCCCGTCGCGCGGTACCGCCTCCACGAGGACGGCCTTGACGTCGGCCAACTGCTCGACGGTGTCGATGCCCCGGAGACCGAGGTGGTCGGGCTGCACGTTGAGCACCACCGCGACATCGTTGCGCTCGTAGCCCAGGCCCTCGCGGAGGATGCCGCCGCGAGCGACCTCGAAGACCGCGAAGTCGACGCGTGGGTTCTGCAGCACCATCCGCGCCGACCGGGGCCCGGAGGCATCGGCCCGGATCAGCAGCCGCTCGTCGATGACGACGCCGTCCGTCGATGTCATGCCGACCTTGCGGCCCATGCCCTTGAAGATGTGGCTGATCATCCGCGACGTGGTGGTCTTGCCGTTCGTGCCGGTCACCGCCACGATCGGGATCCGTGAGGTCGCGCCCGGGGGGAACAACATGTCGACGACGGGCTTGGCGATGAACTGCGGCTCGCCGATCGTCGGGTGGGTGTGCATCCGGAAGCCCGGCGCCGCGTTCACCTCGCAGATCGCGCCGCCGGTCTCGCGCACCGGCTCGGTGATGTCGGGACAGATGAAGTCGATGCCGGCGATGTCCAGCCCGACCATGCGGGCGGCCTCCTCGGCGATCTCGACGTTCTCCGGGTGCGCCTCGAAGGTCCGGTCGATCGAGATGCCGCCGGTGGACATGTTGCCGGTGAGCGCCAGCTTCACCGTCAGACCCTCGGCGGGTACGTCGTCGAGCCCGAGGCCCTGGTCACGGAGGAGGTCGACAGCGGCGTCGTCCACCTTGATCCGGGTCAGCACCTTCTCGTGTCCGACGCCGCGCCGGGGGTCGGCGTTGGCGAGGTCGACGAGTCCCCGCACCGTCGTCGTACCGTCACCGGTCACCGACGCGGGCACCCGCTCGGCGATCGCGGCCACGCGCCCGTCGATGATCAGGCAGCGGTAGTCCTTGCCGGTGATGAACGACTCGACCACGATCACGCCGCGTCGCGACTGCTCCTGTGCGATCGGGAACGCCTCGCGAACGTCGTCCCCGTTCTGCAGGTCGAGGCAGACGCCGCGGCCGTGGTTGCCGTCGAGCGGCTTGATGACGACCGGGTAGCCGATCCGGTCCGCCGCACGCACGGCCTGGTCGGCGGTTCGCACGGAGTCCTGCTTCGGCACGGGCAGACCGGCCGCGCCGAGCAGCCGCGTCGTGAGGTCCTTGTCGGAGGCGATGTCGACGGCGATCGCCGACGTCGCGGACGTCATGGTCGCGCGGATGCGTTTGGCGTGGACGCCCTGGCCGAGCTGCACGAGGGAGTACTGGTTGAGCCGGATCCACGGGATGTCGCGCGACACCGCCTCGTCGAGGATCGCCTGGGTCGACGGACCGAAAGCGGTCCGCTCCGCACGAAGGATGAACGCCTCGAGCTCCTGCTCCCAGTCGAACTCGGGGTCCGCCGCGACCAGGTGGTTGACGAGGCGTACGGCGAGCCGCGCGGCGGCCAGGCCGACCTGCTCGTCGACGTAGCCGAACACCACGTTGTAGTGGCCCGGCTGGCCCTTGACCTGCCGGGTCTTGCCGCGCCGGATGTCGTGACCCACGACCTGCTGCAGGGCCAGTGCCGTGTGCTCGGCGACGTGGCCGAGCCAGGTGCCCTCGTTGAGGCGTTCGACGAAGCCGCCTCGACGGCCACGCGAGCAGGAGTGCTCGCGCAGCCCGGGCAGCATCTGCAGCAGGTTGTCGGTGAAGCCCGGGATCGTGTTGGTCGGGTACTGCTCGAGCGCCCCCAGGTCCACGACGAGGTGGATCGCCTTCTCGTAGGACCAGATGTTCGCGCCGCGGTACACGCGGGTGTCGAGGATGGCGAGATCGGGGATGGGACGTTCGGTCATGAGGGAGCTCCGTCCGGGTTCGGGTCCTGCTCGACGTGCGTCTTCGAGCTCTTCTTGCGCGCCAACCGCCTGCGCAGCGTGCTGGGCGAGGCGTCGCCGGCCGCGATGTCGCGAGCCATCTGACGCAGATCGTGCCCTGCCTCCAACAGCTCCTCGGCCTCGGTCGGGTCGATCCTGGGCTCGTGGGCGAGAAGGGTGCGGCTGGTCAGGTCGAAGGCCGAGCCCTGCGGCAGCACGTGCAGGACCACCCCGCTCGCGAGCATCGGCGAGGACCGCTTGGCCTCGTAGGCATTGGTGACGATCCGTGCGGGATCGAAGATCGTGACCGCTCCCCGGCCGAGCACGCGCAGGACCTCGTGGTCGCCGTGCTCGTCCGGGACGTGCTCGACCACCGCGGCGGTGTCCTCGTCGACGCCGATCCCGAGCAGCTGGGGTGACTGGGACACGATCATCAGCAGCCGACCGTAGCGGTTGCGCTGGTCGAAGTGCTGGTCGATCACCGACGACCGCAGCAGGCCGAGGCCCGCGGCCACCTGGGTCATCCGCTGCTTGGGTGTCGTCCCGCCGACCCCGAAGGCCACCATGTGGCTGGACTGGATGCTCGCTCCGGCGGACGTCCCCGCCACCACGACGCCGCCATGATGGGCGGTCACGATCGCGTCGCCGAGCGGGGTGCCGCAGACGATCGCCGACAGCTTGAGCTGGTTGCCGCCGGTCATGAAGATGCCGGTCGCGTCGGTCAGCGACTTCACCAGCATCGGGTCGTGTGCCTCGTCGCGGGACCCGGGTCGGACGGCGACCACGTCGGCCGCGCCCAGTTTGCGGAACAGCGCGTCGTAGACCTCGACCACCTCGGGGCCCAGGGACGACGCGGTCGGGATGACGGCGATCCGGGCCGCGCTCCCACCGCTTGCCGCGACGAACTCCTCGAGAATCGTCCGGCGGCCGAGCTTGTCCTCGGCGCCGCCGATGATCATGAGGGGTCCCCTGGGCATGACAGCGACGCTATCGAATGACAATGTGGCGTCGTGCAGCAGCAGTCCGGCACGACCCCGCGTGTGCTCGTCGTCATGCGCCACGCCAAGGCCGAGCAGGGCGGCCCCACGGACTTCGAGCGCCATCTGTCCGAACGCGGGCGGGGCGAGGCGCAGGCGGCCGGTCGGTGGCTCGCCACCCAAGGCGTCGTCCCCGACCACGTCCTGGTCTCCGCCGCCGTGCGCACGATCGAGACCTGGGAGGCCGTGGCGGAAGCGGCCGGTTGGCAGGTCGATGCGTCGCACGACCGGGGTCTCTACGACGCCAGTCCCGAGATGGCCCTGGACCTGGTTCGCGAGATCCCCGCCGACGTGCGCACTGCGGTCGTCATCGGCCACAACCCGACGATCGCCTACGTCGCCCACCTGCTCGACGACGGAGACGGTGACCCGGAGGTGGCCACCCAGATGGCCCTGGGTTACCCCACGGGCGCGCTGACGGTCTTCGAGCACGACGGCGTCTGGGCAGACCTGGAGCCGGCGTCAGCCCGGGTCGTGGCGTTCCACGTCGGCCGGGCCTGACCTTCTAGACGGGCGGGGCAGGCGTCACGATGCCGGCCTCGGCGTCGGCCGCCTCGATCTCCTCGCGGGAGATGCCGAGCAGGTACATGATCGCGTCGAGGTAGGGCACATTCACCGAGGTGTCGGCGGCGTCGCGGACCACCGGCTTCGCGTTGTAGGCGATGCCCAGCCCGGCCGCGCTGAGCATGTCGAGGTCGTTGGCGCCGTCACCGATCGCGATGACCGACGCCACCTCGACGCCCACGTCAGCCGCGAACTCGCGCAACGCCCGCGCCTTGCCGGCCCGGTCGACGACATCGCCGACGATGTTGCCGGTCAGCCTCCCGTCGACGATCTCCAGCTCGTTGGCGCGGGAGAAGTGGATACCGAGGTCGTCGGCGAGGCGGTCGGTGATCTGGCTGAATCCTCCCGAGACGATCGCGAACCGGTAGCCGAGGCGACGCAGCGTCCGCACCATCGTCCGGGCGCCGGGCGCGAGCACGATGTCGTCGTACACGGAGTCGATCGCGGCCGCGTCCAGCCCCGCGAGCAGCCTGACCCGCGAGCGCAGCGAGGACTCGAAGTCGAGCTCGCCGCGCATCGCGGCCTCCGTCACGGCGGCCACCTCGGGCTCGCACCCCGCGTGGGCGGCCAGCATCTCGATGACCTCACCCTGGATCAGTGTCGAGTCCACGTCCAGCACGATCAGCCTCATGCCTCGGCGCAGCAGGTTCGCGGGCTGTACGGCGATGTCGAGCCCCTGCCTGGCGGCCTCCGACGCGAGCACGCTGCGCAGGGCGTCGGGGTCCGCACCGGAGACGTGCAGGTCGATCGCGGTGACCGGGTAGCGGGCCATCCGCTCGATCCGGTCGATGTTCGCGCCGGCGTCCGCGATCCGTCCCGCCACCGCGGCCATGGCCGACGCCTTCAAGGGGGTGCCGATGACCGTCACGTGCGAGCGCCCGCCCTTGCGGGACCTGTTGTCACCCGTGCCGCGATCGACGTCGACGGTCATCCCGAGCTCGTCCGCGGTCACCTGCACCGCCTCCCGCAGCCGCTTCCAGTCGCGTGGTGCGCTCACGAGCACGCCGAGGATGAGGCGGCGGCGGAGCACGATCTGCTCGATGTCGAGCACCTCGACACCGGAGCGCGAGAGGGTCGCGAAGATCGACGACGTCACGCCCGGCCGGTCCTTGCCGGTCAGCGTGATGAGCAGGGTCTCGGGCTTGTGCCCGGTCGGCGGCTTGTCCGGGGTCATCGTGCGCCGAGGCTATCGCCCGCGGCCGGGCCGTCGGTGCTGGCGTCCATGCTGGGGGCATGAGTGGATCCACGAGCCAACCGATGACGGCCGGGCGGATGCTGGGCCGGTTCGATGCGATCGACGCAGTCGCCGCCCGGTGACCGCCGTCCGACCGACTGACTCAGGACGGGGGCCACACCTCGGGCGAGGTGGCGGCCACCAGCGCCCTTCGCCCCGCGCGCTCGAGGGGCCGCAGGGCGAGGCGGCGCTGCTCGACCTCCCACGACGAGACGGCGCCACCGTCGTCCTCGAGTGCAAGCTCGACGATCTCGACCGCCTGCAGGCCCCGGGCGGCGAGCTCGATGCAGCGCGGGGGAGTCCCGGCGGGGCCGGTGAGCGGCCGGCGATGTCGTACGTTCAGCAGGCGGTCGGCAACCTCGGGGCGCCAGCGGGCCACATCGAGCGCGGCCAGGGCGTCGGCCGTCTCCACCAGCGCGGCGCGCAGGCCGCGGTCGGCTTCCCCGACGTCCGGCAGCTGCCGGCGTTCGGCCCGGTGCGCGACCCAGGTGACGGCCGCCCCCACCCGCTGCGGCACCAGCCCGATGCCCGCGTCGAGCACCACGACGGCCTCCCCGACGTCGAACGCCGCATCGTTGAACGACCCAGGGCCGCCGAGACCGACCGGGTCGCCCTCGGCCGGGAAGGCCGCCCCGAAACCGGTCGCGCCCTCGGCGCGCAGCCGACCCAGTCCCGCCACCAGCGACTCCGTGCCACCGTCGCCGCCCAGACCGAGATCGGCGAGCCCGGCCACCACGTGGGTCGCATCGGCCCCGATCAGGGCGTCGAGCAGCAGGTCGATGACCGCATCGCCACGCAGCCAGGACGTGCCCCACCAGGCCAGGCGCGCCGAGGCGGGCAACTGCGCATGGGCTGGCGTGTTCACGGGCCGTGAGGATACGCGCGAATCAGTCGCCCGACCTCGCTAGGGTTACCGCCATGGCCGCCGTCCTCGAGTTCGCCGACGTCACCATCCGGCGGGGAGAGGCCATCCTGCTCGACGAAATCTCCTGGACGGTCGAGGAGGACGAGCGCTGGGTCGTGCTCGGCCCCAACGGCGCCGGCAAGACCACGCTGCTCCAGGTGGCCTCCGCGCAGCTGCACCCGACGTCGGGGGTCGTGGGCATCCTCGAGGAGGTCCTCGGCACCGTCGACGTGTTCGAGCTGCGACCCAGGATCGGCCTGACCAGCGCCGCGCTCGCCGACCGGCTCCCGCGTCAGGAGCGCGTGCATGACGTGGTCGTCTCGGCGTCGTACGGCGTGGTCGGCCGGTGGCGCGAGGCGTACGACGAGCTCGACCACGACCGGGCGGCCTCGCTGCTGGTCGAGGTGGGTGCCAAGCACCTCGTGGACCGGACCTTCGGCACCCTCAGCGAGGGGGAGCGCAAACGCGTCCAGATCGCCCGTGCGCTGATGGCCGATCCGGAGCTGCTGCTGCTCGACGAGCCCGCAGCCGGGCTGGACCTGGGCGGCCGCGAGGACCTGGTCTCCACCCTGTCGTTGCTCGCCTACGACGCCGACTCACCGGCCACGGTGCTGGTCTCCCACCACGTCGAGGAGATCCCGCCCGGGTTCACCCACGCCATGCTGTTGCGTCGCGGGCGGGTGGTGGCCGCAGGCCTGCTCGACCACGTCCTCACGGAGCAGAACCTCTCGGCGACGTTCGGCATGCCGCTGGTCCTGACCCACGAGGACGACCGCTGGGCGGCTCGCCGCCGCACCCGCCACCGGTGACCGCTCGCAGACGGCGGAACATGCCCTAGGGTCTCGCCCATGGACTGGTTGCGGGACCACAGCTGGGAGGCCTGGCTCGCCCTGGCGATCGCGCTGGGCATTGCCGAGATGTTCTCGTTGGACCTCATCCTCGCGATGCTCGCGGTGGGCGCAATCGCGGGACTGATCACCGGCGCCCTCGGCGCCCCCCTGATCCTGCAGTTCCTGGTCGCGGCGGGCGTGTCCGTCGCCACGCTCGCGTTCGTCCGCCCGGCCGTGGTGAAGCGGCTGCACAGCGGACCGGAGCTCAACCTGGGCCACGGCAAGCTCGTCGGGCAGCAGGGCATCGTGACCGAGCGGATCACCGGCCTGGAGGTGGGTCGGATCAAGATCGGCGGGGAGATCTGGTCGGCCGCGCCGTACGACGAGACGCTTGTCATCTCGCCCGGCGAGACCGTCGAGGTCCTGTCCATCAAGGGCGCGACGGCGTACGTCCACCCCATCCCGTCCATCGAGTCCTAGGCAAGAGGAGAGACCGTGGGTTACGCAATCCTGATCCTGCTGGCGCTGCTGTTCCTGTTCGTGGTCACGCTGCTGGCCAAGACCGTCCGCATCGTGCCGCAGGCGCGCGCGGGCCTCGTCGAGCGCTTCGGCAAGTACAAGCAGACGCTGCCAGCCGGCCTCAACATCGTGGTGCCGTTCATCGACAAGGTGCGTTACCTCATCGACCTGCGCGAGCAGGTCGTGAGCTTCCCGCCACAGCCGGTGATCACCGAGGACAACCTCGTGGTGTCCATCGACACGGTGATCTGGTTCCAGGTCACCGACCCGATCGCGGCGACGTACGAGATCGCCAACTACATCCAGGCCGTCGAGCAGCTCACGATGACGACGCTGCGCAACATCGTCGGTGGCATGGACCTCGAGCAGACGC
>JAOPXC010000330.1 GCA_025965335.1 Nocardioides sp. | reverse complement strand
ATGCCGACGGTCTCGCCACTGGGGCCAACGAGGCGGACCTCGGAAACCCGGATCCGGTCGTTGATTCGAAGCTCGGTGCTGATGTGTCCTCCTGATGGAAATGTGTCCGGAGGTCTCTGTTCGCTTCTGGGGCTGGCCCGAAATCAACAAAGGCTTCCGCTGTCTCAAGCGGAAGCCAGTCGCGACGCGTCACCCGGGGGCACGCATCACCGAGGACCACGGACGACACGCAGAGCGTGCCGGGCCGAAACTCTCGGGACCGGACCCGACGACCTGATGGAGCGACGGTCGGTGCGGGTGGGAGACGTGTTGCCTGATCTCCGCTTGTGGTGATCAATTCTCACATGCGGACATGAAGAACTGATCGGTCAACACCGAACACTAGCGGATCATTCCGTGGCCGGGCGAATCCAGGCGGCCCGCCGCCCCACCCGTCCGAGTGTCCACCCGGCCGCCAACCCGTGCAGGTCCTCGCCCTCCGCGACGACCGTGACCGGGCCGGCGACGTCGATGACCAGCGCCGCGGCCCCCTCCTGGAGCGCCGACTGCGCCGCCAGTCGGGTCGCCACCGGCACCGGACGCGCCTCCGGGTTCCACGCGGTCATCGCGTCGGTACCCGTGAAGGCGAGCAGCGCGAGCCGGCCATCGGTGCCGGTCAGGAGCACGGCGGCCATGTCGCTCGACTTGTCGCGAGCGAGCCCATCCTCGTCGTGCTCGACCTCGCCGAGCACGGCGACGACCGGCACCAGCAGGCGTGCCTCCTGCAGGGCGGCCAGCGCCTCGGGGTACGTCGAGGCGTCGGCGGCGTACGTCGAGAGCGCGGTCGACAACTCCGGCGCCGCCTTCCCGGTGTCGTCCGGGAAGCCGGGGCCCAGCAGGCGGCGCTCGCTCATGCCCTCATCCTGCCGGACCGAAACCACGACCCTATTCACCCGCAAAGTCGAGTGTCTTACTTGCTTTAAGTGAATTAAGTCAGTAGACATGCACCCCATGACCACGACATCCCCAGTGATCACGGGCCGGGACCTGCCCGCCGCAGCCCCGCCGGGGCGACGGCGCCGGGCCCCCCGTGACCACCCCCGACGTTCCCCCTTCGGCTACGTCCGCCGCTGGGTCTCCCCCCTCGTCATCGTCGGGATCTGGCAGCTCCTGTCCAGCACCGGAGCGCTCGACGAGCGCACCCTCGCCTCGCCCGCCCAGATCGCGACCCGGACGGTCCAGCTGATCCAGGACGGCACCCTCGGGACCGCCACCCTCGTCTCGGTGCAGCGGGTCGCGATCGGCTTCGCGATCGGCGCGGCCATCGGCGTGGTCTTCGCCGTCGCCGCCGGTCTCAGCCGGATCGCGGACGACGCCATCGACCCGCCGATGCAGATGTTGCGCACGCTGCCGCACTTCGGCCTGATCCCGCTGTTCATCATCTGGTTCGGCCTCGGGGAGTCCCCCAAGCTCGCGCTGATCGCGATGGGGGTCGCCTTCCCGCTCTACCTGAACACCCTCGGCGGCATCCGGGGCATCGACAGCACGATGGTGGAGGCCGCGCGGTCGATGAACCTGAGCTGGAGTCAGCGGCTTCGGCACGTGATCATCCCGGGGGCACTCCCCCAGACCCTGGTGGGTCTCCGCCAGAGCCTCGGCATCGCCTGGCTCACCCTCATCGTCGCGGAGACGATCAGCGCCCACTCCGGGCTCGGCTACATGATCAACCACGCCCGCGACTTCCTCCAGATCGACGTGATCGTCGTCGGCCTCGCCGTGTACAGCCTGTTGGGACTGCTCACCGACGGCGTGGTCCGCGAGCTCGAGAGAAGGGCCCTGGTATGGCGTTCCTGAAGTCCTCACCCGGCTCCCTGGAGCCGACCCCCGAGCACGTGGCACGGATCCGCTCGCACAGCCGCGCGTTCGGCCGCCACCAGGTCCTGCGCGAGATCGACCTCGACATCCACCCGGGCGAGTTCGTGGCGCTGCTGGGTCGCAGCGGCTGCGGCAAGTCCACGCTGCTGCGCAGCCTCGCGCGGCTGGACAAGGTGCCGGCGTCCGAGGTCCAGGTGACCGGGCGCACGTCCGTCGCCTTCCAGGAGCCCCGGCTCCTGCCGTGGCGGCGCGTGCTCGACAACGTTGCCCTGGCCCTGCTCAACACCCCCCGACGCGGGGAACGTGCCGCCCTGGCCGAGCAGACACTCGAGGAGGTCGGGCTCACCGACAAGCTGGACGCCTGGCCCCTCCGGCTGTCGGGCGGTCAGGCCCAGCGCGTCTCCCTGGCCCGGGCACTGGTCAGCAACCCGTCATTGATGCTGCTCGACGAACCGTTCAGCGCGCTCGACGCCCTCACCCGGATCGAGATGCACCAGCTCGTGATCGAGCTGTGGCGGCGCCACTCGATGGCGATCCTGATCGTCACCCACGACGTCGACGAGGCCTTGGCCCTGGCCGACCGTCTCGTGGTCCTCGACGAGGGCCGGATCGCCCAGAGCTGGCGCATCGAGCTGCCTCGCTCGGACCGCGCTCCGTCGCAGCCCGAGGTCGCGCGGACCCGAGCCGAGGTGCTCAAGGCTCTCGGTGTGAAGCCCACGCCGCCGAACCCGAACCGCAATCCCCTGAAGAACAACGTGGACAACCAAGGAGCAGCATGACCCGCCGATCCACCAATGCCCGGCCCGGACGACGCACGAGGGGGCTCATCGCCGTGTTCGCCGGCGTACTCGCGAGCGCTGCCCTCGCCGGGTGCGGCGGCGCCGCCACCGGCAACGAGAACGCCATCAAGGAGGACGGCTCCGTCGACCTGTCCAAGGTGACGCTCGTCGTCGGTGACCAGAAGGCGGCCAGCGCGCAGGCGCTGCTCAAGGCCGCCGGCCTCGACGACACGCCGTACAAGATCCAGTGGCAGGAGTTCACGTCGGGTCCGCCGATGCTCGAGGCGGTCAACGCCGGATCGGTGCACGTCGGCATGGTCGGCAACACCCCGCCGATCTTCGCGGCGGCCGCGAAGGGCCAGTTCAAGATGGTGCAGGCCGTCACCTACACCGGCAAGGGCGACGCGATCCTGGTGCCCAAGGACTCCCCGATCAAGTCCGTCGCCGATCTGTTGGGCAAGGACGTCGCCGTGGCCGAGGGCAGCTCCGCCAACTACAACCTGCTGGCGCAGCTGGAGAAGGCCGGCATCAAGTACAGCGACATCAACGTCCAGAACCTCCAGCCGGCAGATGCGCTGGCGGCCTTCACGTCCGGACACCTCGACGCCTGGGCGGTGTGGGACCCGTTCACGTCGCAGGCGGTGGTCTCCGAGGGCGCCCGGGTGCTCGCCGACGGCACGGACGTCGTCAACGGCTACAACTTCCAGGTTGCCTCGGACGGCGCGATCGACGACAAGGCTACGCATGCCGCGCTGTCGGACTACCTGAAGCGGATCACCGAGGCGCAGCTCTGGGCGGGTGCGCACCAGGACGAGTGGTCGCAGGTGTGGGCCCAGCAGACCGGCCTCTCCCCGGACATCACGCTGGCCGCCGCCAAGCAGCGTCCGGTCTCGGTGGTGGCGATCGACCAGTCCGTCATCGACTCCGAGCAGCAAATGGCCGACACCTTCGTCGCGAACGGCCTGATCCCCGACGCGGTCAAGGTCGCGGACTACTTCAGCGACGCGTTCAACGACGTCACCACGAACGCCAAGTCGGCGGGCAACTGAGATGGGCCTGACGCTGCACTGGTTCCTGCCCACCTCCGGCGACAGCAGGTCCCTGGTGGGTGCGGGCCAGGGCGTGCCCGGCGCGGTGCGTGGCGGGCTCAAGGACACCCTGTCCCACGGGTTCCGCGAGCCGACCATCGACTACCTCGCCGACGTCGCCCGGACGGCCGAGCAGCTGGGCTTCGAGGGGGTGCTCACGCCCACCGGCACCTTCTGCGAGGACGCCTGGCTGACGACGGCCGCGCTCCTGCGGGAGACGTCCCGCCTGAAGTTCCTGGTGGCGTTCCGGCCCGGCGTGATCAACCCCGTCCTGGCGGCGCAGATGGCGGCGGCCTACCAACGCATCTCCGACGGCCGGCTGATGATCAACGTCGTCACCGGTGGCGAGCCCCGCGAGCAGGCCCGGTTCGGGGACACGGCGGCCAAGGCGGAGCGTTACGCCAGGACCGAGGAGTTCCTCGCGGTGCTCCGAGGCACCTGGAACGAGGCGCCGTTCGACTTCGACGGCCGGCACTTCCGGGTCGAGGGCGCGCTGGTCAGCGGCGGGATCTCGCCGACGCCGGACATCTACTTCGGTGGGTCCTCCGGACCCGCAGGCCCGGTGGCAGCCAAGCACGCCGACGTCTACCTGACCTGGGGAGAGCCCCCGGAGATGGTGCGCGAGAAGATCACCTGGATGCGCGAGCTGGCCGCGGAGCAGGGGCGCACGCTGCGCTTCGGCCTGCGGATCCACACCCTCTCCCGGGATACCAGCGAGGAAGCCTGGGGGCACGCCCAGTGGCTCCTCGACGGGCTCGACCCGGCCACCGTCGCGAAGGCCCAGGCGGCCCTCCACGCCAGCGAGTCGACCGGCCAGCAGCGGATGCTCGCGCTGCGCGGAGGTCGCACGTCGTACACCTCAGCCCGCGAGCTCGAGGTGGCCCCGAACCTCTGGTCGGGCGTGGGCCTGGTCCGCGGCGGAGCGGGCACGTCGCTCGTCGGCAGCCACGAGGAGGTGGCCGACCGGATCGAGGACTACCACCGTCTCGGCGTCGACGAGTTCATCCTGTCAGGCTATCCGCACGTCGAGGAGGCCTACTGGTTCGCCGAGGGCGTGATGCCGCACCTGCGACGGAAGGGCATCTACGGCGCGGCACCCGCCCCCGATTGGGTGGCCGCCTCGGCGTAACGGTGGGAGAGCTCCCCAGCCGTGTGGGACGCTGGGGAAATGGACGACGCGACCTGGGGAGCCCTCGCCTTCACGCTCACCCTGCTGGGCGGCATCTGGACGTGGTTCGCATTCCGCAACCGCGGGATCGCCTCCGGGCTTCGTGGTGCCGCGGTGACGCTGCTGCCGCTGGCGGCGTACCTCACCAAGACCCTGCGGATGTTCACCCGGATCGGCCAGGCGATCGCCGACTGGGCAGCCAGCCTCGTGTTCAATCCGTTCCTGTGGTTCGGAATCGTCCTGTTCGTGATCTCCGGGGTGCTCTTCGCTGTCTCGGGCGCGATGAGCTCCCGCGGTATCGGCACCCGGCCGCGCAAGGCCAAGGCGCAGGCGCCGGGAACGCCCGCGCTGCCCGCCTCCGAGGCCGGGCGCAACCAGGGCCGCGGCGCCCCCGCGATCGACGACGACATGGCGGAGATCGAAGCCCTGCTGCGCAAGCGGGGCATCTCGTGACGGCTCGCCGCAACTGATGGCGCACAGCTTCGTCGACCGGAACCGTCTCTGGTCGAGGCTCAACGACGCCGTCGCCGGTCTCGAGGCGCCGCCGGCGACCCCCTGCGTGGTGGTCGACCTGGATGCGTTCGACGCCAACGCCGCCGACCTCGAGCGACGCGCCGCCGGCAAGCCGGTCCGGGTCGCGTCGAAGTCGGTCCGAGTGCCCGAGCTCCTGCGCCGGGCGCTGACCCGCGACGGGTTCTCCGGGGTGCTGGCCTACACCCTGCGCGAGGCGCTGTGGCTCGACGAGCAGGCCGTCAGCGACGACATCGTGGTCGCCTACCCGAGCGTCGATCGGGGCGCCCTCGCCCAGCTGGTGGCCTCGCCCTCCGCAGCGGCCCACATCACGCTGATGGTCGACGATCCGGCACACCTCGACGTCGTCGACTCCGTCCGGGCCTCGCACGCCGTCCAGGTCCGGGTCGCCATCGAGATCGACGCCGGGCTGCGGATGGGGCGCCAGCACGTCGGGCCCAAGCGCTCGCCGCTCTACGGCGCCGACGACGTGCTCGCCATGGCGCGCACCATCGAGTCCCGCAACGGGTTCCGGCTCGTGGGCGTCATGACCTACGAGGGTCAGGTCGCCGGCGTGCCGGACGACGTCCCGACCCAGCGCGCCAAGTCCCTGGTCGTGCGTCGCCTCAAGTCCGCGTCGATGAGCCAGCTCGAGGTACGTCGCCGCGAGATCGCGAACGCGCTGCGAGCGGTGACGGCGCTGGAGTTCTGGAACGCGGGTGGCTCGGGCTCGGTCGAGGCCACGGTCGCCGACCCCGTCGTGACCGAGGTGGCCGCGGGATCGGGGCTGCTCGCGCCGGGACTGTTCGACCACTACCAGTCGTTCCACCCGCGCCCGGCGGCCTTCTACGGGCTGCCCGTGGTGCGCCGACCATCCCCGGAGATCGCCACCGTGCACGGCGGCGGCCTCGTCGCCTCGGGGCCGGCCGGCGCGGACCGGCTGCCGATCCCCTGGGCGCCCGCGGGACTGCACCTCACGGGTCTGGAGGGTGCCGGCGAGGTACAGACGCCCCTCACCGGGCACGCCGCCGCCCTGCTGGCGATCGGCGACCTGGTGTGGTTCCGGCATGCGAAATCGGGCGAGCTGTTCGAGCACACCAACACGGTCCGGCTGCTCTCGGGCAACACGTTCGTCGACGAGGTCCCGACCTACCGCGGTCATGGCCTCGCCTTCTGAGGTCGCCGAGCTGCTCCTGGGGCTCGTCCGCAGCCGCCTGCCCACCCTCGGCCAGAGTCGTCTCCTGTGCATCGACGGCCCGGCCGCCGCCGGCAAGACGACCCTGGCGGCCGCCGTCGCAGAGCTCGAGCCCGACACCGCGGTCGTCCACGTCGACGACCTCCTCGACGGGTGGCGTGGCCTGTCCACGGTCGCCGAGGCCGTCGACGCCCTGCTACGTCCGCTGGCCCGCGGCGAGGTCGGCAGCTACCGACGCTTCGACTGGGATCTCTACCGCTTCGCCGAGACGGTGCACGTCCGTCCCCAGTCACTGCTGGTGCTCGAGGGATGTGGCGCCGGTTCCCGGGCGTACGCCGACCTGGCCACGGTGATCGCGTGGGTCTCGGCGCCGACCGACCTGCGGGTGACCAGGGGTGTCGAGCGCGACGGAGAGCGCCTGCGGGACAGGCAGGCCCAGTGGCTGGCCGACGAGGCCTTGCTGTTCGCCGCGGAGGACACGCGCGCACGTGCCGACGTCGAGGTCGACGGGACTGGACACCGTCCACCGACCCTGCGCACCGGCCCCTAATCTGGGCGGATGCTTGCACCCAGCGGTGACCAGTACGCGATCTCGGCCGCGGGCTACCGCGCGGTCGTCACCGAGAGCGGGGCGGCGCTGCGCGAGCTCGCGTACGCCGGCCGCCCGCTGGTGGACGGGTTCGCCGAGCACGAGATGTCGTCGGGCGGCCGCGGACAGATCCTGATGCCGTGGCCGAACCGGATCCGCGACGGGCGGTACTCCTTCGGCGGCCGCGACCTGCAGCTGCCGCTGACCGAGCCGAAGCGGCACAACGCCTCACACGGCCTGGCCCGCTGGGCGGCCTGGACCCTCGAGGAGCACACCGCCAACTCGGTCTCGCTCCAGTACCGGCTGATGGCCCAGACCGGCTACCCGTGGCTGGTGGACCTGCACGTCCTCTACGACCTCTCGGCGGACGGGCTGACCGTGACGCAGACCGCCACGAACCTGAGCAACGAGGCCGCGCCGTTCGCCAGCGGGGCGCACCCCTACCTGTCCGTCGGCCCCGGGCCGGTCGACTCCTGGGAGCTGACCCTGCCCGCGGACACCCGCTCGCTGACCGACGACCGGCTGCTCCCGGTGGCCAGGGAGTCCGTCGACGGCACGGGGTACGACTTCCGGGTGTCGCGACCGATCGGCGACGTGGAGTTCGACAACGCGTTCACCGACCTCGCGCGCGACGGGGAGGGGGTCGCCACGGTCACCGTGCGCGAGTCCGCGTCCGGCCCTGGCCTGGCGCTCTGGGCAGACGAGAACCACCGGTGGCTGCTCGTCTACACCGCCGACGACGTGCCCGCGACCGCGCGCCGGTCGATCGCCGTGGAGCCCATGACCGCGCAGGCAGACGCGTTCCGCTCCGGTGAGGACCTGCTCACGCTCGCGCCGGCCGGGTCTCCCGGTGACGAGGTGTCGGTGTCCTGGGGCATCAGGGCGCTGGACTGAGGGAACCGTTGGCGCGAGGTCACGGCGGCGGCCGGTGCATCTCGAGATGCTTGGGGCACCGCGGCGGCGCGTCAATGGCTGGCTACGGCGCCGAGGACTCGGCAACCAGGCGCCGCAGCTCGCGCACGGCACGCTGGGCCCGGTTGCCGTCGGAGCCCTGGATGCCCATCACCGCCGCGGTCGTCCCGTCGGCGAGGTCGAGCGTGGCCCAGGGCGCTCCGGGTGGCAGGTGGACGGCGATGATCTCCGCCCACTCGTACTCGTGGCGGCGGTAGCCGTTGACGACGATCAGCCGTCGGGTCTCCGCGACGACCCGGGACCGGATCAGGGCGTACATGCAGGCGAACACGAGCAGTCCGAGTCCGACCAGGGTGGCCCGCTGGAGGAACGTGAACTTGGCCCGAGTCTCGGCATCCCAGCCGAACCACGCGAAGGCGCACACCACGAACAACGCGGTGCCGAAGATGATGCCGGCCAACCGGGGACCCAGGGGACGCCAGGTGTGCGGGAGAGCCGGGGTGGCGGGCTCAGAGTCGGCAGGCATGGATATCGGTCAACAGGATGCCGCGGGCACCGACCTCGAACAGCTCGTCCATGAGCCGCTGGGCGCCGTCGCGCGGCACCATCGCCCGCACCGCGACCCAGCCCTCCTTGTGCAACGGCAGCACCGTGGGGCTCTCGATTCCGGGGGTGAGCGCCACCGCTGCCGTGACGTTCGCGTCCTCGATGTCGTAGTCCATCATCACGTAGCGGCGCGCGACGAGGACGCCCTCGACCCGGCGTCGGAAGATCTCGAAGCCCGCAGGCACGTCGCCGTTGCGGGTCACCAGCACCGCCTCGGACTCCAGGATCGTCTCGCCGAAGACCTCGAGTCCCGCCTGGCGCAGGGTGCTGCCGGTCTCGACGACGTCGGCGATCACGTCGGCGACGCCGAGCTGGATGCTCGACTCCACGGCCCCGTCGAGCCGGACGACGGTCGCGTCGATGCCGCGCTCCTCGAGGAACGCGCGCACGACCCCGACGTACGACGTGGCGACGCGGGTGCCGGCCAGCTCGCCGAGGTCGGCGTAGCCCCCGACCGGGCCCGCGAACCGGAAGAGGCTCCGGCCGAAGCCGAGCTGGAGCGCCTCCTCGGCCTTGGCTCCGGAGTCGAGCAGGAGGTCGCGACCGGTGATCCCGACATCGAGGGTGCCCTCGCCGACGTACAGCGCGATGTCACGGGGGCGCAGGTAGAAGAACTCGACGCCGTTCTCGACGTCGGTCAGCGTCAGCTGCTTGGTGTCGTCGCGCTGGCGGTATCCGGCCTCGCGCAGGATCTCGGAGGCGGACTGGGACAGGGCGCCCTTGTTGGGGACCGCTACTCGCAAGAGGGACATGGCTGGCCGGAATCCTTGGTTCTTCAGAGGTGGGCGTAGACGTCGTCGAGCTCGATGCCGGTGGCGAGCATGAGCACCTGGGCGTGGTAGAGCAGCTGGCTGATCTCCTCGGCCGCGCGCTCGGCGCCCTCGTGCTCGGCGGCCATCCAGGACTCGGCGGCCTCCTCGACCAGTTTCTTCCCGATCGCATGGACCCCGGCGTCGAGCTGGCGCACGGTGCCGGATCCCTCGGGGCGGGTCCGGGCCTTCTCCTGCAGCTCGGCCCAGAGCTCGTCGAACGTCTTCACGGTCGATCAGCCTACGGGCCTCAGGACTCGTGGCCGCGCTTGACCCGCTTGATGGTCTGCGCGGTGACCAGCGCGGCCGAGGCCGCCTCGTAGCCCTTGTCCTCGGTCGAGCCCTCGAGGCCGGCGCGGTCGAGGGCCTGCTGCTCGGTGTCGCAGGTGAGCAGGCCGAACCCGACCGCGGTCGTGCTGTCGAGCGCCACCCGGGTCAGGCCGTCGGTCGCGGCGTTGCACACGAAGTCGAAGTGGGGGGTTCCGCCGCGGATCACGACGCCGAGGGCGACCACGGCGTCGTACCCCTGCGCGGCCAGCGCGGACGCCACGACGGGGAGCTCGAAGGCACCCGGGACCCGCACGACCACGGGCGCCTCGACCTGGAAGTCGGCGAACGCCCGGTGGGCACCGGCAACGAGTCCGGCCATCACCTGGGTGTGCCAGCTCGCCGCGACGACCGCGACCCGGAGGTCGCGACAGTCGACGGGCTGCTGGGTGGGCGCCCCGGCTCCGCTCATCGGGGTCCCCGCGGGAGCGCGAGCGCAGCGAGCGGTTTCGTGGGGTGGTTCACAGGGCCGTTCCTTCCAGGTGGTCGACGTCGACGAGGTCGGGCAGCACGTGGCCCATCCGGTCGCGCTTGGTGAGCAGGTAGGCGAGGTTGTGGTCGTTGGGGTGCGGCGTGAGCGGCACCCGCTCGGCGACGGGGATGCCGAAGTCCTCGAGGTTGCTCACCTTGTCGGGGTTGTTGGTGAGCAGCCGGACGCTCCCGATGTGCAGGTCCCGCAGGATCTGCGTCGCGGTGCCGTAGTGGCGGGCGTCGGCCGGCAGCCCGAGGTCGAGGTTGGCGTCGACGGTGTCCCGGCCGCCGTCCTGCAGCTGGTAGGCCTGCAGCTTGGCGACCAGCCCGATCCCGCGGCCCTCGTGGCCGCGGAGGTAGATCACCACGCCGCGGCCCTCCTTCACGATCCGCTCGAGCGCCTCGTCGAGCTGGGGCCCGCAGTCGCACCGCCTGCTGCCGAAGACGTCACCGGTCAGGCACTCGGAGTGCACCCGGGTCAGGACCGGTTCGTCGCTCCGCTTGAAGGTCTCAGCGTCGCCGTACACCAGCGCGATGTGCTCGGAGCCGTCGACGGTGATCCGGTAGCCGTACGCGGTGAAGTCACCGTGGCGCGTCGGCAGGCGGGTCTCGGCGACCCGCTCGACTAGGTTCTCGTGCCGGCGGCGGTAGCGGACCAGGTCGTCGATCGAGATCATCGCCAGGCCGTGCTCGTCGGCGAACTCACGCAGCTCGGGACCGCGCTTCATGGTGCCGTCGTCGTTGACGACCTCGACCAGGACCCCGGCCGGGGTCAGCCCCGCCATCGTCGCCAGGTCGACGGCGGCCTCGGTGTGGCCGCGTCGGACCAGCACCCCGCCCTCGCGGTAGCGCAACGGGAAGACGTGGCCGGGTCGGGTGATCTCCCACGGCTCGGTCGCGGAGTCGGCCAGCACCCTCGCCGTGTGGGCTCGGTCCGCGGCCGAGATGCCGGTGCTCACGCCGTCGCGGGCGTCGACCGAGATCGTGTACGCCGTGCGCAGCTTGTCCTTGTTGTGCGGGGTCATCAGCGGGATCTCGAGGCGGTCGAGCATGTCCGCCGGCATCGGCACGCAGATGACGCCACTGCTGTGCCGGATCGTGAACGCCATCAGCTCCGGTGTGGCCTTGCTGGCCGCGAAGATGATGTCGCCCTCGTTCTCGCGCTCCTCGTCGTCGACGACGACGACGGCCCGGCCCGCCGCGATGTCGGCGATCGCCCTCTCGATCGTGTCGAGCCGGACGGGCTGGTGCTCACTCATGACTGTGCTCCTTCTCAGCGGTGCGCGCGAGCTTGTCGAGGTAGCCGCCCGCCAGCAGCTTCTCGACGTGCTTGGCGAGGACGTCGGCCTCGAGGTTCACCCGGTCGCCGGTGTTCCGGAAGCCGAGCGTGGTGCGGTTGAGGGTCTCGGGGATCAGGCTGACGGTGAAGCTGTCGTCCTTCGCCTCGACGACGGTGAGGCTGACCCCGTCGACGGTGATCGATCCCTTGTCCACCAGGTAGCGGCCGATCGCCCGCGGCATGGCGATCTCCACGAGCTCCCAGTGCTCGCTGGGCGTGCGCGCCGTGACGGTGCCGACACCGTCGACGTGGCCCTGGACGATGTGGCCGCCGAGCCGCTTGTCCGCGGTCACGGCTCGTTCGAGGTTCACGCGGTCGCCGGCGGCGACGCCGTACAGGCTGGTCTTGTCGAGCGTCTCCTGCATGACGTCCGCGGTCCACGTGTCGCCGGTTCGCTCCGCGACCGTCAGGCAGCAGCCGTTGACCGAGATCGAGTCGCCGAGCCCGGCGTCCTCCAAAACGGTGGCCGCGCGGATGGTCAGGCGGATGGCGTCGCCCTGGTCCTCGACGGCCTCGACGGTGCCGAGCTCCTCGACGATTCCGGTGAACATTCAGGTTCCTTCTTCCGCAGGGGTCTCGACAAGCTCGACCGCCGAATGGGAGGTCATGGTGAAACGGACGTTGGGCGGCTCGCCGTCCAGCCCGTCCAGCACGGTCACGTCGGTCACCGTGGGACGGAACGCGTCGGAGATGGTGGTGATTCCGAGGTCGCCCACCGCGGACGTGCCGGAGCCGAGCAGCATGGGTGCGACGTAGGCCACGATCTCGTCGATGAGTCCGGCCTCGAGGAAGGCGGCCGCCAACGTCGGGCCACCCTCGAGGAAGACGTGTTGCCGGTCGCGGGCGAAGAGCTCCTTCAGCGCGGCCTGCGGGTCGCGGGTGCGCAGGTGGAGGGTCTCGGCGCGGTCGTTGAAGATCCGGCGACCCGGGTCGAGGTCACGCTCCCCCATGACGACGCGCAGCGGCTGGAGCTCGAGCGGCTGCTCGTGGGCATCGCGCACCGTGAGCTCCGGGTCGTCGACGGCGACGGTGTTGGTGCCGACCAGCATCGTGTCGCACAGCGCCCGCAGGCGGTGGGTGTCGAGGCGGGCGGCCCGGCCGGAGACCCAGCGGCTGGTTCCGTCGGCGGCGGCGCTGCGGCCGTCGAGACTGGTCGCAAACTTCCAGGTGACGAACGGCCGGCCGTGGTCCACCGCGAACGACCAGACCCCGTTCAGGGCGCGAGCCTGGTCGACCAGCAGGCCGTGGGCCACCTCGACCCCGGCCTCGCGCAGCGTCGTACCCCCTCCGGCGGCGACCGGGTTCGGGTCGGACTGCGCGAAGACCACGCGCCGGATCCCGGCCGCGACCAGGGCCCGGGCGCACGGTCCTGTGCGACCGGTGTGGTTGCACGGCTCGAGGGTGACGACCGCGGTAGTCCCCCGCGCGGCCGCGCCGGCGCGGGCCAGCGCGTCGGCCTCGGCGTGAAGGGTGCCCGCGCCGCGGTGGAAGCCCTCGGCGACGGTGGCGCCGGAGTCGTCGATCAGCACGCAGCCCACCCGGGGGTTCGGCCCGAGCGGGACTCCCGGCGTCGCGGCCAGCTCGAGGGCGCGGCGCATCGCCCGCTCGTCGGCGGAGGTGAACGTCATGTGGGGGTGATCCACCTGCGTCAGCGTCCTCTCCGGGTCCGTTCGCGGACTCCGGGGACGCTGGGATGACCAGCGACAGGGCCCGCGCGGATGACGCCACGGACCTTGCGTGCTTCTTCCCATCCGGACTTTAACCGTCGGTCCAGGGGTTTCACCTGGTCAACCGCTCACTGGCTGTGAGCGGGTCGCGGACTTTAACCGCCGGCTCGGAATTGCACCGACCCCAGAGCACGCGAGTTTTGAAAAACTCGTCTCGCCAAGTCTGCCACAGGAGCGGCGGAGAGCCCTGATGACCTGGCGCCC
>JAOPXC010000327.1 GCA_025965335.1 Nocardioides sp. | reverse complement strand
CGAGCTACACCAGGTAGAGCGTGATCGTGGAGCCCTTGGGGACCATGGCGCCGTGGCCCGGGTCGGTGCTGAACACATAGCCCAGGCCGAGGTATCCCGAGGTGTTCTTGACCTCGACCTTGAACCCGCGTGCCTCCAGCTCCCGCCTGGCGTCGTCCACGCCGCTGGCCACGACGTTGGGCACCTCGACGAGCTCGGGGCCCTGGGACACGACGAAGGTGACGGTCTCGCCGCGGAAGAGGAACCCACCGCGCGGTGACTGGGAGATGACCGCACCCTCGGGAACGGTGTCGGAGTAGTCCTGCTGGTCGTCGTCGACGACGAGGCCGCGAGCCTCGAGCTCCTGCTTGGCGGCCGCGGCGTCGTCGCCGACCCAGTTGCCGATCCTGATCGGCTGGGGACCCTTGCTGACGATCAGATCGACGGCGGCACCGGGTCGCAGGGTCGTGCCGACCTTCGGGGCGCTGCCGATGACCTTGCCCGCGGGCACGGTGTCGGACCAGCGCTCGGCCCGGGTGCCGACGGTGAGGTGCAGGTCCATCAGCTTCTGCTGGGCTGCCACCTCGGTGAGCCCGTGGAGCCGGGGGACGTCGTACCGCTCCTTGCCGAGCGACACGGTCAGCGTGACGGTGCCGCCGTCGAGGACCCGCGAGCTGGGGTCGGGGTCGGTGCCGATGACCCTGCCGACGCCGACCGTCTCGGAGTACGCCGGCTCGCCAATCCTGGCGGCCAGCCCGGCGCCCTCGAGCTTCTGCACGGCGTCGGCCCGGGTCATCCCGATGACACCGGGGGTGGTGGTGTAGCGCGCATAACCGAACCACCAGGCGCTCCCGCCGGCGGTCGCGGCCACCAGCAGCGCGAGCACCAGCAGGATCAGACCTCGCTTCGAGCGCCGCGGCCGGCGCGGGGTCCGGGGTAATGGCGGTCCGGGAACGGGGCGGGGCAGTGCCTCGGGATGTCCGTACGTCGGGATCGCGGTGGTCCGATCGGCCTCGCGAGGCGACGTCGCGGGTGTCATCAGCGCCGCCATCTCGGCGGCGTCCCAGGGGTCGGCGGCGGTGTCGCCGGGTCGGGACGGCACCCGGGTGTCCACCGGAAGAAGCATCGGCGCCAGGTCGGCGGTCAGCTCGGGGTCGTCCCGCACGCCCTCGGCGAGCGCCTGGCTGACGCGGTGCAGCTGGTGGAGCAGGACTGCGGCATCGGCGGGTCGCTGGCCGCGGTCGCGGGCGGTGGCTCGGGCGACGAGCGCGTCGACGTACGCGGGGATCTCGGGGACCACCCGAGACGGGGGTGGGACGTCCTCGTGGACGTGCTTGTAGGCCACCTGGATGGGGGACTCGCCCTCGTGCGGCTTGCTGCCGGTGAGCAGCTCGTAGAGGACCACGCCGACGGCGTAGACATCGGCGCGCGCGTCGGCCCGACCGTCCACCACGAGCTCGGGGGCGAGGTAAGAGACGGTGCCGATCAGCACGCCGCCGGTGGCCGTGTGCTGGGTGTCGGCGCTGACCGCCTTCGCCAGCCCGAAGTCCGCAACCTTGATCCGGCTCGCCCCAGAATGAGGATCCGTGGCGATGAGGACGTTCTCCGGCTTGACGTCGCGGTGGACCAGCCCGGCCCGATGGGCGGCGGCCAGCGCGGAGACCACCGGCTCGAGCAGGGCCAGCGCACGCGCCGGCACCATCGGGCTCTCCTTGCGGATCACGTCGCGCAACGTGTGGCCCTCGACGAGCTCCATGGCGAGGAAGACGATGCCGTCGTCGTCGCCCTGGTCGAAGACCGCGACCACGTTGGGGTGCGAGAGCCGGGCGGCGGAGCGGGCCTCGCGGACGAACCGGGCCGCGAACTCGTCGTCGTCGCCGAGGCCCGGGTGCATCACCTTGACGGCGACCGTGCGGTCCAGCCGGATGTCGGTGGCTTCGTAGACGCTGGCCATGCCGCCGCGGGCGATCCGGGCTCCGATGCGGTAGCGGCCGTCCAGCAGCCGACCGATCACGGGGTCGCTCGGGGGCGCGGCGGCCCCCGCGCGGGCATGCCCGTCTGCGTGCCGGTCGGATTGCACAGCGACCCTCCTGCTGCCGGACGGGGAAGGGTCCGACGCGCCAATCGTACGGACGCCCGGCGGTTCCGGCGCGCTCAGCCGCTTCCGGCGTGGCGCGGCTCACGGTTTTCCCACGTCCCCAGGTGAGTGGAAGAGTAGGAGCATGAACGAACACCGCATCGCCGACGTCGACCTCGCGGCGCTCGTGCCCGACTGGATCGACTGGGCCGAGGCCGCAGGCCAGCTGGGCGTCACCGTGGCCAAGGTGCGCACGATGATCCGCGACCACGAGCTAGCCGCGGCCGTGCCCTCGCCCGGCGAGGGCCAGCAGATACCGGCCGACTTCATCCAGGACGGGCTGCCCGTCAAGGGCCTGCCGGGTCTGCTGACGATCCTGCACGACGGCCACTTCGACGACCGTGAGTGCATCTCGTGGCTGTTCACCGACGACGACCTGCCCGGGCGCCCGATCGACGCGCTGCGTGAGAACCGCGGCTCGGAGGTCAAGCGTCGGGCCCAGGCGATGAGCCTCTGAGGTTCGGCGTCAGAGCACGCGGTGGGTGGCGGCCGACGCCAGGCCGCGCAGCACCTCGCGGGCATCCGCGTCGATCTCGGCGCGATCGAGGGCCGCGACGGCCAGGCCGGCCAGCTCCCCGATCACGGCCTCGACCTGCTCCGGGGCGCCCGAGTCGTCGATGACGCCGCGCAGCCGCTCGACCTCGGCGCCGGACAACGCCCGTCCGAGCGACCGGTCCAGAAGCGCGGCACCCTCCGCCGCTGCGCCGTCCAGGGCAAGGGCGATGAGCACCGTGCGCTTGCCCTCGATCAGGTCGTCGCCGGCGGGCTTGCCGGTCGTCTCCGGGTCGCCGAAGACACCGAGCAGGTCGTCGCGCAGCTGGAACGCCTCACCGAGCGGCAGGCCGAACGCCGAGAGCTCCGCGATCGTCTGTGGAGACGCACCGGCGAGGGCGGCGCCGATGTGCAGCGGGCGCTCGATGGAGTACTTCGCGGACTTGTAGCGCAGCACGGTCATCGCGGTCTCGACGTCGGCTCGGCCGCGGGCCTGGACGGACACGTCGAGGAACTGGCCGGCGATCACCTCGGAACGGCAGAGGTCGAAGACGTCGAGCGCCGGCGCCACCTGCTCGAGAGGCAGCCCGCAGCGGCGCAGCAGCTCGTCGGACCAGCTGAGGAGCAGGTCACCCAACAGGATCGCGGCGGCGGCGCCGTACTTCTCCGGGTCACCGCGCCATCCGGCCGCGCGGTGCTCACCCTCGAGCTTGCGGTGCGTGGCCGGCCGGCCACGGCGGGTGTCGGACGCATCCATGAAGTCGTCGTGGACCAGCGCGCTCGCGTGCAGCAGCTCGAGGGAGGCACAGGCGCGCAGCACCGCCGGCTCGTCCGCAGGTTCGGGGGAGACGGCCCGGTGACCCCAGTAGCAGAACGCGGCGCGCAGGCGCTTGCCTCCGGACACCGCGGCCACGGCCTCGCCCAGCAGGCGGGCGGCGTCGTGGCCGAGGGGAGCGAGGCGTTCGGCCTGGCCCTCGAGGAACGCTTCGAGGCCGGCCTGCACGCGGGCGCGGAACTCGGCGTCGTCCCATCCGGTGCCGCTGCTCGTCACGCCGATGAATCTACTGAGTGGACGATTCGGCGTTCCGGTGGCCCCCACTCCTACACTTCCGCCCATGGTGACCGATCGCGGACGCAGCATGGCCGAGTTGATCGGCCGGGGTGAGCGCTCCTTCTCGTTCGAGTTCTTCCCTCCGAAGGACGAGGCGGGCGAGGAGCAGCTGTGGCGTGCCATCAGCGCGCTGGAGCCCTACCGCCCGACGTTCGTCTCGGTGACGTACGGCGCGGGCGGCTCCACACGCGACACCACGGTCCGGGTCACGGGCCGGATCGCGCGCGAGACGTCGATGACCCCGATGGCCCACCTCACCTGCGTCGGGCACACCCGCGAGGAGATCGAGGCGATCCTCGACACCTACGCCGAGGCGGGCATCCGGAACATCATGGCCCTGCGCGGTGACCCGAGCGGCGGACCCAGGGCGGAGTGGGAGGCCACTCCGGGTGGCCTCACCTACGCGTCCGAGCTCGTCGAGCTCGTGCACTCGCGCGGGCAGTTCCGGATCGGTGTCGCCGCCTTCCCCGAGGGGCACCCGTCGGCAGCGTCCCTCGACCAGGATGCCGACGTGCTGGTCGCCAAGGCACGAGCCGGCGCGGAGTTCGCGGTGACCCAGATGTTCTTCCGTGCCTCGGACTACTTCGGGCTCGTCGAGCGGGTCCGCGACCGCGGCGTCGACCTGCCGATCCTGCCCGGCATCATGCCGATCCTGAACCTCAGCGCGATCCGGCGCCAGGGTGAGCTGATCGGCGCCGACGTGCCGACCGAGATCGTGGACCGGATCTCCCGGTACGAGGGCGACAAGGCCGCCGTCCGGGCCGAAGGCATCGCCGTGGCGGCCGAGCTGTGCGAGGAGCTGCTCGCCGGTGGCGCGCCCGGTCTGCACTTCTACACGCTGAACTTCTCAAAGGCGACGCTGGAGATCTTCGCCGCCCTCAACATCACGGTCTGATCGTGCGGACGCTGTCGGTCACCGGACTGGGTTCGGCCGCTGCGGTGCCGGACGCTGCAGTGCTGCGCGTGGCCGCCGTGCACCGGGGCGCGAACCTGGTCGACGCGCTCGCCGGTGCCGACTCCGGTGCCCGGGTGATCGGGGAGGTGGCCCGCCGGCACACCGCCCCGGCCGACATCGCCACCCGCAGCCTGGATGTGTGGCCGGCGCACGACAACAAGGGGAACCCCGCCGGCTTCGAGGCACGACACAGCCTGACGATCCGCTGTCTCGATCTCGCGGTCGCGGGCCTCCTGCTGGGTGAGCTGGCCGGCGAGGTCGGCAACCGGCTGGCGGTCGACGGTGTGGGCACCGTCGTGACGGATCCCTCCGACGCGCAGGCCGAGGCCCGCGAGCTCGCCTTCCTCGATGCCCGCTCCCGGGCCGAGCACCTGGCCACGCTCGCCGGCGCCACGCTCGGCGAGGTCGAGTCGGTGGTCGAGGGGTCCGGTACGCCGTTCGCACGGTTCGCGGCCCAGGCCGCGGGGGGAGCCGCCAAGCTCGACGCGGCGCTGGAGCCGGGGCAGACCGAGATCAGCGCCACCCTCACCGTGACCTGGCAGCTGGCCTGACCGCCCAGGGCGTCTCCCGGTCCCATGGCCTGCTGCGCGCCGCCCCACGGGACGACGCCCGAGACACGCCCTACGCCGGCCCGATCGCCTGAGCCACGAGCGCCGCCGAGAGGCCGACGAACGGCAGCCCCGACCCCGGGGTCGCGTGCGCGCCGGCGGCGTACACCCCGGCGATCGGCGTCGTCGGTCCGAGCCGCTGCTTGACGGTGGCCCGGCCCTGCCAGAGCACGCCGAGTGGCGAGCCGCCCCAGCGCTCGACCAGGTCACGCGGACTCCGGTCGACGCGGGTCACGACGTTCGGGCGTACGTCGATCCGGTGCCGGGCCATCGCGCGAGTGATGTCCTCGGCCAGGCGTCCACGCCCGTGGACGGTCCACGCGGCGCAGCCGTCCGGAGCCCGGCCGCCGGTGCGGATGGTCAGCACCGGGTCGCCGTGCAGCACCACCTCGCGGGGCAGGTCGGGCACCTCGCCCGCCAACCCGAGGTGGCACACGACCGGCGGGATGGCCGGCATCGTGCGCTGCACGAACGGGGCCAGCGTCGGCAGCCGGCGCGGGTCGATCGCGCACACGACGACGTCCGCGTCGAGCTGCCCGGTCTCGGTCGCGACCGCCACGACCCGGCCGTCGCGCACCACGAGGTCGCGGGCCGGGGTGCCGGTCAGGACGGTGACGCCGCGGGTGGCCAGCCGATCGCCGAGGGCAGTGGCCAGTGCGGCCATGCCGCCGGACACCGTCCACACACCGAAGCGCTGCTCGACGTAGGCGAGCACGCCCGCCCAGGCCGGCACGTTGCGCAGGTCGTGCCCCTCGGCGACGAACGGGTGGCCGGCGATCTCGCGGAGCCGGTCGTCCTTGAAGGTCCGTTTCAGCCGCTTGTGCAGCACCTCGCGGCTCTCGAGCAGCGCCGCCAGGTCGCGGGGCAGGTTGTCTCGGTCCCACGGCTGCTCGAGGTAGCCGCGGCGCAGCACGTCCCAGTCGTCGGCGTACGACGCTACGTGGTCGACCCACACCTGGCCCAGGCCGGGTCCCATCGCGTCGAAGGCCTCGGCCTGGGCCGCCCGCGAGCCACCCGGCACCGAGACCCGGGTGTCGTCCTCGAACCGGTGCTCGCGGATCACCTCGAGCGGCTCGAGCTCCAGCTCCTTCTCGACCGGGCGGCCGGACTTGCGGAACAGGTCGCGGATCACCGCCGGGAGCAGGGTCGCCGTCGGACCGGCGTCCCACGCGAAGCCGTCCTCGGACTCCAGCGACAGCGCGCCCCCGAGCGTCTCCGAGCGCTCGAGCAGGGTGACGTCGTGGCCGAGCTTGGCCAGCCGCGCGGCCGACGCGAGCCCACCGAAGCCGCCCCCCACCACCACGACCCGCGCCATGGCGTGCACCCTACGGGTGGGTGGTGCCCTCAGCCGGACGGGTCCCGCCGCAGGTCGGGGGCCGGCTCCAGGGCGCCGAACGTCGAGCCGTACTCCGCGTCGACGTAGGCCAACAGGGCGGCGTTGACGTCGGCCAGCCGCTCGCCCGGCCCGAGCGCGAGACACGGCTCCACCTTGGCGAAGAAGCCGGTCGGGGTGTCGGCGACGACCAGGAGGTTGCCGGTCGGCTCGGCGGCACGCGAGAACGCGCGGCCGTCCCACGACACCGGGTGGGACCAGTCGCCTCCGACCTTGTGCCCCTCGGCCACCGCGACCGCCTTGCCGGTGCGCTTCTCGTCCATCATGGTCACCAGCGTCTCGAGGTCGGCGACGGTGAGGCCGACGTCCACGCCGTCGACCAGGTTGGCCTGCAGCAGCGTGAAGAAGCGTCGGTCCGCCTCCGCGACGACGGTCGCGCCTGCGGACATCCGGGTGTTGAGCTCGGTGGGACGGAACCCCTCGGCGGTGAGGACGCCGTCGATGCCGAACGCCCCGCGGTAGCCGTGCGTCGCCTGCAGGTGCGCGCCCACCCGGCGTACGACGTCGCGCATCTCGTCGCGGTCGGCGGCCGGCGGGTCCCAGAACGTGCCGAGCCCGCCGTACACGAACGTGCGGTCCGGGACGTTGCGGAGGATCGCGATCTCGACCGGACGGAACGCGGCCGTCCCGTCGGGCAGCACGATCCCGTGGATCGAGCACGGCACGCCGTCGAGGAACGGCAGCACGCGCACCCGGTCGCAGCGCGGCGCGAAGAAGGCCAGGCCCGCCGCGACGTCCCGGTCCTCGCGGATCCAGCGCACGTAGTTGCCGCCACCGTTGAACCCGTCCCGGGCGTCGCCCGACCAGACCGCACCCAGCGGCCCGGCCAGCGCGTCCGTCGCCCGGGCGAGCGCGGCCTTCTCGACCGGGACGATCAGGTGGGGTGCGCAGCGGACGTCGGCAGCGGCCCAGATCGCGTCGGCCAGCATCTTGTCCTCGAGCGCGAGGAAGGAAGCGGGTCGCCCGCCGGTGACCGGCCGGTCGAGGATCGGTTCGTCGGTGGTGACGAACGGGCTCGTGAACCAGATCCCGCGCCGGTGCGGGTCGAAGCTCTCGATCGCCGTCACGGCGTGCTCGGGCAGCTCGCGGGCCATCCGGTCGTGCAGCCGCAGCTCCTCGGTGATCGAGGCGGAGGCGGGCGGAAGCACCTCGACGACGACGCAGTCGCCCTCGGCCGGGATCGCGCCGGCACCGCGTGCGTTCGACACGACGAGCACCGGGCAGCCGAGCTCGCGGAGCCAGGCGACGAGCGGCGTGAAGCCGGCCAGGATGCCGGGGCCGAGGAGCACCGGGCGGCCGGCGTACAGCCGTCCGAGGCGGTCGGTCACCGCGGCCCGCGTGGCGTCGTCGGTGAGGTCCATGCCGAAACGCTAGTGAGACGGACCGACGGTGGCGACCGGGTTTCGTTGCGGTTGCCCAGCCCGCCCAGCCGCTCGAGAAGACCAGGGGAAGGGACTCCGCCCGACTACTCCACGTCGATCTCGGTGGCGCCGGTCATCGCGAGCAGCTCGTCGTACGTCGTGGAGAACACCGCCGCCGGATGGCCGGCCGCGGCCCACACCACGTCGTACTTCCGCAGCCAGGGATCGAGGTACGTCGGGACCGGTGCGGGATGTCCGATGGGGGAGACCCCGCCGATCACCTGGCCGGTGTGCTCGCGGACGAACTCCGGCTTCGCGCGCCGGAGGGCCTCGACTCCGAGGGTGGCGGTGACCTTGTCGGTGTCGACCCGGTGGGCGCCGGAGGTGAGAATGAGCACGGGGCTCCCGCCCGCGTCGAAGAGCAGACTGTTGGCGATGGCGCCGACCTCACAGCCGAGCGCCTCGGCGGCCAGTGCGGCGGTGTGCACCGAGTCGGGCAGAATGACGACCTCGCCGGTCCCCCCACGGGCGGCGTGCTCGTCTCGAAATCGAGTGATCGTGGGGTGTTCGGTCGTCATACTGCGACCCTAGCGAGACGCGTTGAGGGAGGGAGCCCCATGGAGCGGCCGGTGTCGGTGACGCGAGCGACCCAGGTGCTGACGGCCCTGGTGGCGCTGAGCGGTGTCACCGCGCTGCTGACCGTGCTCCTCAACGACCAGGTGATCCGCGCCTGGGCCCGGGGACACAGCGTGGGCACTCGCAGCGAGCTCCGCAGCGGCGGTCTCGACGCGGTCAAGCATGGCGCGATCCAGGTGCCCAACTTCGCGGCGCCGGCCATCTCGTTGTTCGTCGTGTTCGCGGCCCTGGCCTGGGTGCTCGTCATCTTCATCCGGGCTGGCCACGAGTGGGCCCGGCTGACGCTGGCCGCCCTGATCGTGCTGATGGCCATCGCCACCGGCAGCGGCATGCGCACCAGCCCGCCGACGGTCTTCCTCGTGCTGTCCTGGATCTCGATCGTGCTCGAGGCGTTGCTGCTGGTCTTCCTGGCGCACCGGGACACCACCGCCTACATCCGGGGCACCTGGCAGGTGCCTCAGGCACCCAGGGACGTCGCGCAGGACGCCTGAGCGTCTCCTGCTGCTGTTTTTTTCCTCCCTCCCCGGCTCTTGACGCACTGTCCGTGCCGCGGTGTACCGTTCTGGTGTTCGAACATCTGTTCGAACTCCTCCGGCGGGGACGACCTCGACCCCCGTCCCCGCCGGACCGGGTCACGCAGCGCCGGACAGCAGCCAGGGGTCGCGCCAGGGGTCGACCGGCTGGGTGGAGAGGACGAGCGATGAGGCGGTACGACGACCCCGTGGAGGTGCGCAAGGGCTGGGTGACCGGGGTGGAGGGTCCCGAGCAGTTCCTGTGGCGCGGACGGCTGTGGAAGGTGCGGGCGGTGCTTGCCCACTGGGTGGAGACCGGTCCCTGGTGGCAGTCCTCCGGGGTGCGGGCGGTGCTCGGCTCGGACGAGGCTGGCTCGGATGACGAGGGGGAGCAGCCCCCGGGCCCGCGGCCGCTCGCTGACCTGCTGACCGAGCGGGAGATGTGGCGGGTCGAGGCCGGCCAGGGTGCCGACACCGCTGCCGACGGGGGTGGGGTCTTCGACCTCTCCTTCGACTGGGGCGACGGGCGCTGGCAGCTCGTCGGTTGCGCGGACTGAGGCCGGCCATGACCCAGCAGCAGACCCACCAGGTCAATCCCTACGCCCTTCCGGCCACCACCCACTCCTATCTCGCCCGCTCCGCGGAGTCGCTGAGCGAGGCGGTCACCGCCGAGGTGCCCCGGCGCTACGCCTGTGCCCACGTCGCGGCACTCCGGGCGGCCGCCGCGCTGCTGGCCGCCCGAGCCCGCCCGGCACCCGCCCGCCGGCGTCCGCAGAAGAACGCGTGGGTGCTCCTCGCCGAGGTCGCGCCCGAGCTGTCGGAGTGGGCGAGCTTCTTCGCCGCCGGCGCCGCCAAGCGGGCCGCTGCCGAGGCCGGTTCGTCCCGGGCGGTCACCGAGCGCGAGGCCGACGACCTGGTCCGCGACGCCGACCGGGTCCTCGGCGTGGTCGAGCAGGCGCTCGGCCTGGTCCCGCATCTTCCCCACCCCGGTCGGATCGCCGCTCCCGGCGGACGATGGAGTGGCAGGGCCGGTGTCGCCTGACCCGTTCGTCCACCTCCATGTCGCGTCGGGCTACTCCCTCCGGTACGGCGCCTCCCACCCGCACCAGCTGGTCGAGCGGGCGGCCGAGCAGGAGATGGACACCCTGGCCCTGACCGACCGCGACGGCACCTACGGTGCGGTGAAGTTCGCCAAGGCCTGCCAGTCGGCCGGGATCCGCCCGGTGCTGGGGGTCGACCTCGCCTACCGCACGGCGGCGTCTTCCGGGACGTCATACGGAGGGGGCAAGGGTTCGCCCCGTCCGTATGACGTCCCGCGTCCGTCCCGCACCCCGGTGCGCGGGGGGGCGTTCCGCGACGACCGCCTGCCCCGGGTGACGTTCCTGGCGAGCGGTGACGGCTCGGGAGGCCGGGCCGGCTGGGCCGCGATCTGCCGGCTGATCTCCGCGACCCACCTGACGGGTGAGCGTGGCGCGCCGGTCCTCGACCTCGATCCCTCGTCGGGCCCGGGACAACGCCTGCTCGAGAAGCTGGCCGGTCCGCTCGCGGCGGGTGACCTGATGGTGCTGCTCGGTCCGGCCTCGGAAGTGGGAGTGGCCGCGACCCGGCGCCGCGACGACCTGGCCGCCGAGGCGCTCGCCCCCTGGCGCGAGCTGGTGCCGCGTTCCCACCTCCTGGTCGAGCTGGTCTCCCACCGGCTTCCCGGTGCCACTGCGGGCAGCTGGGGCCCGGGCACCACCCCGCACGCCGCCCGGATGGCGGCGATCGCTCGCCGGGCCGGGCTGGGCGCCGTGCTCAGCAACGCGGTCCGCTACGCCGACCGCCGCGACGCCGCCACCCTCGACGTCCTCGACGCGGCCCGTCGACTGGTCGCACTCGACCGGAGGCACCTGGACCGGGGCAACGCCGAGGGGTTCCTCAAGTCCGGCAAGCAGATGCAGGAGATCGCCGAGGAGATCTGCCGGATGGCGGGGCTGGCCGACGACCCCGAGCGCGAGGCCCGGCGGCTGCTGGCCCACACCCGCTCGGTGGCCGACCGCTGCGCCCTCGACCCTCGGCGCGACCTCGGCCTCGGGGAGATCCACTTCCCCGAGTTCGAGCTGTCCCCTTCTCGCTGGTCGAGCTTGTCGAGACCAACGGAGGACACGTCCGACGGCCTGCTCCGGGCACGGTGCGAGGGCGCGATCGGCGACCGCTACGGCTCGGCGCCGCGCGGGGTGATCTGGCCCCGGCTCGACCAGGAGCTGGAGATGATCCGGGGCCTCGGCTACGCGTCGTACTTCCTCACCGTCGCCGACGTCACCGACCTGATCCGCGAGATGGGGGTGCGGTGCGCCGCCCGTGGGTCGGGTGCGGGCAGCCTGGTCAACTACCTGCTCGGCGTCTCGGGGGTCGACCCGATCCGGCACGGCCTGCTCATGGAGCGGTTTCTCTCGCCGCTGCGCCAGGCGCTGCCCGACATCGACGTCGACGTCGAGTCGGCCCGGCGGCTCGAGGTCTACGAGCGGATCCTCGACCGCTTCGGTGGCGAGCGCTGTGTCTGCGTCTCGATGATGGACACCTACCGGGTCCGCCATGCCGTCCGCGACGTCGGGGCGGCGCTCGGCATGCCGCCGAGCGAGACCGACGCGATCGCCAAGGCGTTCCCGCACATCCGGGCCCGCGACGCCCGGGTCGCGCTGCGTGAGCTGCCCGAGCTGCGGGCCAGCGGGCTGGGCGAGGAGAGGCTCGACCTGATGTTCCAGCTCGTCGAACGGCTAGACGGGCTGCCCCGCCACGTCGCGGTCCACCCCTGCGGGGTGCTCCTCTCCGACGCCACGCTGCTCGACCGGACGCCGGTGGAGGCGAGCTTCGCGGGCTTCCCGATGAGCCAGTTCGACAAGGACGACGTCGAGGACCTCGGCCTGCTCAAGCTCGACGTGCTCGGCATCAGGATGCAGTCCTCGATGGCGCACGCGGTCGCGGAGATCGAGCGGCTCGACGGCGAGGAGATCGACCTCGACGACCAGGAGCAGGTGTCGTTCGAGGACGAGCCGACCTACGCGATGATCTCGAAGGCCCTGACCCTCGGCGTCTTCCAGATCGAGTCGCCCGGTCAGCGCGAGCTCGTCGGCAAGTCCGGCATCGAGAGCTTCGAGGACATCATCACCGACATCTCGCTGTTCCGGCCGGGTCCGGTCAAGAGCGACATGATCACGCCGTACCTCGAGTCCAAGCAGGGCTGGAAGACCCCGACGTACCTCCACGACGACCTGCGCCCGATCCTCGGCTCCACCCACGGCGTGGTGGTCTTCCACGAGCAGGTGATCGAGATCATCGCCCGCTTCGCCCGCATCTCCAACGCCGAGGCGGACGAGGTGCGCCGCTCGCTCGGCGACGCCGAGGGGATGGCCGAGGCGAAGCTGTGGTTCTTCCCGCGAGCCCTCGGCCACGGCTACCCGCTCCGGGTGGTCGAGGGGATCTGGAAGATCCTGGAGGCCTTCGCGTCGTTCGGCTTCTGCAAGGCCCACGCGGCGGCGTTCGCACTGCCGACCTTCCAGTCGGCCTGGCTCAAGGCGCACTGGCCGGCGCACTTCCTGTCCGGGGTGCTGACCCACGACCCGGGCATGTACCCCAAACGGCTGATCCTCGACGAGGCGCGCCACCTCGGCATCGCGATCCTCGGCCTCGACGTCAACAACAGCGAGAAGACCTACGTCGTGGAGCGGGTCGGACGGTTCGACCGGCCCGAGCCCGAGCCGGGCGTGCCCGACGGCCGCGACTACGGCATCCGGCTGGCGCTGGCCGAGGTGAAGGGCATCAACGAGGCCGAGGTCAACCGGATCGTTGCCACCCGCGGTGGCACATCAGGAGAGTGGCCGTCTCCTTATCAGTCTTTGACCGACTTCTGGCACCGCGCGCGGGTCTCCCGGCCGATCGTCGAGCGGCTGGTGCTGGCCGGCGGATTCGACTCGATCTACGGCATCGGGTCGCCGCTCGGGGACGGCACCGTACGCCGCCGCGGCAAGGTCACCCGGCGTGACCTGTTGCTGCAGACGGCCGAGCTCGACCGCCACGCCCGCGCCGTCGAGCGGGCCGGCCGGGGCCGCGGACTGGCCGGGCGGAAGTCCTGGTCCACCGCCAGCTCAGCCCCCTCGCCCGCACGGGAGCGCGCCGACGGCGCTGCCGCCCGCAACAGTTCCGAGCCCCGCGAACGCGAGGGTGCCCCCGAGCTCGAGCGGCACCCCCTGGCCGACCAGGGCGTGTGGGCGAAGGCCGCCGCACAGTCCCGGGCCACCTCCACCCCGCGCCCGGTCACCTCGGTCCAGCTCGCGCTCGACCTCGGCGACGAGCCGGGGGAGGGCCAGGTCTCCGGACTGCCGGAGATGACCGCGGAGGAGCAGATGAAGGCGGAGCTGGAGATCCTCGGACTCGACGCCAGCCGGCACGTCGTGGACACCTACGCCACGTTCCTCGACGAGCTCGGCACCACGCGGAGCAGGGACCTGCTGTCGCGGCGGAGCCGGGCCGAGCTGCTGGTCGCCGGAGTCAAGGTCGCCACCCAGACCCCGCCGATCCGCTCGGGGCGCCGGGTCATCTTCCTGACCCTCGACGACTCCACCGGCCCGGTCGACGCGACCTTCTTCGAGGACGCCCAGGGCCCGTACGCCGCCACCGTCTTCCACTCCTGGCTGCTGGTGGTGCGCGGCGAGCTGCGTCGTACCGGCCGCCGCGGGGTCTCCCTGCGGGCCACCGGCTGCTGGGAGCTGCCCGAGCTGTTCGGGCTGTGGC
>JAOPXC010000275.1 GCA_025965335.1 Nocardioides sp. | reverse complement strand
CGACCCCCGCCGGTCGAGCCGGTCGAGACCCGACCCCCGCCGGTCGAGCTTGTCGAGACCCGGTGAGGCAGGGCAGGGCGGCGACCCCCGCCGGTCGAGCCCGTCGAGACCCGACCCCCGCCGGTCGAGCTTGTCGAGACCCGGTGAGGCAGGGCAGGGCGGCGACCCCCGCCGGTAGAGCCTGTCGAGACCCGGTGAGGCAGGGCAGGGCGGCGACCGCGGTGGGGCGCGAGCAGCGCGTTGCCGCGCGCGTCCGGGTGGCCTCGGTAGCCTCATCCTCGTGACTCTGCAGGCAGGGCCGTCGGGACCGGCCGCGTCGGGGCCGACCATGGTGGGCGACTACACGCTGCTCTCCCGGATCGGCGAGGGGGGCATGGGCGTCGTCCACCTTGCCCGCAAGCCGGGCGGCGACCGGGTCGCCCTCAAGGTCCTGCGACCGCACATCGTGGGCGACGAGGAGGCGCGGGCCAGGCTGGCGCGCGAAGTGGGCTCGCTGCGTCGCATCCGCAGCCGCTGGGTCGCGGAGATCGTCGACGCGGACCCGTGGGCAGCCATCCCGTTCGTCGCCACCCGCTACGTGCCCGGCCTGTCCCTGCACGACTTCGTGCTCGAGGAGGGGCAGGTCGAGGGCGCCGACCTGACCTGGTTCGCGGCCTGCCTGGCAGAGGGGGTTGCGTCCGTGCACTCCGTCGGGGTGCTGCACCGCGACGTGAAGCCGTCCAACGTCTTGATGGAGGGCCGCACCCCGATCCTGATCGACTTCGGGCTCGCCCGGGTGGCCGACGACCCCAAGCTGACCCACACCGGCTGGTTGCTCGGGACCCCGGGCTACCTGGCCCCCGAGATCCTGCACGGCGACGACGCCACCCCGGCCTCCGACGTGCACTCCTGGGCGGCCACCGTCGCGTACGCCGGCACCGGCCGGCCGCCGTTCGGACGCGGTCCCTCGATGGCGATCATGGACCGGGTCCGCCGCGGCGAGCACGACCTCACGGGCCTGCCGCACGAGCTGGGCCGGCTCGTGGCTGCCGCCCTCGAGCCCGACCCGGCGCGCCGCCCGACCCTCGATGCGATCCTCGGCTGGCTCCGGCCCCAGGTGGCGCCCGGCGCTGCCGCCGTACCTCCCGTCCCGACCGCAGCGGAAGACCTGTTCACGCTGCCGCTCGCGCTCGCCGCCCAGGCCCGCCAGAACGACGTGACCGAGCGGGTGGGCTACGCAACGCCAGAACCGGCGCCGCACACCTTCGCGATGCCGCTCGACCCCGGCCGTCTGGATCCCACCCGCGTCGAGCAGCCCTGGGACGCGCCGTACGTCGAGCCGCGCCCTCCGCTGGCCGAACGGCTTCGGCGCGGGGTCCTCCTTTCGGCCGGGGCGGTCGCGGCGGGCGCGCTGCTCGCCGCGTTCCCCTGGCTGGCCACGGGGGCGCTGCTACTCCTGGTCTGGCTGCTGCGCAGCGGGTCACTGGCCGCCAGCGCGGCGGGTGACCGTCGACGCGTGCGCGGTCGCAGGTGGTACGACGGCGCGCGGTTCCTGCTCGCCGCACCCTGGCACCTGGTCCGATCCATCGGCAGCACCGTGATGCTGCAGCTCTGGGCGCTCGGCCTCGCGACGGCGGGGGCGCTGATCTGCTACGCCTTCGCCGCGGGAGTTGCGACCACCCTCTTCGTCAGCGGCGTCGTGTTCGGGGCCTCGGTGTGGACCGGGCCCGGCGGCTCGCGGGTGCGGTCTCCCTTGTCGCGCGTGGTCAACGCGCTCTCCCGCAGCGGGCGCACCTGGCTGGGTGCGGTCGCCGTCCTCCTCGTCGTCGCCGCGCTGGCCGGCCTGCGGGTCGCCGCCTCCGGCACCAGCTGGACCCCGCAACAGGACCGGCCGTTCAGCTCGCACCGGGGGCCCGGTCCGGGTGGACGGTGACCGGCGCCCTTCCCCTAGCCGCCGGGGTAGGACGGGGGCGCGTCCTCGAGGCCGGTGCCCCACCCGGGATCCGGGTCGTCCGTGGTGACGACGACCAGCCGCCGCGGGCGCGCACCCGGTCCGAACGGCACCCAGGAAACGGTTCTCGGGGTGCCGTCGACCAGCACCTGCTGGACGTGGGCGCCCGTGCCGACTCGCTCGATCGACGTCGAGCCGCCGCCGGCCGAGCGGATCGTGACGTTGGTGAAGGCCGGGGTGCCGAGGGCGACGTTCGCCGTGCCCGGGGTCAGCGGGTACAGGCCGAGCGAGGCCCAGACGTACCACGCCGACAGCGAGCCCAGGTCGTCGTTGCCGGGCAGGCCGTCGACGGTGTCGCTCCAGAGCTCCGCGCGCGCCCGGGCCACGACGTCCTGGCTCCGCGCGGGCGCGCCCAGCCACAGATAGGCCCAGGGCGTCTCGAACGACGGCTGGTCGCCCAGCCACGCCCGTGGGCTCCCGGCGCCCGCATTCAGGTCGGCGTGGAAGTCGTCGAGCCTCGTCAACAGGTCCTGGCGCGACCCCAGGGCCTGCACCAGACCGGCCATGTCCTGGGGCACCGACCAGGCGTACTGCACCGCGTTGCCCTCCTGGAAGCCGTCGCAGCAGGTGCCGGGCTGGTAGCCCGGACCGGGAAGCTCTCCGTCGGCGCCGCGCGGCAGCAGGAGTCCGCGGTCGGAGTCCACGAGTGCCCGCCACGACCCACTGCGCCCCAGGTACCGACGTGCCACGCCAACTCGTCCTGCGGCGGCCGCCAGCCGGGCGACCGCGAAGTCGTCGACGGCGTACTCGAGCGTCGTCGAGGCCCCGTGCGGTTGCGACCAGCCGCGCTCCGGGGTCGTGTTCGGCACGTATCCCAGGCGCAGGTAGTCGTCGAGCCCGGGCCGGGGCTCGAACCAGCCCCGGCCGGGGGAGTCGGTCACGTCGCCCTGACGCACCAGCTGGGAGACGGCGGCGGACAGGTCGAAGTCACGCGCGCCGAACGCGTGGGCCGCGGCGATCATCGGCGCGGCCGAGTCCCCGTTCATCACCCCGGTCTCCGACGCGACGAGGGGCCAGCGCGGCATCCAGCCCGACTGGCCCGCGGCATGCTGCAGCGACCGCACCACGTCCGAGGCGACGTCCGGGCGCAGCCAGGCGAGCAGCGGGAGCGTGGTGCGGTAGGCGTCCCAGCCGGGGAGCGCGGTGTACTGGCGGCGACCGGGCGACACCCGGTGCACCAGCCCGTCGAAGCCGGGATAGCGGCGGTCGGCGTCG
This sequence comes from Nocardioides sp., assembly GCA_025965335.1. Taxonomy (GTDB): domain Bacteria; phylum Actinomycetota; class Actinomycetes; order Propionibacteriales; family Nocardioidaceae; genus Nocardioides. Next base: position 1,601 of record JAOPXC010000275.1, on the reverse strand, counting down.
CTGACCGTCATCGGGTTCAGCAGCACGTGGTAGAGCGCGGTGTCGAGGAGCCGCCGGTCCGTGAGCGAGCCGCCGGTCGCCCGGACCCGACCCAGCTCGCGGTCCCAGGCGCTCCCGGCGGCCTCACGGAGCCTCGTGAAGGACCAGCCGGTGGAGGAGGTGTCGAGGTTGCGGCGGGCCCCGGTCGCGTCGACGAAGGAGACGGCGACCTGGACGTGGACCACCGGGTCGTCGTCGGTGTCGAAGGCGACCCACGCCCCGGGGCGGTCCCCGGACCAGGAGCGTCGCCCGCTGACCGCCCGGTCGAAGCGCAGCAGGACGTGCACGTCGTACGAGCTCGGAGCACCGCAGAAGCCCCGAGCCCGCGCGACGACGGCAACCTCCCTCCGGCTGGGGAACCTGACCCGCGCCCGTTCGGTGCCGACCAGCCCGCCCGCGGCCTTGATGAGCAGCCGGGCTCGCGCACCCGCAGGGAAGGTGTACGTCGCCAGCCCGCTCCGGTCGGCGGCGGCCAGGGCCACGCGGACGCCGTTGTCGAGCGTCGCGCCGTACCACCCCGGGCCGGCACGCTCGTGATCGTGCGAGAAGCGCACCGTCGCGGACGCCGGGTCGGTCGGCAGCTTCCCGACGACCGGGAGGACGGGCACGTCACCGAACGCGGGACAGCCCGCACCGGAGAGATGGGTCGCGGAGAACCCGCGCACCAGGTCGTCGCCGGCCGCGTAGCCGGAGGCCGTGGTCGACGGGGAGCCGGACGCTGCGTCGGACGTGGTGTCCGGCCCCAGCTGCACCATCCCGAACGGCCGTGCCGCGGCGGGCGTCGTGTCGCCGCTCAGCCAGGGCGCCTGCCCACCCGTGCCCACGAACGGGTTCACGAGGGGGGTGGCGTCGGCGCGAGCCCCGGTGGCAGGCGGCCCGGCGTCGCCGGTCGCCGTCACGGGTGGGAGCAGGACCAGCGCGGCGGCGAGCACGGCGAGCACGGCGGCCCCGGCGGCCCCGGGTCGACTCCGGGCACGCACGGGTTCGGACACCGCACCAATCTAGGCACGCGCCGCGCCCCGCGGAGGCGTTCGCGCATCCGCATCCCGGGATCGCGCGCCCGCGACCGGGAGTGCCGTGGCACCATGGGTCCCATGCAGCACCGCGTGATCCCTGGATCGAGCAGGTCGCGAAGCGACCGAGTCGAGATCAGCATTTGCTAGCGCGTCGCCCTCCGCCACCACGGAGACCGACGCGCCGACCTCTCGACTCCCGAGAGGTTTTTTTGTGCCCGAGACAGCAGCCTGAGGAACGCAGGCTGCTGTCGAGAGAACTTCAACAGCAACCCCTTGAACAGGAACCCCAGCGATGGACCTGCACGGCGACTTTCACGTCTACGACACGACGCTCCGCGACGGCGCGCAGCAGGAGGGTCTGAACCTCTCCGTCGCCGACAAGCTCAGCATCGCGCGCCAGCTCGACGGGCTGGGCGTGGGCTACATCGAGGGCGGTTGGCCGGGCGCCAACCCCAAGGACACCGAGTTCTTCCGCCGCGCGAGCCAGGAGCTGGACCTGCGCAACGCGAAGCTCGCGGCGTTCGGCGCGACCCGCCGGGCGGGCGT
>JAOPXC010000250.1 GCA_025965335.1 Nocardioides sp. | reverse complement strand
TCCAAGATCCGGCAGTGGTTCACCAAGGAGCGCCGCGAGGAGGCCATCGAGCGGGGCAAGGAGCAGATCGCCCGGCTGATGCGCAAGGAGGGGCTGCCCCTCAAGCGGCTGATGTCGCACGAGTCGCTGATGCTGGCCGCCGTGCACTTCCACCACGCGGACGTGTCGGCCCTCTACGCGGCCGTGGGGGAGGGCAACCTCAGCGCCCAGGCCGTCGTACGCCACGTGATCGAGCTGCACGGGGGCAACGAGGGCGCCGCGGAGGACCTCTCGGAGGCCGTGACGATCACCGGCCGCCGGGGCAAGTCCAAGGTGGCTTCCGGGGGCGACGCCGGAGTCATCGTCAAGGGCTCACCGGACGTGTGGGTGAAGCTCGCCAGGTGCTGTACGCCGGTCCCGCCCGACGCGATCCTCGGCTTCGTCACCAAGGGCGGCGGAGTGTCGGTCCACCGCACCGACTGCACCAACGCCAAGAGCCTGCAGACGCAACCCGAGCGCCTGCTCGAGGTCGAGTGGGCGCCGACCGGGCAGTCGACGTTCCTGGTCAACATCCAGGTGGAGGCCCTGGACCGCGCGCGCCTGCTCTCCGACATCACGATGGTGCTCTCCGACGCGCACGTGAACATCCTCAGCGCGAACCTCTCCACCACCCGCGACCGGGTGGCCAAGAGCCGGTTCACGTTCGAGATGGCCGAGACCAAGCACCTCGACACGGTCCTCCGCGCCGTGCGCTCGGTGCCCGGTGTCTTCGACGCCTACCGCGTCACGCAGTGAGGCGCGAATCGTCGACGATTCCGGTCTGGACCGCGCCCTGGTCCGACTCCCATTCCGGCCCGGCGCACGTCGGACAGTCCTAGGTTGCGGGTATCCCATTTCGCAACCGAAAGGCTTTCGCATGCGCTCGTTCCGCCCCTCCGGGAGGGCAATGGCCGTCGCCGGAGCACTCGCGCTGACCCTCGTGGTCGCCGGGACCTCCGGCGCCGTGGCCGGCAAGCTGATCACGTCGCAGGACATCAGGAACCACACGATCAGGTCGCAGGACTTGGCGGAGGACAGCGTCAAGAACTACAACATCGCGCCCGGTGCCGTGACGTGGGAGAAGTCGCTCAGCGACGCCACCAAGGCGCAGATCGAGGAGCTGGTCGGCGAGGGTGCACCGGGGCCGACAGGCCCGGCCGGCCCGAGCGGTCCTGTCGGCGAGGGTGCACCGGGGCCGACAGGTCCGGCCGGTCCAACCGGTCCGACCGGTCCCCGCGGCGCGCGGGGTCTCACTGGTGACGGCAGCCTGGTCTTCCTCGACTACTACGGCTTCGACGGGTATTCCAGCCCGGACACAGCCGGGCTGATGGAGCTGTACGGCGCGAGCGGGGACCCGATCGCGCTCACCGGCCCGGGCAACTACCTCGTGACCGTGCAGGGGATCTTCATCGACACGAACTCGATCCTGGCGCCGTTCCTCTTCCTCGGAGATCCCGGAATGGATGAGACTCTCAACGTCGATGCCATGCTCAACGCCTGCACGCTCACGAGCGACTTCTTCATCCCCAAGTGCACCTCGACGTTCCCCGTCTCGGTGCAGAACGGTGACACCCTGACACTGCCGGTCTACGTGCCGGCAGCTCCGGCCGACGCGTGCGGGGAGGGCTGCGCGCCGCCGGCCATCGCCAAGGTGGCGGTCTACCGGATGGGCGGCGAGGTTCCGGACGCCTTCGTGCCCCCGGACACTGTCTGCCTGCCGCTCTGCCCGCCGCTGCGGAGCGGAGCCGATCTGGAGAAGCTTGGGCGGCAGTACCTCAAGCAGCACTTCTGAGGAGACGCGGGGCGGGTCAGCCGGAGAAGTCCGCGCTGGCCCGCTTCGCCATGTCGAGGAACGACCGGCGCGACTCGAGGTTCTCCTCGAGCTCCTTGACCAACTTCTCGTTCCCGGCGGTCCGGGCCTTGGCCAGGTCGGCCTCCACCTTGGCGATCGCGTCCTCGAGCTTGGTGACCATGTCGTCGGCCCGCGCGGACTTCTCCGGGTCGGACCGCTTCCACTGCTCGTCCTCGATGCTGCGGATCGCCTGCTCGACCTTGCGGATGCGGGCCTCGAGCTCCTTCATCCGGTCCCGGGGCACCTTGCCGGCGGCGTCCCACCGGTCCGCGATGTCGCGGAAGGCCTTCTTGGCGGTCTCGAGGTCCGTCACCGGCAGCAACGCTTCCGCCTCGACGAGCAGCTTCTCCTTGACCTCGGCATTCGCGGCGAACGCCGCGTCCTCGGCCGCAACGGCCGCGTCACGGGCGCCGAAGAAGGTGTCCTGCGCCCCCCGGAACCGCTTCCAGAGTGCGTCGTCCACGTCCTTGGGAGCCGGGCCGGCGGCCTTCCAGTCCCGCATCAGGTCGCGGTAGCGGCCCGCCGTCGGGCCGAAATCAGTGGAGGTCGCGAGCTCCTCGGCCTCCTTCGCGAGACGCTCCTTCACGCTGCGAGCGGCGTCGCGCTTCTCACTCTGCTCGGCGAAGTGCGTCTTGCGCCGCCGGGTGTACGACGTGCGGGCGGTCGAGAACCGCCGCCACAGCGCGTCGTCGGACGCCCGGTCGATGCGGGGGAGCGCCTTCCACTGGTCCAGCAGCTCGCGGAGCCGGTTTGCGCCGTGGCGCCAGTCGCTCCCCTCGGCGAGCTTCTCGGCCTCGGCGACGATGGACTCCTTCTGGGCCTTCGACTCCGCCGACCGCAGCGCCTTCTCGGCCCGGCGGGCGTCGCGCTGCCCGGCGATCACCGGCGCGAGCT
>JAOPXC010000230.1 GCA_025965335.1 Nocardioides sp. | reverse complement strand
GCTATGTCATCAACGGACGCAAGTGGTGGACGACCGGCGCCATGAACCCCGACGCGCAGATCCTGATCGTGATGGGCAAGACCGACCCGGCCGCGGACCGGCACCGCCAGCAGAGCCAGATCCTGGTGCCGCGAGACACGCCCGGTGTCGAGATCAAGCGAGGGATGCAGGTGTTCGGCTTCGACGACCGCGAGCACGGCGGCCACGCGGAGATCGAGTTCCACGACGTGCGGGTCCCGGCGGTGAACCTCATCGGAGGGGAGGGCGAGGGGTTCGCCATCGCCCAGGCCCGTCTCGGTCCTGGCCGCATCCACCACTGCATGCGCTCGATCGGCCTGGCGGAGCGGGCCGTGGAACTGATGTGCGATCGCGCCAATGACCGCGTGGCATTCGGCAAGCCCCTGGCCCAACAGGGCGTGGTGCGCGACTGGATCGCGGAGTCGCGGGTGCGCATCGAACAGCTCCGGCTGCTGGTGCTCAAGACGGCCTGGTTGATGGACACGGTCGGCAACAAGGGCGCCCACACCGAGATTCAGGCGATCAAGATCGCCACGCCGCGTACCGTCGAGTGGATCCTCGACAAGGCGATCCAGGTCCACGGTGCCGCGGGTCTCTCGCAGGACTTCCCGCTGGCCGCCTCGTACGCCAACATTCGGTCGCTCCGGTTCGCCGACGGCCCCGACGAGGTGCACAAGAACTCGCTGGCCCGCCAGGAGCTCCGCAAGCGCATCAGCGCATAGGCCCACGGTGCGGGGTCTTCCAACGGCCGTCGAAGTCGCCGGGCGATGACCTCCGGGTGCAGAACGCCGGCTCGCTCACTGATGAGGGGCCCCCGGACGATTCCGGGGACGCTTGTCGTGTCCGGTTACGGAGGGCGGAGTGGTGCGGTGTCAGCCCCCGTGAATACTGACGCCATGTCGAACCCCGGGGACCGCGTCCACGCCCCGATGCCCGGCGCCGAGGCGCTGGCCGAGCCGATGCGCTCGCGGTGGAGCCCGAGCATCTTCGACGACCGGCACGTCCTGGGCCGCGACGAGTTGATACGGATCCTGCGCGCGGGGCAGTGGTCGCCGAGCTCGGGCAACCTGCAGCCCTGGGCGTTCGTGATGGCCGAGCGCGGCGGCCCCAGCCATGTCGCCCTCGTCGAGCACCTGAGCAGGGGCAACGCGGGCTGGGTACCGCGAGCGGCGGTCGTGATCATCACCGCCGCCCGGGTCGCTGCGGATCCGGCGGACCCGGACGGCTCGCGCGTGAAGGCCGCGGCCCTCTCCTACTACGACCTCGGCCAGGCCGCGGCGCACATGACCCTGCAGGCTCGCTCGATGGGCCTGCACGCCCACCAGTTCGGCGGCTTCGACAAGGACGCGGTGGCCCGCGACCTCGGAGTTCCGGAGCACTACCGGGTGGTCAGCGGCATCGCGATCGGTCGCCGGGGAACCGCCGTCGAGGTGGACGACCGCGACCGCGAGCGCGAACAGCGCGAGCGCCACCGCCGGCCGCTGCAGGACTTCGTCCACGGCGCCGCGTGGGGCAGCCCGTGGGGCGAGGAGGCCCGATGATCCGCAACCGGCGGCTGTCGCAGATCCTGCTGGTGCTGGTCTTTGCGGCGATCATCAACCTCCCGCTGCTGCACAGCTCGTTCACCAAGTGGCGGGTCGAGCGGTCCGGGGAGGACGTGACCGCGACCGTCACCGACCACCAGGTTCGTGGCTCCGAGCACCTCCTCGAGTTCACGTTCCCGAAGGACGTCGACCCCGACCAGGCCAGGTGGACCGCCGAGGTCGACGGTGCGACGTACGACGCGGCGGTGGCCAGCGGCAGCCTCCGGGTGCGGGTGCTCCCGGGGCACCCGTCGGCGTACCAGGCCGACGGACAGGTCACCGGGCACCTCGGGCTGATCCTGACCCTGCTCGCCGACCTGGCGCTCCTGGTGTGCACGGTGCTGCTCCTGCGGTACCGCGGCAGGTTCCGCCCGGAGCTGCGGATGGTCGCGGTGGAGGACGTCGAGCGCTGCCCGCCCGGTGCCGTGCTCGACCGCATCGACGGGCTCGTCTACACCGCCTGCGGCGAGGTGACGGTCATCGAGGACGACGAGATCGTGCTCGACCTGGGTGGGCGGATGCTGCGCGTCTACCTCGACGGACACGCCAACCCGGTGGGCTACCAGCAACCCGCCCGGGTCACCGGCCGCATGGTCGGGTGACGGGCTTTGCCACACTTGGCGCCATGAGCTCCCGCCACGACTCCTCCGCGCGCTCCGTCGACGACCCGTTGTTCTCCGAGCCGGCGCCCGCGGCCTGACATGGCGCGCTTCTCGTCGCGGACCTCAGCCGAAGCCGTGGTGGCCGCGCCCCGGCAGGCCATCTGGGACGTGCTGGTGGATCCGGACCTCGTCGCCCGGCTGACGCCGTTCCTCAAGCGGATCACCGCGGACGGCGACCGCTGGCGGTGGGAGATGTCCGGGCTCGACGTGCTCGGCCTCAAGGTCGCGCCGTCGTTCACCGAGCGGATGGTCTTCGACGACCTCGAGCGGATCGAGTTCCACCACGAGCCGCCGCCGGGCACGAAGGAGCGCTCCGGAGTGGAGGGCTGGTACCAGCTGACGGACGTCGGCGCCGGCACCCACTTGGCCACCAGCCTCGAGATCACGCTCGACCTACCCCTGCCCAAGGTTTCGTCCCCGGCCGTGACCGCGGCCATGAAGGGCGTCATGGGCACCATGGGTGACCGCTTCTCGAAGAACCTGCTGGACCACCTCGGCATCACGACCTGAGACCGAGGACCCGACCACCAAGGTGACTTGCTGGTAACCCCCCACGGCGGCCAAGGTGAGGCAATGTCGTCACATCGCGCCGCCACCACCTCGTCGTACTCCATCACCATGCGCCTGTTCACGGCGCCCGACCACGGCGTCGTCGGCGCGATCGCGACCGCGATCGCCCAGGCGGGTGGTGTCGTCACCGCGATCGACGTCGCCGAGTCCAGCCACGAACGGCTGGTCGTCGACGTCACCTGCTCGGCGAGCAATGCCGACCACGCGCAGGAGCTCGAGGCGGCGGTCAACGCCATCGACGGAGTCGAGGTCTACAAGACCAGCGACCGCACCTTCCTGCTGCACCTCGGCGGCAAGATCGAGGTCAGCTCCAAGGTCCCGCTGAGGAACCGCGACGACCTGTCGATGGCCTACACCCCCGGCGTCGGCCGGGTCAGCATGGCGATCGCCGAGCACCCCGAGGACGTCTGGACGCTGACGGTCAAGGGCAACTCCGTCGCGGTCGTCACCGACGGCTCCGCGGTGCTCGGCCTCGGCAACATCGGTCCGGGCGCGGCCCTGCCCGTGATGGAGGGCAAGGCGGCGCTGTTCAAGCGCTTCGCCAACATCGACGCCTGGCCCATCTGCCTGGCCACGCAGGACACCGACGAGATCGTGCGGGCCGTCGAGATGATCGCGCCCGGCTTCGGCGGCATCAACCTGGAGGACATCGCCGCGCCCCGGTGCTTCGAGATCGAGCGGCGGCTGCGCGCCAGCCTCGACATCCCGGTGTTCCACGACGACCAGCACGGGACCGCGATCGTGGTGCTCGCCGCCTTGACCAACGCCCTGCGCGTGGTCCACAAAAAACTACCCAAGGTGCGGACCGTGGTCGCGGGCGGCGGGGCCGCGGGTACCGCGATCGTCACGCTCCTGCTCGCGGCCGGCGCGACCGACGTCGTGGTCTGGGACCGGGAGGGCTGCCTCTCGGCCGACGACGACACCCTGACCGGCGCCAAGAAGCAGCTCGCCGAGGCCACCAACCCGCGCCGGGTGCGCGGCGACCTGCGCGCGGGCCTGGCCGGCGCCGACGTGTTCGTCGGGGTGAGCGGCCCGGGTCTGCTGGAGGCGGAGTGGATCAAGGACATGGCGGCGGACCCGGTGGTCTTCGCGCTGGCCAACCCCGACCCTGAGGTGGATCCGGCCGAGGCCGAGAAGTACGCCGCGGTCGTGGCCAGCGGACGCTCCGACTACCCCAACCAGATCAACAACGTGCTGGCCTTCCCCGGTGTGTTCCGCGGTCTGTTGGACGCGCGGGCCTCCGAGATCTCCATCGAGATGCTGTTGCGGGCCGCGACGGCGATCGCCCACGTCGTACGAGACGAGGAGCTGAACCCGAACTTCATCATCCCGACCGTGTTCCACCCGGACGTCCCGAGGGCCGTGGCAGCGGCCATCCGGGGGCAGTAGGCGCGGGGACGTGCAGTTCAACCTGAGGTCACCGTGAGGTGCCTCGGGTCGCGCGAGCGCACGAGGCTGCGGTAGGCGCGGTCCCGGTCGCGCAGCGTGGACGCCTCGACCAGGACGGCGTACGGGAAGTCGGCGTACATCGCCGCCATCCGCCAGACCCCGCCTGCCGGCTCGGGCTGTCGCCACACATAGCGCTCCGCGGTGCCGTCGGGGCCGGGGAGGGCGTTCCGGTCGGCGGCGGCGAACCTGCGCTTGTGATGGGCCAGACCGGACGAGACGGTGGTGAGCTCGCTGTAGGTGATGTCGACGGTGCGCCCGCGGATCGACGCGGTGCAGGTCCACATGGTCGCTCCCGGGTAGCCGGAGTGGTCACGCAGTACGTCGACACAGTCGTCGTCCTGTTGGTCGAACGACTGGAACACCCAGGCCAGGCCGTCGACCCCGCTCGGCAGGGGACATTCGGAAGCGGGGGCCTGCGTCCGGTCCCAGCAGGTGACGTCCGGCTCCTGGACGGAGACCGGCGTCGCGTCCGCGTAGAGCAGGTGCGCGCCGAAGGCGGCCACTACCGCGAGGGCGACGACCAGCGGGACGACGACGAGGACCGTCCTGCGGCCGGTCAACCGGCGGCCGTGCTCGCTCCAGCCGGCGCTCCAGTCTGCCCGCGAGTAGGACTGGGGCCTGCGGGAGAACCACGAACGGCGCACCTCGTCCGGCTCGACCGGGAGGCTGACGGTCACCGCAGTGGCGGCGGCCACCGAGATGGCCGACCTGTCGGCCGGTTGCCCTCCGGTCGCCCTGGCGACGGTCTTCTCTGCCGTGGGCTGGCCGGTGGCCCTTCTCGGGGCGGGAACCGTCGTCTCTTCGGCGGGCGGGGCCGCGGTCTTCTTCGCGGCCGGCCGGCCGGCCGCAGACTTCGCGGCGGCCTTCTTGGCGGGCTGGCCCGCGACCTGACCGGGCCGGGCCGCGGTCTTGCGGGCGGCCTTCGGCGTGATCGCCGGCTTCGGCGGAGACTCGCTCATCTCCCGACTCCCTTTGGACGCGGTCCCTCGTCGGCCCTCTCAGGACATTGTGCGCATGACGGCGTTGTTCGCCTACCGAAATCCGGGAACGTCTGGTCAGGCCGACGCGTAGAGGGCCGCGCCCACGACGCCGGCCTGGTTGCGCAGCTGCGCCGGGACGATCTCGGTGTCGATGTCGACCAGCGGGAGGAACTCGTCGGAGCGCTTCGAGATGCCGCCGCCAACCACGAACAGGTCGGGGGAGAAGAGCTTCTCCAGGGTCCGGTAGTACGTCGTCAGCCGGTGCGCCCACTTCTCCATCGAGAGCCCCTCGGACTCCCGTGCGCTGTTCGCAGCGCGGGCCTCGGCGTCGTGACCGTCGATCTCGAGGTGGCCGAGCTCGGAGTTGGGGGTGAGGACACCGTCGTACAGGAACGCGGAGCCGATGCCGGTGCCGAGGGTGGTGAGGATGACCAGGCCCCGGCGGCCCTTTGCGGCGCCGTACGTCACCTCGGCGAGGCCGGCCGCGTCGGCGTCGTTGACGACGTGCACGTCGCGGCCGAGGGCCCTGGTGAAGAGCCGGTCGGCATCGGTGCCGATCCACGACTGGTCGATGTTGGCCGCGGAGCCGACGACACCGTGGCGTACGACGCCGGGCACCGTGATCCCGACCGGGGCGGACGACTTCGGGAACTGACCGACGAGCTCCGCGAGGACCTCGGCGACGTTCTCCGGAGTGGACTTCTCCGGCGTCTTGATGCGCACCCGCTCCTGGGCGAACTCACCCGTGGCGAGGTCGACGGGCGCCCCCTTGATGCCCGTGCCGCCGAAGTCGATGCCGAACGGCAGGTTTGCGACGTCGTCGGTCATGTTCACAATCTCTCCGGATCTGGTCCCGGAGGCAACTGTTCGTCGGCGAGATCTCCCGGCCGCCCGTCCCTAGACTCGGCGCATGACCGCCCACACGACCCGGCTGCTGTTGCTGGGTGCGGTCGCGCTCTTCGAACCAGTCAACGGCTACCAGATCCGGCGCGAGCTGGTCTCCTGGCGGGTGGACAAGTGGGCGCACCTGAACCCCGGCTCGATCTACCACGGCCTGACCACGCTGACCGGGCAGGGACACCTCGTCCGTCACGACCTGCTGGACGGCGCCCGTGAGGTGGCGGTCTACGAGCTCACCGGCGAGGGACGCGCGGAGCTCGACCGGCTGATGCGCTCGTCGCTGGAAACCGTGGACCCCTATGACAGGGTCGCGTTCCACGCGGCCTTCAGCATGCTGCCGCTGCTCGGGAGGGAGAACGCCGTCGCGTGCCTCGAGGCGCGGCGCCGCGCCCTGGAGGAGACCGTCGAGCAGTTCCCGGACGCAGCGACCGCGAAGGGCGACCTCGGTCCCCCGCACGCGGTGCGCTCGCTGATGCTGTGGCGCGACATGGCCGTCACCGAGCTGGCCTGGCTGCGTCAGACCCTGCACGACATCCGGGTCGGGAGCCTCCGTTTCGACCCCGACGAGGACTGGGGCTGGCGCCCGCCGGACGACGACCCCGGGTGGCAGATGAACATCGACCGCGAGAAATATCGCGCGCTTCTGAACGGCTGAGGTGCGACGCTCGGTGGCGTGCCCACCGAGCTCAGCACCGCGCAGCACCTGGAGGGTCTGCGCGCCGCGATGGCGGCCTTCGTCCGGTACGCCGACCGCGCCGGGCTGACCGCCGCGGTGCCCACCTGCCCCGACTGGAACGTGCGCGACCTGGTCGCCCACCAGAGCATGGCGCACCGGTGGGCGGCCGCGCTGTTGCGCGACGACACACCCGGAGCCGTGGACCCGGACGCCTTCGAGGCTGCCGGCCGGGAGGCCAACGATCCACTCGAGTGGCTGCGGGAGGGGGCCGCCGAGCTGGCCCAGACCATCGAGGCGGCGCCGCTCGACGCCCACGCAATCGTGTTCCTCAACGACGCGCCGGCCCCGCGGGCGTTCTGGGCGCGCCGGCAGTGCCACGAGACGACCATGCACGCGGTCGACGCACTCGCGGCCGCGCTGGGCCGCGAGCCCGACGCCGGGGAGACCTGGATCGACCCGGTCCTCGCGGTCGACGGCATCGACGAGCTGCTCGGCGGGTTCCTCACCAAGCCGCGGTCCCGACTGCGCTCCGAGGAGGAGCTGAGCCTGGTGGTGGTCCCCGACGACGCCGACGACTGGTGGGCGGTCAGCGTGGGCCCGGGCCCGGCGGTGACCACGCGGCGTACCGGTCCCGTGGCCGAGGGCGACGTCGAGCTGACCGGACCGGCGGTGGAGCTGTACCTGCGCCTGTGGAACCGGACGGCGGCCGAGCCGCCGGCGGCGGGGGCGCTGGCCCGGGGCGGGGAGCGGCGGCGGCTCACAGCGATCAGCTGGACCTAGGGCCCACCGATGAGTTCTCGCCGGTGGGCGGGTCTCTTGTGTGCGGGTTGGCCGCGGCCGCTTGACGACAGCTCTTCAATGTTGAACACTGATAATGTTCAAACTTGAATAAGAGGGAGATGCGAATGATTCACGCACGGGGACTCGTGCAGACGTTCCACACCGGCCGGGGCAGGAACAAGAAGGAGGTCTTGGCGGTCAACGGCGTCGACCTCGACGTCGAGGAGGGCGAGGTCGTCGGCTTCCTCGGCCCGAACGGCGCCGGCAAGACCACCACGCTGCGGATGCTGACCACCCTGCTCAAGCCCACCGCCGGGACGGCCACGGTGGCCGGCTACGACGTGGTGAGCGAGTCGGTGCAGGTCCGCCGCAGCATCGGCTACGTCTCCCAGGTCGGCTCGACCTTCTCCGGCGCCTTCGCCGGCGACGAGGTCGTCGACCACGGGATGCTCTACGGGATGCGGCGCGCCGACGCCATCACCCGCGGGCGCGAGCTGTTCGACCAGCTCCAGCTCGACGGGCTGTGGAAGCGGATGCCCAAGAGCATGTCCGGCGGGCAGAAGCGCCGCCTCGACATCGTCATGGGCCTGATCCACGACCCGACCCTGGTCTTCCTCGACGAGCCGACCACCGGCCTGGACCCGCAGGCGCGGGCAAACCTGTGGGAGCACATCGAGGGCCTGCGGTCCCGCAAGGGAGCGACGGTCTTCCTGACGACCCACTACCTCGACGAGGCCGACGTCCTCGCGGACCGCATCATCATCATCGACAAGGGGCAGATCGTCGCGAGCGACACCTCCGACAACCTCAAGGCGCAGGTTTCCGGGGACCTGGTCGACCTCGAGGTCGCCAGTGACGACCAGGTCGCCGTCGCCCGCGCCAAGCTCGGCAGCATCAGCGACGCGATCGAGGTCGAGGGACGACACGTCCGCGGCCGCGTCGCGCGTGCCGGTCGGGTCGTTCCCGGCCTGCTGCGCGACCTCGACGCCGCCGGTGTCTCCCTGGACTCGATCGAGGTGGCCCGTCCCACCCTCGACGACGTCTTCCTCACGCTGACCGGCCGCTCGCTGCGCGACGCCGACAGCGACACCACCCCCGAAGCACCCGCCGAGCCGGGGAACCCGCCGTACGACGAATCCGGCAGCGCCACCCCTGCCCTGGAAGGAGCCGACCGATGACGACCTACCTCCGCGAGTGCAGCGTGGTCTTCCGCCGCCAGATCCGGATGAACCTGCGCAACCCGGCGTGGGTGCTGATCGGCATCATGCAGCCGGTCCTCTACCTCGTGCTGTTCGGCCCGCTGCTCAAGCCGCTGGTCGCGTCGTTCGACAGCGGCACCACCAACGCCTACACGTTCCTCGTGCCCGGGCTGCTGGTGCAGCTGGGCATGTTCGGTGCCTTCTTCGCGGGCTTCGGCCTGATCGGGGAGTGGCGCGAGGGTGTGGTGGAGGCCGAGCGCGTCACCCCGGCCAGCCGCTCCGCGCTGCTGGTGGGCCGGCTGATGCGCGACATCCTGCAGCTACTGGTCCAGGCGCTCATCCTGGTGGGCCTCGGCTTCGCGATGGGCATGCGCGGCGCCCTCACCGGGGTGGCGCTCGGCATCCTGCTCACCCTGCTCGTGGGCGGCGCCTGCGCGGCGGCGTCGAACGCGCTCGCGCTCACCACCAAGAGCGAGGACGTGATGGCGCCGGTCATCAACATCGTGATGATGCCGATCCTCCTGCTCAGCGGGATCCTGCTGCCGATGACCATCGGCGCCGGCTGGCTGCAGCGGACCAGCGACTTCATGCCGTTCCGCTGGATCGTCGACGGGGTCCGCGACGCGTTCGTGGGCAACCTGGACACCAGCGGGGTGATGTGGGGGACCACCTGGGCGCTCGTGCTGTTCGGCCTGGCCTTCTGGTGGGGCACGTCGGTCTTCCGCAAGGAGAACGCCTGACGGTGCCGAGCCGGTCAACAGAAGGTGACGGCCGACACTTTACAGACACCTTCCTCTTGTCAAGCAGGGTTTACATCCTCTACGGTCTTGTAAACCAGCAACCGCAGGAGGAACTCCGATGGACGCGATCGCCAACACCACGGTCCCCACCGGCTCGACAGAGCAGTGGAGGGACAAGAAGCGCTACCTGTGGCTGATCGGTCTCGTGGTCCCGTCCCTGGCGTTCATCGCGTACGGCGCCTGGGCGGCCACGGGCATCGGTGCCTTCTTCTGGATCGGCCCGATCGTGATCCTCGTGATCGTCCCGGCAATCGATCTGTTTGTCGGGCTGGACCGCGCCAACCCGCCCGACGACATGATCGAGGCGTTGGAGAGCGACAAGTACTACCGCTGGATCACCTACCTGTTCCTGCCGATCCAGTACGTCGGGTTCATCGGGGCGTTCTACCTCCTCGCCAAGGGTGATCCGCTTGGGTTCCAGGGCGGCCTGACCCTGTTCGAGAAGGTCGGACTGGCCGTCTCCATCGGCTGCATCGGCGGGATCGGCATCAACACCGCCCACGAGCTCGGCCACAAGAAGGAGAGTCACGAGCGCTGGCTGTCCAAGATCGCCCTGATGCAGAGCTTCTACGGGCACTTCTACATCGAGCACAACCGCGGGCACCACGTCCGGGTCGCGACCCCGGAGGACCCGGCCAGCAGCCGGTTCGGCGAGAACTTCTACCAGTTCTGGCCGCGCACGGTCGCCGGCTCCGTGGTGAGCGCGTGGAAC
>JAOPXC010000209.1 GCA_025965335.1 Nocardioides sp. | reverse complement strand
CGAACCTTCGACCACCGAACCTTCGAGCACCGAACCTTCGAGCACCGAGGGAAAGAGGTCGTGCAGCTTCAGGTGGCGGGGTTTCAGCGGGTGGTTGGGGGTGCGCGACTGGTCGGGCAGGTCCCAGGCCTCGGAGCCGACGATGGCGGAGGGCACGCCGCGGTGGTAGAGCAGCGAGGAGTCGGAGGAGAAGCCCTCCTCGCCCATCAGCTCCTCGTAGTAGAGATTGCCGGCCGGGTCCCGGAACTGGGTGTGCCGCTTCGGGGGGACCTCGCCCACCTGTCGGTAGTGCGCCATCATGCCTCCGAGGTTCGATAATCGAGCGCGCTCGTCCGATATGTGCTCGCTGGTTAGGGTAGTCGCGTGACGCCTCCACTGGAAGCCGCCTGGACCGGACTGGTCGACGACGCGGCGATCTTCCCGCCCGGGAATGCCGACCTCCCCGACGCCGTGCGCGCCTACGTCGAGCGCGACCACCCGCTGGTCGGCAGCTTCGTGCTCCGCGACACCGACCTGCCGAGCGTCGCGCCGACCGGCGGTGTCCTGCCGGTCGCCGTCGTGGTGACCGGGGGCGCCGGCCAGATCGCCGGGCCGGCCCGGTTCTGCGCCCGCGCCCAGGGCCTCGAGCTTGCCGGCCTCGAGATCGCGCTGCGCGACCCCGACGACCTGGCGGGCAACACCCGGCGGGTGTCCACGGCCGTCGACGCCGCCCGCGCCGAGGGTGATCTCGGCGAGGACGTGCCGGTGTTCGTGGAGCTCCCGCACGTCGGGTCGACGGGCGGCTGGCTGGCGGCGGCCGACGAGGTGGCGGCCAACGGGCTGCGCCTGAAGTTCCGCACCGGCGGCCTCGAGGCGCAGGCGTTCCCCGCCCCGCACGCCCTCGCGCGCTGGATCGACGCAGCCCTCGACCGGGAGACCGCGTTCAAGTGCACGGCCGGACTCCACAACGCGGTCCGGCACACCAACACCAGGGACTTCGATCGCCCCGTCGACCAGCATGGGTTCCTGAACGTCCTCGTGGCGACGCGCGTGCTGTTCGACGGCGCCGGGGTGCCCGAGGCGGTCGAGGTCCTCGAGCAACGCGACGGCGCCGCGCTCGCCGAACAGGCCCGGTCCCTCGACCTGGCCGGCGCCCGGCGCTGGTTCACGTCCTTCGGCTCCTGCTCGGTCGACGAACCGTTGGCCGACCTCCAGGACCTGGGGCTCCTGCCTTGAGCGGCTTCGGCATCGACCACCTGCCGTACGGCGTGTTCTCGGTCGACGGGGGCGAGCGTCGGGTCGGCGTCCGGTTCGAGAACACGGTGGTCGACCTGCACGCAGCGACCGGACGGCCGGAGTTCCTGGCTCCCTCGCTCAACGCGTTCCTGGCCCTCGGGCCCGAGGTGTGGCGCCAGACCCGCGAGGAGGTCGCCGGCCTGGTCGAGACCGGAGTGGCGTCGTCCCCCCTGGCCGAGGTTGCCCTGCACCTGCCGATCGAGGTCGCCGACTACGTCGACTTCTACGCCTCGGAGCACCACGCCGCCAACGTCGGCCGGATCTTCCGTCCTGACCAGCAGCCGCTGCTGCCCAACTGGAAGCACCTGCCGGTGGGCTACCACGGCCGCGCCGGCACCGTCGTCGTGTCCGGCACCGACGTGGTCCGGCCCAGCGGGCAGCGGGCCTCTACGGGCTCGACCACCGCAGGGCCGCCGGCTCCGACGTACGGCCCGAGCCGGAGGCTCGACATCGAGGCGGAGCTCGGCTTCGTCGTCGGTGCACCCTCCGAGCTCGGCTCCCGGGTCCCCTACGACGCGTTCGCCGAGCACGTCTTCGGGGTGGTCGGCCTCAACGACTGGTCGGCCCGCGACATCCAGGCCTGGGAGTACGTCCCCCTCGGGCCGTTCCTGGGCAAGTCGTTCGCGACCTCGATCTCGCACTGGGTCACGCCCCTGGCCGCGCTCGACGCGGCCTGGTGCGCCCTGCCGGACCAGGACCCGACGCCGCTGCCCTACCTCGGTCCCGGCCGCGTGCGCGGGCTCGACATCGACGTCGAGGTGGTCCTCAACGGCGAGGTCGTGAGCCGGCCGCCGTACCGGACGATGTACTGGTCGCCGCAACAGATGCTGGCGCACCTGACCGTCAACGGTGCCTCGCTCCGGACCGGCGACCTGTTCGGCTCCGGCACCATCAGCGGTCCGGAGGCCGGCGAGCGCGGGTCGTTCCTCGAGCTCAGCTGGGGCGGACAAGAGCCGTTCGGCGACGGGCGGACGTTCCTCGAGGACGGCGACGAGGTGGCGCTCCGCTACAGCGCGCCCGGCACCGGCGGCGGCCGGATCTCGCTCGGCGATGTCACCGGAAGGATCGCGCCGGCTCGTTAGGGTCCGCGCCAGGGGGTCTCCGAGTCCCGTTGCCGTGCGCATCGGCGCGCGCGCTTGGATGCCGAAGCTGCTGCCGCTGGTGAGGAACGAGGCGCGCACCGACCGGCTGATCCCGGTGTTCCTCCAGGGGCCTGCGGACCACCCTCTAGCCTGAACCATGTGCCAGCCGCGCAGTTCGGGCAATACCCCTCGCCCACTCACACGATCGCCCACCTGAGCGACCCGCACCTCCTCGCGGACGGAGCCCGCCAGTACGGCGTCGTCGACACCGAGGCCGGCCTGAAGCGGGCGCTCGAGCGGCTCGCGCACGTCGACCCGGCCCCCGGGGTCCTCGTCTTCACCGGCGATCTGGCCGACCGCGCCGAGCCGGCGGCCTACGCCCGGCTTCGCGAGCTCGTCGAGCCGGCCGCGGCCGCGCTGGGCGCACAGGTGGTGTGGGTGATGGGCAACCACGACGAGCGGGCGCCGTACGCCGCCGGGCTGTTCGGGGAGTCCTCCGACGCCCCGCAGGACCGCGTGTACGACGTGGACGGTCTGCGGGTCGTCGCCCTGGACACCAGCGTCCCTTGTTACCACCACGGCGAGCTCACGGATGCCCAGCTGGCCTGGCTTGCCGAGGTGCTCTCGACGCCCGCGCCGCACGGCACCGTGCTGGCGATGCACCACCCGCCGATCCCGGTGCCGATGCTCCGGGCCGCGGAGATCATCGAGCTGCTCGGGCAGGACCGGCTGGCTGCCGTTCTCGAGGGCACCGACGTCCGCAGCATCATCGGCGGGCACTTCCACTTCTCGAGCTACTCCACCTTTGCCGGCATCCCGGTCTCGGTCGCGTCGGCCAGCTGCTACACCTCCGACCCGGCGCCGATCCAGCGCTTCGTCTCGGGGGTGGACGGGCACCAGGCGATCACGATGATGCACGTCTACGAGGACCGGATCGTGCAGACGATCGTGCCGCTGACCGAGGCGCCCGAGGTCACCGGCTTCCCGTCGGACGTGGGTGCGCAGGTCGAGGCGCTGACCTCGGAGGAACGGCGCGAGATCCTGTCGCGCAAGGACTCACCGTTCAACACCGGCCGGCTCGACCCGACGAGCGACGACGCCCGCTAGCTGAGTACGTCCGGGGGTGCGTCCAGCCGACCCACGTCGTGCTGCTCGGCACCGAAGTACTGCCCGAGCACCCGAGCGGTGACCCGGTGCCCCCAGCGGTCCAGCCGGACCCGCCCCCACGGCGTGGCGCCCAGGACGCGGTAGCGCAGGGTGTTGAGCGCCACGACGTACGCCGTCGCCCACGGGGGCCGGACCGGCAGGCCCAGCTCGTGCATGCTCCGGGGTCCCAGGAAGACCGTCAGCATGCTCAGCGTCCGTTCGCGGGCAATGCGGCCGCGCAGTCGGGCGAACCGGCCGGTGTGGACCTCGACCTGCGCCTCGAGGATGGACCGGGCCAGCCGGGGGCCGGCCTCGGAGATGTCGGCCTGGGTCAGGAGCTGGTGGTAGTTGATCCGGTGTCGGTCGCGCTCGAGGTCGACGAGCCAGTCGTCGTCGACGCCCATCAACCACCCGACGTACTTCCACAGGTGCATCACGGCGCGGGAGTCGGCGGCCCGGACCGGCACCCCCAGGGCACGGACCCCGAGGAGCAGGACCCCGTCGAACAGCCCCAGCGTCGCGGCCTGGTCGGCCCGGTTGATCGGCAGCCCCCAGCGTTCGGTGTCCCACCGCGGCTCGAACGACTGGTTGACCAGGGCGTGCATGGCTCGCACGTGCACGGTGAGCCGGAAGGCCTCGCCGTCGCGCCGGAGCGCGTCGGGTCGAGACAGGGCGGTCACCCACTTCTGGGTCTCCGCCAGGCGACGACGCGTCGAGCCGCCGGTGAGCCCGCCGGTCGCGACCAGCAGGTCGGTGGGTCCGCCGAACCGGTAGCCGCCGATGAGGGACAGCTGCAGGAGCACGTCGGCGGCGTTCTGGCCGAACCGGTTGTAGACGCGGGCGCCGCGCTCCAGCAGGTCCCAGTCAACCCAGTCGGGGACGGGGTCGACGACCGCGAAGAAGTCCACCAGCGCCGGGGCGGGTTCAACGACGGCGTCGATGCCCTCGTGCAGGGCCCGGCGGAAGTCCGCCATCGTGACCCGACCGGCCGCTCCCGCTCGCAACCGCATCGCATGCGCGAGCCCGGCTCCCGGCTCGTCGCGGACGCCGAGTCGCTCACCGATCCTGCGCATCAGGTCCTCGTCGACGCCCTGCACGCGCCCGACCCGGCGAAGCGGCCGCCCGAGGCGGGCGCCGCGCGCTTCCGCCTCGCGGAACCTGGTCGGGAACCCGCTCCGGGGGATCTCTGGGCCGGCTGTCTGTTCGGCGATGCTCATGACACATGCTGACGCGAGTGATCGCTCGCATACAATTCGCGTCATGGCCGGCCGTCAGCAGTCCGTCGCACCGCGCAAGCGACCGCAGCAGCAACGGTCCCGGGCGATGGTCGAGCGGATCGTCGCTGCCGGGCGTGAGGTGCTGCTCCGCGACGGGTACGACGCCTTCTCGACCAACCGGGTGGCCGACCGGGCCGGGATCAGCCCCGGCTCGCTCTACCAGTACTTCCCGAACAAGGCCGCCATCGTCGCCGCGGTGATCGACCGCTACTCCGACGAGGTGGCAGACCGGGTCGCGGGTGCCCTCACCGACCGCCTCGGCGAGTTCGGGCCCGCGATGATCCGGGACACCGCGGATGCCCTCGTCGAGGCCCTGGCCGCGAACGTCGACCTGCTCCGGGTCGTCATGGAGGACCTGCCCGCAACCAGCAACCGAGAGCGCCGTACGGCCCTGGAGCAGCGGGTGCGGGAGCTGGTCATGGCCTACCTCGCGGCCCGCCCCGGAACGACCCGGTCGACCGATCACGCCACGACCGCGTGGGTGCTGGTGATGGCGATCGAGAACCTCGCGGTGCGCTACGTCCTGGACGAGCCGGCGATCTCACGCGAGCGGTTCCTCGACGAGGTCGTCGCGCTCTGCGCCGGCTACCTCGCCGTCGCGTGACGAGCGCCGCGCCTGGCCTACGGCGCGATCAGGACGGCGAGCACGTCACGGGGTGGTGTGCTCGTCGTGATCCTCGACAGCGTCCCCGTGGGACGTGTGGTCGTGGCCCCCCGTGTCGTCGGGTGACCCGCCCATCATGGCGAGCATCTCGCGGCCTCCGGTGCGGAAGAAGCGGATGAGCAGCGCAACCGCCAGCAGCAGGAAGGCGATGTTGAGCCAGGTGGTGTAGTTCCAGCTGATGCTCTGCTCGATGAC
Source organism: Nocardioides sp. (assembly GCA_025965335.1). GTDB lineage: Bacteria > Actinomycetota > Actinomycetes > Propionibacteriales > Nocardioidaceae > Nocardioides. Next base: position 9,438 of record JAOPXC010000209.1, on the reverse strand, counting down.
GCGTGTGTTGCCCTGGTCGGGGACGAGCCCGAAGCCGCCGAAGAGCAGCTCGACGAGGTAGCCGCCGATGACCATGCTGGCGTAGAAGGCTGCGAGCAGCACGAGCGTCATCTTCGTGCCGTAGTACTTCCGGTAGATGACCAGGATCGGCAGGATGATGAGGTCGGCGAAGATGAACGAGATAACGCCACCGAAGCTGATGCCGCCGTTGTAGAGGACCGCGGCCAACGGCACGTTGCCGATCGAGCACACGAAGCTGAGCAGCGAGATGATCGGGCCGATGATGGGGCCCCAGACCCTGGCCAGGACCGGGTGGTCGGTCAGGAACAGGGCCTGCCAGAACGAGTCGGGCACCCACGCTGCGACCGCGCCGGCGATCAACAGCCCGACGACGATGTCGCGCAGCACCGCCATCCACTCCATGACGAAGATGTGGCTGACCGACGTCACCCCCCTGCGGTTGAACAGACGCTGGGCGAAGCTGCCGTCGCCCTGGATGGACATGTCCATCGCGGCATGGCCCTCCATGGAGCCGGCCAGACCCTTCTCGGCCTGCTCGCGAGCCTCGTCGATGAGCTTCTGGCGTACGAAGAAGCGGAAGATCACCGCGATGAGCACGATGATGATCGGTCCGCCGACGAACTCGGCAAGGGTGAACTGCCAGCCGAGCAGGAGCGCCATGATGATGCCGAGCTCGATGACCAGGTTGGTACTGGCAATCTCGAGGACCATGGCCGAGGTGAAGCTGGCGCCCTTGCGGAACAGCGACCTCGCCAGCGCGACGGCGGCGTAGGAGCACGACGAGGACGCCGCCCCGAGACCAGCGGCCTTGGCCAGGGTGGCCGGTCGGTCGTCACCGAGCAGGCGCGAGATGGTCTCGCGACGCACGACCGCCTGCACGATGGCAGACAGCGTGAAGCCGAGAATGAGCGACCAGGTGATCTGCCACGTCATGGCACCGGACATGGCGAGCGCGTCGCCGATCGCGTCGAGAACCCTCATCCGTACACCTCATCCCTGGTGGGCATGATGAGCAACCGTCGGAGGTCGGTGGGTGCAGGACTGGCCCCGGACTAGACCTGGGCCGACGAGCCGACCGCGTCGAGGTCGCCGCCAGGGCTCGGATCGCGGAGCGGCAGCAGCATCGGGCGCACGTCGCCGGCCGCGGACACCCAGCCCACCCCCGGCTCGAACCGGCGGATCACGCGCGCCGGGGACCCCGCGACCACGGCGTTGTCCTCGACGACGCCCCGGACCACCGAACCGGCCGCGACCACGACGTTCCGGCCGATCGTCGACCCGGGCAGGATGATCGCGCTGTGCCCGATCCAGGAGCCGGCACCGATCGCAACCGGTTGGTGGACGCCGAACTGTCGTCCGATCGGTGTCTCGGCATCCTGGTAGCCGTGGCTGGCGTCGGTGACGAACACGTCCTGTCCACACCAGACGTCGTCGCCGATCACGATGGAGGAGTGCGCGGTGAGGCTCGTCCGGGCCCCGATGACGCAGCGGTCACCGATCACCAGTCCCCGCTCTGGGGCGCGCTGGTCATTCGCTCCGTACCCCACGGAGAGCGTGACCTGACGCCCGATCAGGGTGCCGGCCCCGACGTGGATCGAGCCGACGCCCATCAGCGTCGCCGCAGGGAATCCGATGCAGCTGCCCTCGCCGAGGCTCCCGAAGGCGTCCGCCGCCCGGGTGCCGGGGACGATCTCGCCCGCCCGCTCCAGCCACCGCCAGGCAGCGTGGACGCCGCGATTGATCCATCTCCTGTGTCGGGTCACGCAGTGAGGCTAGCCACCGTGGCGGTCGCCGGCCGCACATCACGCGAATCCCGGTCAGGCCAGCTCCGGAGACGAAGAACGCCCCCGGTCGGTGGAGACCGGAGGCGTCCGTGGCAGGTGAAGGATTCGAACCTTCGAAGGCAAAGCCGACGGATTTACAGTCCGCTCCCATTGGCCGCTCGGGCAACCTGCCTGGAGTGCCGCCGCCGGGCCGTTTGGCGCCGCGACAACAAGGCGAAACAATAGCGCAGCCGCTTCGGCAGATGAAAACGTGAGCGCCCCCAGCGGGACGCAGCAGATGGAGGAGTTCAGATGGCCGACTCGTCGTTCGACATCGTCAGCAAGATCGACCGGCAGGAAGTGGACAACGCGCTCGGGCAGACCGCCCGCGAGATCGCGACCCGCTTCGACTTCAAGGGCACCGGCGCCACGATCGAGTGGCAGGGCGAGGCCGCCATCGAGATCTCGGCCTCGGCCGACGACCGCGCCAGCGCCGTCCTCGACGTCTTCAAGGACAAGCTGATCAAACGCAACCAGAGCCTGAAGATCCTCGACGCCAGCGACCCGCGCGCGTCCGGGCGCGAGAGCAAGATCTCGATCGCGCTCAAGGAGGGCATCAGCTCCGAAGACGCCAAGAAGATCACCAAGCTGATCCGCGACGAGGGCCCCAAGGGCGTCAAGGCCCAGATCCAGGGCGACGAACTCCGGGTCTCCTCGAAGAAGCGCGACGACCTGCAGGCCGTCATCGCGCTCGTCAACGCGCAGGACCTGGACTTCGCGGTGCAGTTCACGAACCGTCGCTGATGCGGCAGGTCCGACCGTCCGCGTCGATCGAGATCGAGGCGCCCCTCGAGGTGGTCTGGGCGGTCATGCTCGACACGACGGCGTACGCCGCGTGGAACCCGTTCGTCGAGCGGGCCGAGACCGCTACCCCGCCGGCGGCCGGCAACCCGATCGTGCTGCACGTCCGCTGGGCCAACGGTCGGACCGCCCGCTCCCCGGAGCGCATCAGCGCGCTCGAGGGTCCGGCCACCGACGGCGAGGTCACCACCGCGACGCTGTCCTACGTCTACGAGGGGCTCCCGTCCCGGCTCGGGCTGGTCCGGGGGGTCCGGCACCAGCGCCTCACCCAGCGCGTCGGCGGGCCCACGTCGTACGACACCGTCGAGGAGTTCACCGGACCGCTGGTGAAGCTGGCCGGGCCGACCCGCGTCGCCGAGGGATTCGCACGACACGCGGCGGCCCTGAAGAAGCGCGCGGAGTCACTCGTCGAGGGCGGGCGGTCCGCCTGACGGGCCCCTCGGCCGGTCGGGCGGACGACCCACTCAGCCGGCGACCTCGATGGGCTGGGCCAGCTCGCTGGTCCGCATCGCCGGGACCGTCGTCGCCCCGGACGCCGGCGTGAGCCACACCCTGGCGCCCTGCTCGATCCCCATCTGGCGGGCGTGGGTGCGGGTCATCAGCACCGTCACCTCGACCCCGGCCTCGGTGGTCACCGTCATCCGCACCTCGAACCCGATCCGGAGCATCCGGGTCACGGTGCCGGACGTGGCGCCGGCGAGCGTCGGCGACAGCGACACCTCGATGTCGTGCGGCCGCAGGGTTACGCCGCCCAAGGTGGTCACCTCGCCGAGGAACATCATCACGAAATCGTTCGCGGGGGTGTCGTAGAGCTCGTCCGGGGCACCGATCTGTTCGACCCGGCCCTCGTTGATGACCACGATCTCGTCGGCGACCTCGAGGGCCTCCTCCTGGTCGTGGGTCACGAACACGGTGGTCACGTGAACTTCGTCGTGCAGCCGGCGCAGCCAGTCGCGGAGCTCCTTGCGGACCTTCGCGTCGAGCGCTCCGAAGGGCTCGTCCAGCAGCAGCACCTTGGGCTCAACAGCGAGGGCGCGGGCCAGCGCCATCCGCTGTCGCTGACCTCCCGAGAGCTGCGAAGGCAGGCGGTGCGCGAACTGCGAGAGGTGCACGAGATTCAGCAGCTCGTCGACCCGCTGCGCGATCTCGGCCTTCGGCCGCTTGCGGATCTCGAGGCCGAACGCGACGTTCTTCGCCACGGTCATGTGCTTGAAGACCGCGTAGTGCTGGAACACGAAACCCACGTTGCGCTTCTGCGGCGGCAGCTGCGTGGCATTGATCCCCTCGATGCTGACCGAACCGGTGTCTGCCGAGTCGAGGCCGGCGATGATCCGGAGCAGCGTGGACTTGCCGCCACCCGAGGGTCCGAGCAGTGCGGTCAGCTGACCGGTGGGCAGGGTGACGTTGACGTCGTCGAGCGCGACGAAGTCACCGAAGCGTTTGGAGACGCCGGAGATTTCGATGCTCATCTTTGCTCCTTGGGTCGCAGCAGGGCCACGACAATCAGGCAGAGGACGGCCGCGAAAGCGAGCATGAAGGACACGGAGTACGCCGTCTGCTGTTCGAAGTTCTGGTACTTCTCCTGGACGAGAACGGTCGCCACCTGGGTCTGGCCGCCGACATTGCCGGCCACCACCTTGACGGCGCCGAACTCGCCGAGGGAACGGGCGAGGCTCAGCACCACGCCGTAGATGATCGCCCAGCGGAGACCGGGCAGGGTGATCCGCCAGAAGGTCTGCCAACTGCTCGCGCCGAGGCTGCGCGCGGCCTGCTCCTGGTCGTCGCCCATCTCCTCGAGGACGGGGACCACCTCGCGGATCACCAGGGGCAACGCGACGAAGCAGGTCGCCATGATCATCCCGGGTTCCGCGAAGATCACCTGGAACCCGTGCGCCTCGAGCGTCGGCCCGAACCATCCGTAGCGGCCGTTGTAGACCAGCACCAGGGCCAGCCCGACCACGATCGGGGACACCGACAGCGGGATGTCGATCAGTGCCGACAAGAGGCGTTTGCCGAAGAAGTGCGATCGGACCAGCAGCAGCGACATGCCCACCCCGAACACCAGGTTGATCAGCACGGCGATGACCGCGACCTCACCAGTGAGCTGGAGGGCATGCACGACGTCCGGGTCGGCCAGCGCCGTGCGGATGCCCTCGGTGCCGTTGGCGAACGTCTGCTTCGCGACCAGTCCCGTGGGCCAGGCGACCAGGAAGAAGAGGTAGGTCACCACCAGGATGCGCAGACCCCATCGCAGCGGCGTCGACTGGGCGTTGACCGCCGAGCTCGAGCTAGCCACGTCGGGCCATCCGTCGCTGCGTGATGTCGAGCGCGACGATGGCGAACAGCGCTATCACCAGCATGATCGTGGCCACGGCTGCCGCCGATGCCGTGTCGCCTCCCTCGAGGTAGGTGAGGAGGCGCACCGAGGTCACCTCCGTACGGTTCGGCAGGTTGCCGCTGAGCAGCACGAGAGAGCCGTACTCGCTGATCCCGCGCGCGAAGGACAGGGCAGCGCCGGCGAAGATCGCCGGGATCAGCGTCGGGAGCACGACCCGCCGGAACGTGGTGAACCGGCCCGCACCCAGCGACGCCGCGGCGTCCTCGACGTCGGTCTCCATCTCCTCCAGCACCGGCTGGACCGTGCGCACGACGAACGGGAGGGTGACGAAGGCGATGGCCAGGAAGACCGCCTTGCGGGTGTTGTTGACGTCGAGCCCGAGTGGCCCGCCGGTCCCGTACAGGGACAGCAGGACCAGACCCGCGACGATCGTGGGCAGCGCGAACGGGATGTCGATGATCACGTCGAGGACGGTCTTGCCCCAGAACCGGTCACGGACGAGCACCCAGGCGATGATCGTGCCCATCACCATGTTGATCGCCGTCACCCCGATCGAGGTGAGGATCGTCAGCTGCAGGGCTGAGAACGTCTGCTTGTTGGTCAGCGCATCGTGGAACGTCGCCCAGCCACCGCCGGACGCCTTGACGACGACCGCGGCGAGCGGGATCAGGACCAGCAGGCTGAACCACAGCATGGCGACGCCGAGGCCGAGGCCCGACGCACGTGTCAGAGAACCGGACGAGGCCGACCGGCGCTTGCGCACCGGCCGGCCTGCCGCAACAGCGGTGGAGGCCATTACTGGCTCGATTCGGCCTGGATCTTCGTGATGATGCCGGAGGTGTCGTCGAAGTACTTGGTGTTGGCGTCCGCCCAGCCACCGAAGTCGCCGTCGATCGTCTGCAGCGTCGCCGGCACCGGGAACGGGTCACTCGGGTCGTTGACACCGCCGACGGTCACGTCACCGACGTCGACGAGCGGCCGGTAGCCGGTCTCTGCGTACAGCTTCTGACCGTCTGCGCTCTTCTGGAAGTCCAGGAACGCCTGGGCGTCGGGAGCGGCGCCGGTGGTGAGCGCGCACGGGTTCTGGATGAGCAGGGACGTGTCGGGGACGACGTAGTCGAAGTCCGCCCCACCCTGTCGCGCCAGGATCGCCTCGTTCTCGTAGGACAGCAGCACGTCGCCGGTGCCACCCTCGAAGGCGGTGGTGGCGTCGCGACCGCTGTCGGGCAGCGCAGCGACGTTGCCGAAGAGCGCCTTCATGTACGCGTCCGCGTCGGCGGTGGAGCCACCGCCTGCGATGACCGAGCCGTACGCCGCGAGGAGGTTCCACTTGGCTGAGCCGGACGAAGCAGGATTGGGAGTGACGATCCCGATGCCGGGCTTGACCAGGTCGGCCCAGCTGGTGATGTTGTCGGGGTTCCCCTTCTTGACGACCATGACCACGATGGACTGCGTGCAGATGCCCTTCGTCGCGTTGCTCTTCCAGTCCTTGGCCACAAGACCCTCGTCGACCAGCTTGGTCACGTCGGGCTCGAGCGACAGATGGACCTCATCGGCCTTCTGGCCGGCGATGACCGCTCGGCTCTGGTCGCCGGAGGCGCCGTACGAACCATTGATGGTCACGCCCGTGCCTGCGGTTGTGTCGTTGAAAGCCTTGATCACGCCGTCGTTCGCCGTCTTCAGCACGGAGTAACCAACAACGTTGATCGTCTTGCCGGAGTCGCTGCCACCCGAAGCAGAGCACCCGGTCAAGGCCAGCATCCCGATGGCCGAAACGGCCACCGCAGCCTTGATCGTCTTCTTCATCGCGTCTCATTTCCCGCCGCCGTCACCGGAGCGTATTCTCGTTAATGTCGGCCAGACTAGGTGACTTACGTGTTTCGCGCGAATTACTGGGCGCGTGTCGCGTGTCACTGGTCCAGCCGGGGAGACGGCCCGGTCCGGCGCGGGCGGCCGACTATCGTGGGTTGTTGAGCGGTCATGGGGCGAGAAACTGGAACGTGTTCCAGTTTCTGCGAAACCCCGAGTACGATCGGCGTGGCCGATTTTCGGGTGTGGCTCTCGACCATGACGACGTACGACACGGCAGCGAGCAAGGGCAGGGAAATGGACAACGGGGACCGCAAGGTGTCCAAGCAGGTCAAGCAGCTCGATCGGGTGATCATCCGGTTCGCGGGTGACTCCGGTGACGGCATGCAGCTGACGGGCGACCGGTTCACGCAGGAGTCGGCGGTGTTCGGCAACGACCTGGTGACGCTGCCCAACTTCCCTGCCGAGATCCGGGCGCCTCAGGGCACGCTGCCCGGGGTTTCGTCGTTCCAGGTGCACTTCGCCGACCACGACATCCTGACCGCGGGCGACGCTCCCGACGTGCTGGTGGCGATGAACCCCGCCGCGTTGCGCGCGAACCTGGGTGACCTGCCCAAGGGAGCGACGATCATCGTCGACACCCACGATTTCACCCCCCGAAACTTGACCAAGGCTGGGTACGCCGAGAACCCGCTGGAGGGCGACTCGCTCTCCGAGTTCGCATTGCATCCCGTGGACCTGACCGGGATGACCGTCGAGGCGGTCAAGGAGTTCGGGCTGTCCCGCAAGGACGCCGCGCGGGCCAAGAACATGTTCGCGCTGGGGTTGCTGTCGTGGATGTACGGCCGGCCCACCGAGTCAACGGTGGCGTTCCTGACCAAGCGGTTCGCCAAGGTCGCGGACATCCGCGACGCCAACATCACGGCGTTCAAGTCCGGCTGGAACTTCGGTGAGACCACCGAGACGTTCGTGGTCTCCTACGAGATCAAGCCGGCGCCGATGTCCGCCGGGGTCTACCGCAACATCACGGGCAACCTCGCGCTCTCCTACGGCCTGATCGCCGCGGGCGTGCGGTCCGGACTTCCGATCTTCCTCGGTTCCTACCCGATCACGCCGGCCTCGGACATCCTGCACGAGCTGTCGAAGCACAAGTCCTTCGGCGTCACCACGCTCCAGGCCGAGGACGAGATCGCCGGCATCGGTGCGGCCATCGGGGCCGCGTTCGCCGGCTCGCTGGGCGTGACCACGACATCTGGACCCGGCCTCGCGCTGAAGTCCGAGGCGATCGGCCTGGCCGTGATGACCGAGCTGCCACTACTGGTCATCGACGTCCAGCGCGGCGGACCCTCGACCGGCCTGCCCACGAAGACCGAGCAGGCCGACCTGCTGCAGGCCATGTTCGGCCGCAACGGCGAGGCGCCGGTGCCGATCGTGGCGCCGCAGTCCCCCGGCGACTGCTTCGACGCTGCTGTCGAGGCCGCCCGGATCGCGATCACCTACCGGACGCCCGTGCTGCTGCTCTCCGACGGCTACCTCGCGAACGGCTCCGAGCCCTGGAAGCTCCCGGACGTCGACGACCTCCCGGTCATCGACCCCGCCTTCGCCACCGACCGCAACCACACGCTCGACAACGGTGACGAGGAGTTCTGGCCCTACCTGCGTGACCCGGAGACCCTGGCTCGTCCGTGGGCGATCCCGGGCACCCCCGGCCTCGAGCACCGCATCGGCGGCCTCGAGAAGGGTGAGGGCCACGGCAACATCTCCTACGACCCCGCCAACCACGACTTCATGGTCCGCACCCGGCAGGCCAAGATCGACGGCATCGCGAACTCGCTGCCGCCGCTCCAGGTCGACGACCCCTCCGGCCAGGCCAAGGTGCTCGTGCTCGGGTGGGGCTCGACGTACGGTCCGATCGGCGCGGGCGTACGCCGGGTGCGCAAGGCGGGCTACCACGTCGCCCAGGTTCACCTGCGCCATCTCAACCCGTTCCCCAAGGACCTGGGCGAGATCCTCGCGCGCTACGACAAGATCCTGGTGCCCGAGATGAACCTCGGTCAGCTCTCGATGCTGCTGAGGGCGAAGTACCTCGTCGACGCCGTCGGCTACAACCACGTCCGCGGACTGCCCCTCAAGGCTGCCGAGCTCGCCGACGCGATCGGTGAGCTCGTCGCCCAGGCCGAGAACGTGAACGTGAACCTGACCGTCCCCGCCCAGGAGGCACTGTCGTGACCACGACCGAGGTCCCATTCCCGGGTCTGCGCTCGGGCATCGAGCTCGTCCCCACCAACGACCAGCCCCAGACCGGCAAGGAGTACACCTCCGACCAGGAGGTCCGCTGGTGCCCCGGGTGCGGCGACTACGCGGTTCTCAAGGCCGTCCAGGGCTTCCTGCCGGAGCTCGGGCTGCGCCGCGAGAACATCGTGTTCGTCTCGGGGATCGGCTGCTCGTCGCGGTTCCCGTACTACCTCGACACGTACGGGCTGCACTCGATCCACGGCCGGGCGCCGGCGATCGCCACCGGCCTGTCGGTGACCCGCCCCGACCTGTCGGTGTGGGTGGTCACCGGTGACGGCGACGCGCTCTCGATCGGCGGCAACCACCTGCTGCACGCCCTGCGGCGCAACGTCAACCTCAAGATCCTGCTGT
>JAOPXC010000208.1 GCA_025965335.1 Nocardioides sp. | reverse complement strand
GGCGGTGTCCTGTTCGGCACCGGCGACGTCCGCAACGACCTCGCCAAGGGCGCCGGCTGGGTCCTGAACCTCGCGGTCGCCGAGTGGGCCATCCGGGGACGCCATCGCCCGAGAACTCCGGCGACGGACGGCGCGGCTGCCCGCGAGCCGTTCCCGGCGACCAGCCTTCAAGAGGAACTGTCATGACCACCACGCCGACCGCCGCCACGACCGCACCCAGTGCGGCAGAGCCCGCCTTCCCGGAAACAGCAACAACGCTCGCCTCCGGAGCAGGTAGCGAGGACGCTGGGGTGTATGAGCGACCGCACGGTCTGAAGCATCGCTCCTCGGGAAGTCCTCGCTTGATCGGGGCAGCGCTTCGGCGCCGAACCGCTCGCATTGCGCCCGCATCCCCGTCACCGCGCCTCCCGACCGTCTGGAGCTCATCATGCTGATCCGCCTCGCCGACCTCTGCTACCGACGGCGCCGCGTGGTGGTGGTCGTCTGGCTCGCGGCACTGCTCGGTGCGTTCGCCCTCGCCGGCGCCTTTGGTGGCGAGCTCAAGCAGGACTACCTGCAGCCCGGCTCGGAGTCGAAGGCCGCCGCCGACACGCTCGCCCGGAGCTTCCCCCAGAAGTCCGGCGACACGATCCAGGTCGTCGTCCATTCGGACTCCGGCGTGTCCTCACCCGACGTCACGGCCCAGGCCGAGGCGATCTTCGCCGAAGTCGCGACCGAGAAGCACGTGGTCGGCGTCGCCAGTCCATTCGCGGCCGACGGCGCGCGCCAGATCTCCGCGGACGGTACGACAGCGTACGCCGAGGTCGCCCTCGACAAGACGCACTCGGACTTCACGATCCAGGAGGCCAAGGACCTGGTCGAACCCATCCTCGCCAGCGCCAACGACACGTTGCAGGTCGAGGTAGGCGGCCAGGTGGCCCTGGTCTCGCAGACAGCCTCGGTCGGGACCGAGGGCATCGGCCTCATCGCGGCCGTGATCATCCTGCTGCTGGTCTTCGGTTCAGCGGTGGCGATGGGGCTGCCACTGCTCACCGCCCTCTTCGGCCTCGGCACCGCACTCATGCTCGGTGAGGTCCTGCGGCGCGTGGTCGACGTCCCCGAATGGGCTCCGCCCACCGCAGCGATGGTCGCCCTCGGTGTCGGCATCGACTACGCGCTACTCATCGTCACTCGCTTTCGCTCCAGCCTCGCCGAGGGGCAGGAGCCGCGTCGGGCCACCCTCAACGCCATCGCGACCGCTGGACGCGCAGTCGTCTTCGCAGGGCTGGTAGTCATCGTCTCGATGCTCGGCATCCTGCTCGTGGGACAGGCTGCGCTGGACGGCTTCGCCTTCACCGTGTCCCTGGCCGTCCTGATCACCATGGCCGCCTCACTCACCCTGCTGCCGGCCATGCTCGGCTTCGCCGGGCGCAACATCGAGCGGCTGCACGTCCCGTTCGCAGGCAAGGGCGCCCGCTCGTACGATGCCTCACGCTGGCACCGCTGGAGCCGCTTCATCCAGCGACGGCCCTGGATCGCAGCCGTCGGAGCCCTCGGGGTTCTCCTGGCGCTGGCGGCGCCGTTCCTGGGCATCCGGTTCGGGTTCCCCGACGCCCAGAACGACCCGCCCGCGTTCACCACCCACAAGGCGTACGACCTGCTCGCGGAGGGCTTCGGGCCGGGTTTCTCGGCTCCGCTCCTCCTCACCGTCCAGGGAGCATCCGGCGAGGACCTTCTGAGCAAGGGGGACGTCCTGGGCAACAAGCTCGCCGAGGTGCCCGGCGTAGCGCAGGTCTCCCCCGCCTCGATCAACGAGGCCGGGGACACCGCCGTGCTCTCCCTGGTCGCCACCACCTCCCCCCAGGACCAGGCCACCGAGGACCTGGTCGACATCCTGCGCGACACGGCCGTCCCGGAAGCGATCGAGGGCACCGACCTCACCGTCGACGTCGGGGGGATGACGGCAGTGAACCTCGACATCACGCGCGGCGTCGCCGATCGGCTTCCGCTCTTCTTCGGTGGAGTGCTGCTCGTGTCGTTCCTGCTCCTGATGCTGGTCTTCCGCTCCGTCGTGGTCCCACTCAAGGCCGTCGTCATGAACCTGCTCGCAAGTGCCGCCGCCTTCGGGGTGCTAACCCTCGCCGTCAGCGGCGGTCCGCTGGGAGACCTGGTCGGCATCCCCGAGCGGACCCCGGTGCCGATCCTGCTGCCCATCGGAATCTTCGCGATCCTCTTCGGCCTCTCGATGGACTACGAGGTGTTCCTCATCTCCCGCATCAAGGAGGAGTACGACAAGCACGGCGACAACGCCCTCGCCGTCGCCGACGGTCTGGCCCAGTCGGCCCGGGTCATCACCGCCGGCGCCGCCGTCATGGTCTCGGTGTTCCTCTCGTTCGTCCTGGGCCAAGACGTCTTCGGCAAGATGTTCGGCATCGGCCTGGCCTCGGCGGTGCTCATCGACGCCACCATCGTCCGGATGGTGCTGGTCCCGGCCACCATGGAGCTGCTCGGCGACCGCAACTGGTGGCTTCCCGGCTGGCTCGACCGGCTGCTCCCCCACGTCCACGCCGAGGGCCACGACGTCTTCGACGACGAGCTCGAGGTCCCCGACAGCATCGACCGCGAGCCACCCGTCCCGGCGGGAGCAGGCGCATGAGGACCATCGAGCACACGATCGACATCCCGGCGCCGACGAGCGAGGTCTGGGACGTCCTGGCCGCCACCGATCAGTACGGCGTGTGGAACCCCTTCATGCCCCGGCTCGACGGCGTCCTGGAGACCGGCACCCGGCTGGCGGTCACGATCCGGCCGGGCAAGAGGTCCATGACCTTCAAGCCGACGGTCGTGGCGCTCGAGCGCGGACGCCTGGTCCGGTGGCAGGGACGACTCATCGTCCGCGGCATCTTCGACGGCGAGCACGAGTTGCGACTCTCGCCCACGCCGGATGGCGGCACGCGCTTCACCCAGACGGAGAAGTTCACCGGCCTGCTCATCCCGCTCATGCGAGGCACCCTGCACGACACCGAGCGGGGCTTCGCCGCGATGAACCAGGCGTTGTACGAGCGCACCTTGGCGCTGAGGTCACGCTGATGGATCGACGGCCTGACCGCCGACCTGTGCGCGAGACATGCGGCTGAGGGGGACGCCAGCGAGGGCGGTGGTGGCGGTGGCGTGTCCGGCGCGTGGGGAATGGTCGCAAGACCGAATCGCCGGCAGTCCACCCTCACCCGCACAATCAGAGCCCTTGCGCAGGTGGCCGGAAGAGCTGAGCTACTGGGCGGGCACGGTGGGCTCGTTCCTCAGCAAGAAGGTGAGCCCTTCGGCTGCGGTCGGATGGGCGTAGATGGCACGTCGCAGTGCCGTGTAGGGGATGCGGGCGATCATCGCGGTCTGGACGGCGGCCATCAGTTCGCTGGCCTCCGCCCCGAACACGGTGAATCCGAGAATCTCATCGCTGTCCGCGGCGATCAGCATCTTCATGAACCCGCGCGGCTCGGTCAGTGTCCTGGTCCGCAGCACTGCGGCCATCGGCAGGGTGAGCACGCGGTAGCCGATCCCGCGTCGCCTGGCCTCGGACTCGTTGCAGCCGACCCGCGCCAGCTCGGGATCGGTGTACATGCAGTAGGGCACGAGTCGGTCCGTGGTTGTGCTGTTGCCTCCGGTCAGGTTGTCATGCACGACGCGGAAGTCGTCGAAGGCCACGTGGGTGAACTGGGGGCTGCCCGCACATTCGCCCATTGCCCACACGTTGGCCGCTGTGGTGGCAAGGCGCTCGTCAACCGCGATGTAGCCGGTCTCGGTGAGCTGCACCCCGGCCTGCTCCAGCCCAATGCCGTGGGTGTTCGGCGTGCGGCCGACGCCGACGAGCAGGTCCGTCCCTTCTACGATGGCTTCGCCGTCCGGTCCCTCCGTGACGATGTGCACCTCGCTGCCGGACTGTCCTCGCACGCTGTGGACCCGTGTTTGGAGGTGAACGGTGATCCCCTCGTCGCGAAAGAGTTCGAGTAGCCCTGCCCCGACGTCCGCATCCTCATGGCCGGCCAGCTGTTGTCCCCGCTCGACGACGGTTACCTGCGCGCCGAAGCGGCGCATAGCCTGCGCCAGTTCCACCCCGACGTAGCCGCCGCCGATGACGAGCAGATGCTCTGGCAGGTGGTCGAGGTCCAGCAACTCAACGTGGGTCATCGGCCGGGCGGCAACAAGGCCGGGCACGTCGGGCACGGTTGCGTGCGTGCCCAGGTTCAGGAACACCCTCGCTCCGCTGATTCTGCGCATACCGCCATCAGCCAACTGGACATCGACCGTTCTCTCGCCGACAAAGCGTGCCTCACCCATGATCAGTTCCGCGCCGCTGTCCCGGTACCGGTCGACGTGAAGCAGGCGGAGGCCGTCGACCATCGCCTGCTTTCTGGCGTGTACGCCGTTCATGCTGGTCACAGCGGATTCCAGTTCGACCCCGAATTCGGCTGCACGCATGGTGAAGGACCGGACCTTCGCCGAGTGGATGATGTTCTTGCTCGGCAGGCAGGCGATATTCGGGCATGACCCGCCGATCAGCTTCCGCTCAATCACAGCCGTGCGATGACCCGCACCTGCCATCGTCCAGGCGAGGTACTTGCCTGCCTCGCCGCTGCCGATGACCAGAATGTCGTAGGTATCGGTAGTGGACATCTACTCGGCTCCTGCGAAGGCGTGAGGTGGCACCACTCGGTCGGATCGTGATCTCTAGGTGACTGTTCACGCTAACTCCCCCGGTGGCCGGATGCCGCCCTGCTAGCAGGGATGAGCGCCTACCGGGCAGCGCCCGCCACAGCGGCGACTCCGTTATCTTGCTGGGGCCCGAGAGGCACTAGGGATGATGTCCCCCAGCCTCCGGTTCAAAGGAAGCGGATGAGCAGCGCAACCGCCAGCGGCAGGAAGGCGATGTTGAGCCAGGTCGTGTAGTTCCAGCTGATGCGCTCTTGCATGATGCTCGCGTTGCCCTGGTCGTGGACGAGCCCGAAGCCGCCGAAGAGCAACTCGACGAGGTCGCCGTGTCGCCATCGCGAAGCCTGCGAGGTTGGGGCTGATGAAACGCCTCCGCGGCGCCCGGCGGGCTCGAGCAGCATGATGTGACTGCCTGACTGGCGCCCGAGGACCCTTGCACCTCTGTCGAGAACTGCACTCGGTGGGCGTGGTCGACTGCATCGAGGCGATCACCGGGATCGGGCAGGCCGCGGTGGCCTGCGACCCCGCGTTCCGGCACACGCTCGCGTCCCACGGCTACACCCTCGACTCGGCCACCGGGGGAGATCAACCAACTGACGCCGTACGCCGGCGACTTCAGCGCCTTAGCCGGGCAGATCACCCGCAACATCGACCGCCACGAGGCACAGTGGCGCACCGAGCACCCTGATCAGGAACCCGGGCCCGGTTTGCGGCGGGCCTGGGACCGTCGAGCGTGGGCGCAGGCACGACCCGACAAGGTCGTGCCCAAAGACGGTGCCGAACTCGGCCGGCGGTGGGTCGAGGAGCTTCATGACCTCGGCTTCACTCGCCCAGATGGCGTCACAGGGACCACGGTAGCGGCATCTGCCCGTCGGCTGTTCCGGGGGAGCTGCCGGTCCGGTCCGGGGTCGTCACGGTCACGTCAGCGCCAGAACGAATCGCACGTCGTCGTACCGGACCTCCTGCGCGAGGATCCCGCCGGGGATGCGGCCATACTCGCGGAAGCCCAGCGAGCCGTAGAGAGCCATGGCCACGGCGTTGTTTCCCCGGGTCGCCAGCGTGGCAATCTCGACGCCGGCCGGCGGAAGCGCTTCGAGCAGGGCGGTGGTCACGGTCCGGCCTAGGCCACGTCCGCGGGCGGATGGGTGGGACATCACCTTGCTCAGCTCGGCGACGTGCCGATGGACGGCGCGGTCGGCCCGGCGCCAGGTCCCCATCGCCAGAGGGGCGGCCGGATCGCCGAGCACCACCAGCCCCCCGTCGCCACTGCGCACCGCCATCAGGGTGCTGTCGAGCCAGGCGTCGATCGCAGCCCGTCTCGGCGGGCACTCCCAACCGACTGCGCCGCCACTGCGCACGACCTCCGTGAAAAGGCCATGCACGCCCTCACGAAGCTCGTCGTCGGCGACAGCCGGCCACGTGGAAGCAACCTCGTCGGCCACGCCACCCGCCGTCATCACCGGGACCCCAGGGGATCGGTGTCCGTGTCCATGTCCTCCGGCAGGCCTCGGGTCTCGGCCTTGAAGATTCGCAGCGCGTGGCCGCTTCCACGGGCGAGCTCGGGCAGCCTCGAGGCGCCCACCATGAGCAGCAGGACGGCAAGAACGAGCAACAGCTCATTGGTCCCGAGTCCAGCGACGAACGGGGTCATGTCAGTCCTCCTCATGAGTCGGTCTGTATTCCGGGAATCGGGCTGGCCACGTTTCCAGCACCCGTCACAGGGCCTTCGAGATGATCTCCTTGTGGACCTCGTCGGCTCCTTCGATGATGCGGAACACGCGGGCGTCCCTGTAGAGCCGCTCGACCGGGTACTCACGGCACCAGCCCATCCCGCCGTGCACCTGAACGGCGACGTCCGCGACCCGGTTGAGCGCCTGCGACGCGTAGAGCTTGGCGATCGAGATCTCCTTTGCGAAGAGGCGCGAGAGCTCGACCTCGCTCTTGCCGTCGGCCCTGGCCTCGTCGCACAGCCTCGCGGCCTTGTACGTAGCCTCCCGGGCGAGGTACGGCTGCATCGCCGCGTCGGCCATGAGCCAGCGGATCCCCTGCTTGCTGTAGAGCGGCTCGTCGAAGACGACCCGGGTCCGGGTGTAGTCGAGGCTGAGTGTCAGCAGACGTTCCATGGCGCCGATGCAGTAGGCAGCGATCTGGAGCCGACGTTGTGCCACGGATGCGAGTCCGAGCCGGAGCGCCTCGCCCGGGGGGCCGAGCACCTGGTCGTCCGGCACGAAGCAGTCCTCGAAGACGAGCTCGCACTCGTCCATCCCGGACCAGCCCATCATGCGCTGGGACTTGCCGACGGTGTACCCGGGCGTCCCCTGGTCGACCAGGAACGCCGTGACCTGCGGAGTGCGGCCCCGGAGCGGCGGCCCGGTGACGGCGAAGGCGATGGCGAAGTCGGCGTTGCCGTTGCTGATGAAGTGCTTGGACCCGTTGAGGACGTAGCCACCGTCCACCTTCTCGGCCTTGGTCCGCATCGCAGAGTTGTCAGACCCCGCATCGGGCTCGGTCAGTGCGAAACACTGGGTACGCCGCCCCGCCAGCACCGGCTCGAGGTACCGCTCCTGTTGCTCCTCCGTGCACTCGAAGAGCACTCGGTGCGGCCTGGCGAGGAGATACGTGAACGGCCACGTCGTGTGCCCGAACTCCTCCCACAGCCTGGTCTGCTCGGCGATCAGCAGGCCGGGGCCGCCCAGTGACTCCGGGACGTTGGCTGTGTAGAGCCCGAGGTCGACCGACTCCTTGACGAGGCCCTGCCAGACGTGAGGGTCCATGTGGTCGGTGTCGTCGACCCGCTGTTCGATCGGACTGATCCGGTCACTGATAAATCGACGACACGTTAGTGCCAGGTCTTCGAGCTCGTCGGGTGCAAGCGGCATTACTGGTCCTCTCAGACGTGAGTGGGCTCGGCGGCAAGCGCAATGGCTCGGTCGTCGGCGAGTTGCTGGATCTCTTCCTCGGTGTAGCCGGCGACGGTGCTAAGGACCTCGCGGGTGTGTTCACCCAGCACCGGCGGCGGGAGGGTGATCTGGTTGGGGGTGCCGAGGAGCTTCTGGGCGTGGCCGACC
>JAOPXC010000193.1 GCA_025965335.1 Nocardioides sp. | reverse complement strand
TGACCACGCTCGTCGGAGCCCAGGACCGCGCCGTCGACGATGACGACGGAACGGCCGCGCAGGAAGTCCGGCAGCTCCGGCATCGGCGGCAGCCGCATGGCCCGGAACGAGGTCGTGACCTCGTCGGGGGCACCGGGGGCCCAGGCGGACCACTCGCGCAGCACCGGCTCGATGTCGGCCAGGTCCCACATCAGGAAGCCGGCGTACGCCGTCTCGATCGGGTGCATCCGGAACTCCAGCGCCGTCACGACACCGAAGCTGCCGCCACCGCCGCGCAGGGCCCAGAACAGCTCGGCGTTCTCCGCCGCGCTCGCGCGCACCAGGCTGCCGTCACCGATGACGATCTCGACCGCGGTCAGGCTGTTGGCCGCGAGCCCGAGGGAGCGGGCGTACCAGCCGATGCCGCCGCCGAGCGAGTAGCCGGCGATGCCGACGTCGGGGGACGAGCCGTGCAGGACGGCCCGGCCATGGGCCGCGGCGACGTCGACCGCGGGCTCCCACAGGGCGCCACCCTCGACCCGGACGATGTCGCGGGTCGGGTCGGCGATGGCCATCCCCATCGCGGAGGTACGGACGAGGACGACGTCGTCGAGGCCCCGGGCGGCGAGCGGCCCGGCGTTGTGCCCGGTGCTCTGCGGGGCGACCCGCAGCCCCAGCTCGCCGGCCATGCGCACGACTGCGCCGACCTCCTGGGCGTTCTGGGGCAGGGCAACGGCGGCGGGACGCTGGTCCACGGCCACGTTCCACGGCAGGCGAGCGGCGTGGTACCCCGGATCGCCGGGCAGGTGGATGCGGTCGCCGAGGAGGCCGCGGAGCGCCTCCGCCTCGGGCCGGGTGCCCTGGGTCTGGCTGAGCTCGATGGTCATGGTGATGACTCCTTTGTTGTTGATCGGTGGGGCAACCGTGCCGGGGGTCTCTTGGAGGCGACTGGGGGACGACTTGGAGTCCCGGCGGCCCGAGCGAAGGCTGGATATGCTTCGGCGCGTGGAGGTCGCCGTCCTGGGTCCGGTCGAGGTCCGGATGTCCGGCTCCGTCGTCGATCTGGGGACCCCCAAGCAGCGGGCGCTGATCGCGGCGCTGGCCCTGTCCCGCGGCCGTGCCGCCTCCGTAGACGCGATCGTCGACCTGCTGTGGGGCGAGTCCGCCCCGCCGGGAGTGACGGCAACGCTCCAGGCCTACGTGTCGGGACTCCGGCGCGTGCTCGAGCCGGACCGTGAACGTCGGGCCCCGGCCTCGGTACTGGTCACGGTGGCCCCCGGCTACGCCCTCAGGACGCCGGACGGCGCGCTGGACGCCCGGCTGTTCGAGGACACGGTCGCGGTCGAGCACCGCCGACTCCAGGTGCTGACCGGCATGGGACCCTCCCCGCTGTCCGCGGCGGAGCTGACCGCCGCCGTGGAGCGGCTCGACGTCGCGCTGGGTCGCTGGCGCGGCACGCCGTACAGCGAGCTCGGCGACGCGTCCGCCGCCGTGGCCGAGCGGGCCCGGCTGGAGGAGCTGCGCCTGGTCGCAATTGAGGACCGGGCGGTCGCGGGGCTCGCGCTCGGGCATCACCGCACGGTCGCGGCCGAGCTCGAGGCGCTGACCGCGGCGTACCCGTTGCGGGAGCGTCTCTGGGCGCTCTGGGCGCTCGCCCTGACCCGGTCGGGCCGCCAGGCCGATGCGCTCGACGTGCTGCGCCGGTTGCGGGAGGTGCTGGACGAGGAGCTCGGACTGGAACCGTCGGCGGAGCTGCGGGACCTGCAGACCGCGGTGCTGCGCCAGGACACGTCGCTCGAGTGGGTGCCGCCGGAAGCGTCGACGGCTCCCGTCGCCCCGAGCCCGCCACCGGAGCAGCGGACCGACCCGCCCACCGCGACCGAAGCGGTCGCACCGTGGCCGATGGTGGGGCGCGATCCCCACCTGGCGGAGCTGACCTCGGCACTTGCCCAGGCGGAGACCGGCAGTCCGGCGTACGCCGTTCTGACCGGCGAGCCGGGCATCGGGAAGTCCCGCCTGGCGGCCGAGCTGGTCGCGGAGGCACGCCGGCGAGGCCACCGGGTCCTCGCCGGGCGGTGCTCGCAGGATGACGGCGCTCCGCCGCTGTGGCCGTGGGCGACCATCCTCGAAGCGCTCGGCCTCGACCTCGCGCCGGACCTCGAGACCCTCGACGAGGGTGGGCAGTTCCGCTCCTGGGAGCGGATCACCCAGGCCGTCCTCTCCGTGGCCCGTCAGCAGGTCACCGTGGTCGTCCTCGACGACCTGCACTGGGCCGACACGTCGACGCTGCGCGTCCTGCGTCTCCTGGCCGACACCGCCACCGACGAACGGTTGCTGCTGCTGGCGACCTGGCGCTCGCATCCCGAACCGACCGGGTCCCTCGCCGACGTCGCGGAGACGCTGGCCCGCAGGCACGCCGTCCGTCTCGAGCTGTCCGGCCTCACCGACGAGGGCGTGGCCGAGGTCTTCGCCACGGTCGCGAACAACCCGCTCTCCGGGGAGCAGGCACAGGACCTGCGGGAGCGCACCGACGGCAACCCGTTCTTCCTCGTCGAGTACGCCCGGCTTGCCGGGGCCCGCACCGACCTGGACAGCCTGCTCACCGAGGACAACCCGCCGACCGCCGTCTCGGAGGTGCTGACCCGGCGGCTGACCCGATTGCCCGACGAGACCGTGGCCGCGCTGCGGGTTGCCGCCGTCATCGGCCGTCAGTTCGACACCCCCACGCTGGCGGACGTCACCGGCATCGACGAGGACGACCTCCTGGACGTGGTCGAGCCCGCCCAGGCGGCCGGCCTCGTCCGCGAGGACGGGGTCGACCGGTACCTGTTCGCCCACGCGCTGGTACGCGACACCCTGCGTGCGGGGATGTCCATTTCCCGCCGGGCCCGGACGCACGCCCGGATCGCGAGGAGCCTGGCGGGCTCGACCGGGCGCGAGACCGAGGTCGCACTGCACTGGCTCGAGGCCGGCCCGTCCTACGCCGGGCAGGCGTGGCGTTCCGCGGTGACGGCCGCCGACCTGGCCCGCCGCCTGCACGGGTACGACCAGGCGGCCGACCTGCTGCGCAGCGCCCTGGACTCCCAGGCCGCCGACCCGGACTCCTCGCCGCGGGACCGCTTCGACCTGCTGATGGCACTGATCGAGGCCTACCGCTGGGCGGCGCTGCTGCCGGCCCTGGTGGCGGCGGTCGAGGAGGCCATCGACGTCGGCAAGAGCCTGCGCGACCCGGTCGCCGTGGCGCGCGCGGCGATCGCGACGACCCAGGGCGTGCTGTGGCGCTCCGCTCCACCTGGCTCCGTCAACGAGAAGGTGGTGGCGGCGCTCCGGGGCAGCCTCGACAGGCTGCCGACCGAGGACAGCGAGCTGCGCTGCCACGCCATGCTGGCGCTCGCCAACGAGCTGTACGAGGCGGTGGGCTACGAGGAGCGACGGGCCCTGGTCGAGGAGGGGTTGGCGATGGCCCGGCGGCTGGGTGACCAGGCCCTGCAGCTGGACGCGTGCCAGATGGCGTACGTGGGGTTGTGGGTGCCGGCCACCGCCGCCGAGCGGCTGGACCACGCGACCGAGGCGATGGAGCTGGCCCGGGCCACCGGGAACGAGCGCGGCTTCGTGGTGTCCGCGACGCTCCGCGCGGTGGCGCTCAGCGAGCTGGGGCGTCCGCACGAGATGAAGGAGGCCGCCGCGCTGGCCCGCGGCGAGGCGGCGCGGCTGCGCATCGCCTTCGGGGAGATGGTGCTCGACGGGCTGGAGCTGCCCTGGCTCGCGATGGCCGGGCGGTTCGACGAGTGCGAGCGGCTGCTCGCGCGGATCGCCGGCGTGGAGCGGCGGATCGCGCACTCGAACGCCGACGAGACGTTGGCGGGGTCGCTGCTCGCGCTGCGGCTCTGGCAGGGGCGGTCGCTGGAGATGGTCCCCGTCCTCGAGGAGTTCAACGCGACGCCGTACCCCTTCGCCGCCAGCGTGGCGATCTTTCTGTGGCGGGCGGGGCAGCACGACCGGGCCCGCGCCTACGTCGCCGAGCACGAGGTGGTCCTCGAGCACCAGATCGAGATCTCGCTCCTCGCCTGGTGTCATTCCGCGGAGCTCTCGCTCTACCTGGCCGACGCAGAGCTTGCCGCCGGCGCTTACGCGCGGCTGGCGCCGTACGCCGGCCGGTCCTGCTGCGCCGGCTCCGCCCTGGCGGGCGGGCCCGTGGACGCCTACCTCGCGATGGCGGCGGCCGCGACCGGAGAGAGGGGCCTGGCGACGCGGCACGCGGATGACGCGCTCGCCCTGGCCGGCGACTGGGACATCGCCCTCTTCGCCAAGTGGTTCAGCGACGTCCGGGCGGACCACTCGTTCTGAGCGCCGGCGGGCCACCGACG
>JAOPXC010000192.1 GCA_025965335.1 Nocardioides sp. | reverse complement strand
CTGGCGGTCGGCCTGCTGATCACCTACGGCCGCTGGATCGGCGACACCGCGCTCATCATCCTGCTGGCCTACCTCGCCAAGCTGTGGGCCTTCGGCCACCGGCCGATCTCCGGGGCGGTCGACCGGCTGCCACCCGACGAGCTGTCCGCCTCCCGGGTCAGCGGAGCATCTCCCCTGGTCGCCCTGCGCACCGTGGTGCTGCGGCCGCTGGCCCCCGCGCTGGTCGCGGCCTGGCTGATCTGCTTCCTGACCGCGCTGCACGAGGTGACGATGTCCAGCCTGCTCTACGGGCCCGGCAGCGAGACGTTCGCCGTCGTCGTGCTGAACAGCGCGGAGCTCGGCCAGGTCGGGCGGACCGCCGCACTGTCGGTGCTGCTGACGCTGCTGATCCTGGTCCCCGCGGGCCTGTGCTGGTGGGGTGTCCGGCGCCTGGACCCGCGGCAGGCGACCAGCCGTGAGGCCGTCGATGTCGACTGACGCCCTGGAGCTGCGCGGCCTGTCCGTGTCGTACGACGGCACGCCGGCCCTGACCGACGTACACCTCACGGTGGCGGCCGGGGAGATGGTCGCGCTGCTCGGGCCGTCCGGGTCGGGCAAGTCCACCCTGCTGCACGCCGTGGCCGGGTTCCACGCCCCCCGCGCCGGCGAGGTGTGGCTCGGCGGGCAGCGGGTCGCAGCGCCGGACGGCGGCGAGCCGCCGGAACGTCGTGGCGTCGCCATGGTCTTCCAGAACTACGCTCTGTGGCCGCACCTGACCGCGCTCGACACGGTCGCCTATCCAGGGCGGCGCCGCGGCCTGCGCCGTTCGCAGGCGCGGGCGGAGGCGATGGCGATCCTGGAACGCCTCCAGGTCGCACACCTGGCGCACCGGCGGCCCTCGGAGCTGTCCGGCGGGGAGCAGCAGCGGGTCGGGCTGGGACGCGCGCTGGCGAGGCACGCGGCGCTGTACCTCTTCGACGAGCCGACGGCCCACCTCGACACCCACGTGCGCGGCGTGTTCCTCGAGGAGCTGCTCACCCGGCGTCGCGAGAGCGGCGCGGCGGCGCTGTACGCGACCCACGACGCCGAGGAGGCCCTCGGCGTGGCGGACCGGGTCGTCCTGCTCGCCGCCGGACGCGTGGTGCAGGTCGGCACTCCCGAGGAGGTCTACCGCCGCCCCGTGGACCTGTGGGCGGCCCGGCTGACCGGTCCGGCCTCGGTGCTCACCGGACCCGACGGCGCGGTGCTGGTGCGCCCGGAGTGGGCCCGGCTGGCGGGCGACCGGACCGCCGTGGTCGACGACGTGTGGTTCCGCGGACCGCACTCCGACTACCTCTTGAACACCGACGCCGGCAGGCTCCTGGTCCGGGAGCCGGGACCGCCGAGGCACCAGTCCGGCGAGACCGTGGCCTGGTCGTTGCTGGAGTCCTGGGCACTCGACGGCGCCGTCGATCTCCCCGATCAGGTGTCGAGGAACTTCGCCGGGCCGGAGTGAAGGTTGCCCTCGTTGACGATCTTCAGGTGCCGCAGGGTGTACGAGCGGAGGAAGCCGACCTGACTTTCGCTCAGCCGGTCGCAGACCCACTCCCAGTGCAGCGAGACCCAGTCGCCCGGAGCGATCGCGGCCACCATGCCGACGCCGTCGACGGACCGCACGACGGTCTCGGGCTCCGGCTCGCCGAGGGCCAGCACATGACCGTCCCAGAGCAACCGGCGTGACTCGACCACGACCTGGTCGCCCTGCACCGCGGTCACCCTGCCCCAACGGATCCGGCACCGGTCGAGCACGGTCAGGGCGTGGTCGGCCTTGCGTCGCTCGCTGAGCAGACCCGTCCAGGGATAGATGCAGAAGACCGCGAAGCTGTGGTGCGGTACGCCGCCGGCGACGACGCTCTCGCTCAGCGCCGGGAACTGTGCCCTGGTCAGCGACCGGAACCGCTCCTCCATCGAATGGCCGACCGCCCGCGCGTCCACCTGCTCGAGCCTGGGACTGCCCACCCAGTAGGCCTCCACCACCCGGCGATCCAAGGGGTCGTCCAGGCCGGTGGCCGAGGCGATCAGCTCGAGGTAGGGCCAGGCACCGGCGAACTGCTGCGCCAGCGTGCGGAGGCCGCGGTCGTCGATGGCCGCGACGCCGTGCTCGAAGAAGGCGATGTGGTCGAGCGGCCCGCAGAAACCGTGGGAGTTCGGCGGGTAGGCATAGCGGGCGAACAGGACGGGGCCCGGAACGGCCCGGTCGCGTGCCCGCGGGTCGACGTCGAGCTCGGTCATGCGGGCGCCTCGGTGTCCCGCGCCCGGCCCAGGAGCTCCAGCCCGGCGAGCGCCTCTTCCGCCCCGGCCTCGTCGATGACCTCGAGTGCGAAGCCCATGTGGATCAGCACCCACTGACCCGGCGCCAGGTCCATGTCGTCGAGCATCCCGAGGTTGATCGGTCGCTGCGCGCCGAGCACGTCGACGAGGGCGAGCATGCCGCCGTTGCCCTCCAGGACGTGCACGACCCTGCCGGGGATTCCAAGGCACATGTCAGCCGGCTCCGTTCTCGACGAGCTCCGGGATCCGCTCCCGGAGTACCGCTCGGACCCGCTCCATCGCCTCCGGGATCGCCGCCTCGACCTCGGCGGAGAGACCGATGCGTTCGCCGACGTCGAGCGGTCGGCAGCCGACGACGTACGTCGGGGGCAACCGGCCGCCGAGATCGGAGAGGCTCGCGAGCACGGCGACCGGTGCCATGCCGTGTGGGTCGCACTCGCCGGCGCCGAGGTCGTCGTCGCCGACCGTCAGGACGCTGACCCCACCCGGCTCCCCGGCGCCGGGCACGGCGTCGACGATGACCAGCGCGTCGTACCCCTCGAGCAGGTCATAGGCCAGGTGCAGGCCGCGGATCCCGTAGTCGACGACGCGGACCCCCGCCGGCAGGTCGCCGGCAGCGGCGATCCTGCGGACGACCTCGGGACCGAACCCGTCGTCGCCGCAGAAGAGGTTGCCGATGCCGGCGACCAGCACTCGTGTGCTCAGGGCTGGTCCTCCGCCCGCCCGGTGCCGGCCTGATGCGACGGCCCCGTCATGTCGGGGTCCATGTCGGTCTCGCTCATCTCCTCGGCGGGCTGCTCGTCGGCCGGCGAGGCCTGCCCGCCGGATCCGGGGTCGGCGTCGTCGACGCCTTCGACCGGGCCGGTCGCGCCGCCGGTCCTGGCACCGTCCTTGGTGCTCTCCTCCGAGCCCTCCACATCGGCCGTCTCACGGCGGCCCTCGTAGGGAGGCACGGTCTTGCCCTGGGTGTCGGGATCCTCGTTGTAGTTCGGGCCACTCGTCATGTCGATCTCCTCTCGGACGCGTCTGCGCGGCTATTCGCCGCCGGACTGCAGATCCGGAGCATCCGGATCCTGCGCTCCCCGCGGGTTGACCGACGTGTCCGACTCCTCGTCCGCCCTGCCCGCCGGGCGGTCGACCGGACCGCCACCGGGCTCGTCGGAGCCCGTGTCGCGCGAACCCTCGGGGCCACGTTCCTCCTGCGGCTCCTCCTCGAGGTGTTCGCCTCCCTGCTCAGTCATCGTGATCTCCTGTCTCCGGTGCCGTCACATCTCGCGGATCTTGAGATATCTCTTGATGTCCGGGATGGACCTGGCGGCCACGACGCCGACGACCAGTGCCACCGCAGCGATGACGATGGCGGTCACCATTCCCAGCGTTCTCATGAACGACTCTCCTCTCGTGCTTGGTCCAGCGGTTCGAGCTCTTCGGGTGCGAAGTAGAAGTAGCGGCCGTACCACTCGTGCATTTCCGCCGCGGGATCGTCGACCAGGACCACCGCGACGTGCGTCTCCCCGTCGACGTCGGAGAGGACGGCCGTCACCCGGGCCACCTGATCTGCGAAGAACAGGTCCTGCGCGTCGGCACGCCGGGACGGATGCACCCGGACGAGACTGCCCTTGGCGACACTCACGCCGTTGATGAGGACGCTGTCCGTGTCGGGCCGAACGCTCTCGTCCGCGGCCGGGTCCCACCACGGGACGTCGCCGGGATCGAGCGCAGCCTCAGGGGTCGCCTGCGGGCCGCGGGGGTCGCGCAGCACGCCGTGCAGGTCCCGCAGGGTCTCGGGAGACATCTGGTCACAGCGGTCGATGATCTCGGCCGCCCGCGGATCCGTGGCTCGGGCCTCGGCCTTCTCGGCGTCCGTCATCGTCATCACCCGCAGGCTCAGGATCTCGTCGATCTCCGTCGAGTCGAACAGTGCCCCGGCGCTCTGCTCGGCAATCTCCGGGTGGTCGTAAAGAATGATCGGCGAGCCCAGGACGACGTCGGAGGACCCGGCCGGTCCCACCAGCACGGGGTAGCACCGCCGCTGCCGACACCGCTCGGCGGCCGCCGCCGCGGTCTCCGGCGGCTCGAGCAGGGACACGAAGCCGGCACCGTCGGCCACGATCAGCACATGCGTTCCGATCAGGGAGATGCGGATCGCCTCGTCCTTGCCGTGCGCCTCGTCGGGGTGGGTGTTCGCCACGGCGACGGTCAGCCGGGCAAAGCCGTCGTCGGCCTCGGCCCCGATGTCGACCTCTGCGCGCAGCGGGAGGCACCGACGTACGATCCGACCCAGCTCGTTGCCGGCACCGTCGACGACCGGCTCGATGTGCTCGCCGCCCGGGACGTCCACCGTGGTCCGGACCGTCGGCGCGGCACCTTCGAAGGCACCAGACAGGTCGTAAGTCGGCAGCTCGACCTCGCACTCGCGGGCTTCGTCCCAGCTCAGCAGCGACCGTCCGTCGACCACCAGCTCGTCCACCGGGCGATACCCCGCACCGCTGCGCTCCTCGACCGAGCGCACCTGCAGCTGCAGGAACCGCAGGTGCACCGTGACCGAGCCTGGGCCCGCGCCCGCCTCGAGGAGGCACTGCATGGACATGGTGGGGTCCTCGGCGAAGCTCGCCGCCGTCGCCTTCGGGGCACCGAGGACGCCGAACTGCCAGCGGGACTGGTTCTTCGAGGAGCTCGCCCGGTAGGGGTAGAGCAGGTAGCCCTCGTAGAGGACCGCGTCGGCAATGGCCCGTACCTGGTCCAGTTCTCGGTGATCGAGCCTGTCGAGATTCATGACGGGGCGCCGTCTCGTGCACCCAGCAGCGCCTGCACGGTCTCTTCCCAGCTGGTCAGCCCGTGCCGGGACTTGAAGTCGGCCAGGTCGGCCAGCACCTCGTGCTCGAGACGGATCCAGCCCGTGTTGGGGAAGTAGGACGCGATCATCTGCTGCCACACCTCGACCGGCAGCCGGTAGGACGCCTCGCAGTCCCACGGCACCTGCTCGACGCCGAAACCGTTGGCCCCCTTGGTGAACACGGTCCCGGAGAACAGCAGGGCGAGCGGGATGGTGCCCGCTCCCACCGCGTGCAGGTAGCGGGAGCCCGTCACGTCGAAGTCGTAGGTGCAGGGCAGCGCGAGGTCCACCTCGGTGATGCCGGTGAACCCCTGCACCATCGCGCTGCACTGCATCCACAGGAACGGCTTGAGGGTGTCCACCCACCGGTCCCGATCGCCGAAAAGGGCGCGCAGGCCGCTCTCGTCGGCCTCCTCGTAGCGACGGCGCTGCGGCTCGATCCGCACCTGGCACCGCAGCGCGATCGCGTGGATCGTCTCGCCGGTGGACTCCTGGATGCGTAGCCGGGCGGTCAGCTGCGGGTCGGCGGCGTACGGCTCGGCGAAGATGTCGACGACGGAGAACGAGTAGGTGCCCATCACGCCGGCCCGGTGTCGTCGAGCGGCGGAGCCGGGCGGCTGCGCTCCTCGACGGTCGCGAAGAACTCGTCCATCGCGGTGTGGGCCTCCTGCCCCCCGTCGAAGCCACGCCACAGCGACCGCAGGCGACCGACCAGCTCGTAGCAGGTGTCGATCGGGACCACGTGCGCGCTGAAGGCGGAGTGCTCGCGGTCCGGGCCGCGCAGCAGCAGCGCCTCGACGTCGGCCCGGAGGTGCCCGAGCTCCGGGTTGGCGCCGACGATGCGCTCCCAGGCGTCCAGCGGCAGCTCGGACTCCGTGGCCCCGGCCGGACCCGGGTAGAACGCGATGACGCGCTTCTGCACTGAGTTGTGGAACAGGAACGCCAGCCCGACGGGGATCTGGAGGTCGTCCCACTCCGCTGCCCCGAAGGCGAAGTCGGGGAACGAGAGATAGCGGTCCGGGACGGCGCGGTAGCGGAGCTCGGCGTGCTCGGCGGTGAACAGCAGGTAGCACCCGCGACAGGTGCACATCAGGATCCGGCTCTCCAGGTTCACCACGTGCTGGTGCTCCTCGACGATCGGCGCCG
>JAOPXC010000148.1 GCA_025965335.1 Nocardioides sp. | reverse complement strand
GCCCACGACGCAGCCTTCGCCGCCGCAGCGATCCCGCTCGGCACCGGACTGCCCAACGGCCGGCGAGTCAGGTGAGTCCGATGGGCACACGAGCTCGCGGGTCGGCTTCGCGCTCGATCGACCATCTGCTCGCCGACTTCGGCACCCAGATGCCCCGCAAGGACACACCCGTCGTCGAGCCTGCACCGGACAAGCTGTTCCCCAAGGTGGTCCACGCCCGCGGCGTACGACGCCCCGGCCACGGGTGGTCGCCCACGCTGCCGCCGCTGGCCGGGTATCAGACGACCTCCGAGCAGACCCCCGTGGTGTGGCCGCTGATCGCCGGGGACGGGCTCCCTCCCACCGGGGCACCCATGGGGTTCGATGTGCTCTCGGGAGGCTCGTTCTACTGCGACCCGATGGGCTGGGTGAACGACGACTCCATCGGCGTCACCAACCCCAACGTCTTCATCTTCGGCAAGCCCGGCCGCGGCAAGTCAGCCACGGTCAAGGCGTTCATGCTCCGGATGATCCGGTTCGGCTACCGATCGATAGTCCTCGGCGACGTCAAGGACGAGTACGAGGACATCTCCCGCGCCCTCGGCGTAGAGCCCTACCGGATCGGACCCGGAATGCCCGGCCGGATCAACCCGCTCGACTTCGGCCCAATCGCGTTGGACTGGGAGAAGCAGGACCGCGTCGAGTCCGCACGCCGCGGCGCGATCATCTTCAACCGCTGGCTCGCCCTCATCCGCGGACTCATCGGATCCCAACAGGTGCCGTTCACCCCGACCGAGAGCCGCGTCGTCAACCGCGTCCTGCGCGACCTCACCGGTTGGACCCACGGGCAGACCCGGCTCACCCAGGTCACCATCCCCATGGTCTGGGCAGCCCTCGATAACCCCACCGATCAACTCATCAAGGACTGCCGCTACGAGTCGCGTCAGGACTTCCTCGACCAGACCCGGGCCCTTCGCGATGCCCTCGGGTCCCTGTGCGAAGGGGAGCTCGAAGGGCTCTTCGACGGCGCCTCCACCTTCCAGCCCAACTGGCGGGCACCGATCCAGACCCTCTCGTTGAACACCCTGCACGCGAACGGCAACGAAGCCGCCGTCGGCATCGCGCTGATGTGCCTCAACTCCTGGGGCCAAGGCATGCGCGAAATGGCCGAACCCGGTGACCGGCGGATCGTCCTGCGCGACGAGGCGTGGATGCAGACCCGGCTCGGTGTCGAAGCGGTCAAGACCCTCGACTCCAACCTGCGACTCTCCCGCAACGACGGCGACATCCAGCTCGTGACTTACCACAAACCCTCCGACCCACTCTCTGCCGGCGACCAGGGCAGCCAGGCCGCTCAGATCGCCAAGGACCTGCTCCACCTCGCCGACGTACGCATCCTCATGGGCCAAGACGAGGAAGTCGGCGCCGAGCTCGGCCAGCTCCTCGGACTCAGCCGCAGGCAACAGGAGCTCGTCACCGGGTGGGCCATGCAGGACAAGGGGAGGGCGCTCTGGATGGTCGGGGACCAGCGATACAAGGTGCAGACGGTCCTGACCCCCGTCGAACGCCGCCTGACCTACACAAACGATGCGATCGCCGCGTGACGCATGAGCAGGCACGGAGCGATCAGGTACGCCGCCCCCGTGCTGCTCGTCCCGATCGCCGTACCGATCCTGTTCCTGACCCTCATCGGCGGACAATCCTCCCGGCCGCCTGACCTCTGCGGCTCGGCTCCGAACGCAGTCCCCGCGTCCGTCGTCGTCGGCGACCAAGAACTGGACGCGGAACAGATGTCGGTCGCGACGCAGGTCGTCGCCGCCGTACGCGCCTTCCCGACCACTGCCGACAAGCCCCACGCTGCCGTGATCGCCCTGGCTACAGCCCGACAGGAGTCCGGCATCCGCAACCTCGACTACGGCGATCGCGATTCGCTCGGGGTCTTCCAACAGCGACCCTCACAAGGCTGGGGCACAGCCGAGCAGGTCCGGAACATCGCGCATGCCACCACGTCATTTCTCCGACACCTGATCCTGGTGCCCGGCTGGGAGAGTCGGCCGGTGACGGATGTGGCCGCCGATGTCCAGCGACCAGCCGAGGAGTACCGCGGGCTCTATGAGCGATGGGTGCCGCTGGCGACGAGGCTGACGCAGAGGCTGTGGCCGGACGCGGTCGCCCCGGCCAGCTTCACCAGCGACGCCACCTGCAGTCCGATCCTGCTCGCGTCCGCAGGATCAGTGGTCTACCCCGTGCCATCAGGCTTCGTCGGCACCGACCAGCACAACTGGGGCGGCACCGGGAGCCACTGGAGCAACTGGCACACCGGCACCGACTTCTCGGTCCCATGCGGGACTGCGGTCCTCGCCGCAACCGGCGGCACGACCGAGATCGACACGAGTCAGTCGTGGGCCGGGCACTGGCTCGTCAAGATCGTGACCGGGCCGACATCGCTCGCGACCTGGTACGCCCACATGCAGAAGCTCGACGTCGTGCCCGGGCGGCGCGTCGTCGCCGGTCAGCAGCTCGGCGGAGCGGGCGCGCTCGGCAACGCGACCGGCTGCCACTTGCACTTCGAGGTCCACCTGCACAACGGCAGCATCTACGCGCCGGACAACCTGGATCCATCGCAGTGGCTTGCCGCGCACGCACGCGCCGGGTGATGGGGTGCCGCATGACGTCTCTCGTGGTGTCCCACCCGGTAGCGTCAGCGCAATCGTCGGTTCTGTGTCCAAGCAAAACCCCCGGTAGGGCCTGTTACATCGTGAACCTCGAATCGACGAACGCGGCCGGCTGATGCGGGTCCAGCACCAACGCAGCGACGTACTCCCGCTGACCTGGGAGGTGCCGGCGGCGGTGCTCCTCGCGTGGCTGTTGACCGCGGTACTCGCGCTCCCGTTCGGTCAAGGGCTGGCATACGTCGTCACCGGCGGTTCCTTCGTCTGGCCGACGGACCTGGTCGCGAGTCTGAGCGGGCTCTTCGGAGGAACCCCTGGACTGGGCGTCGACGTGGCCCCGCCGACCCGTGGGCTGGTCTACGCCTGCGTCGCGGCGACCGAGCTCGCTGCGGCGACCCTCGCAGTCGCGGGGCTCATCTGGTGGTGGCGGACTGCCGGTCCGGGCGCCCAGTACGGCCTCGCCAACCGGACCGAGGCGCGCCACGTGCTCGGGCCCGGGGCACTCAGCAAGCGCGCCTCGACAATCCGACCGGATCTGCTTCTTCGGGGAGGTCACAAACGATGACGCGGCCTGCGGTTGCTGCGGTCGGCTGGCGTCTCGGCCGCTCGCAGATCCCCCGGCGCGTCGAGCTGTGGGTGCCCTACGACCGGGCGACCGGCGTCTACGGCCCACAGGGATCGGGCAAGACCCTCGACCTGCTCACGCCGGCCCTGCTGCGTACGCCGGGTGCCGCGCTCGTCACGCTGACCAAACCCGAGGACATGTTCCTGACCCTGTCCCGACGCGCCGCGGGGGACAGGCCCGTGCTCGTGCTCGATCCGTTCGACCTGGCCCCCGGCGTCCCCGAGCTCGTATGGGACCCAGTGATCGGGTGCGCCGACTCGATGACGGCCGAGCGGCGGGCCAAGGCCTTCACGGCGGGCACGGTCAACGGCGCCGTGTCCCGTGGCACCGGAGACGAGTCGGCCCGCTTCTACGCCGCCGAGGGCGCCAAGGTGTTGCAGGCGTACTTCCACGCTGCGGCCCTGGCGGGTCTCACGCTCGAAGACGTCCTGCGCTGGATAGCCGATCCTCACAACGCCGGGCAGCAGCCCGAGGAGATCCTGCGCACGGATCCGTCGGGCGCGCCGTTCTGGGACGGGCTGCTTCGCGGTGCTCTGCACGGAGACGACCGGACGGCTGGAAACACGATCACGACGGTCCAACAGTCGATGGCCTTGTTCTTCCAGGAGTTCATCCGTCGGCGCTGCACACCGGGGCCGGGCAGACCAGCGACCGACATGATCGACGTGATCAAACGTGGCGGCACAGTCTTTCTGCTCGGGCGGGACGATCCGTATGCGTCAGCATCGCCGCTCATGACTGCGATCGCCGAGCATGTGCTCGACACAGCGCTCGGTCTCGCGATGAGGTCGCCTTACGGCCGACTGTGCCCGCCGTTCTTGGCCTGCCTCGACGAGCTGCCCTCGACGACGCCGCTGCCGACGCTGCGCGCCCGGATGGCTAACGAGCGCGCGCTCGGGCTCTCGTTCATCTACGCGGCGCAGACCTGGCGCCAGCTCGTGATCTGCTATGGCGAGGACGAAGCCCGGGCGATGTTCGGGCTCACCAACAACCTGGTCATCTTCGGCGGCGGCAAGGACGTCGCGTTCTACAAGGAGGTGTCCGAACTCATCGGCACGACTCGGATCGTGCGGCGCAGCTACAACCACAGTCGCTCCGGTTGGAGCAGCAGCCTGTACGGCGAGGACGTTCCGATCCTGCGGTCCGAGGAGATCCGTCAACTGCCCGACAGGCATGCACTTGTCGTCGCCGAGAACGCCCGACCACTCGTAGCGCGACTGTCGAGATGCATTGAGGGCAAGGATGGTCGACGGCTGCTTCGTGACCAAGCGGACGCGAGGGCGTCCGCGTCGACGGCCAGGAGTGCGTCATGATGTCGACGCGTCCGATGGCGGTGCCCTTCCCGGCACCGTCGCCGGCGATCGAGATGACCCTGGAGGAGCTGCGGGTCGCCGCGGCGAATCCGCCACTGTCGGTCGCGGAGCTGCGCCGGATCGCGACGCTCCCGCGTCCCTGGGAACCGTCATCATGCTCAGGGGAGATGCGGCGTCTGATCTATGCCTGGCTCGACGACGTCGTCTCATGGATCAACGAGGAGCACACCTGGCGGACCGACCGCCTGATCCCACACTGCTGGTCCGAGCACCCCCACATCGTTCACGAACTTGCGACCCTCACCTGCGTTAGATGGGAGGCGTGCTTCGCGGTCACGCCGGCATCGTTGGAGGAGTGGCAGCGTTACACGTTGCCGATGTTCTTGGACCGGATCTCGCAGCGGATCGGCGAAGCGGGCTGCCCGCCGGGCAGGCACCAGCCAAGCCCCGGCGGCGGGCGGTACCAGCTCTACTGCGACGGTGACCCGCCGATGGCTCGCCGCCGCCGACGGAATCAGGACAGCGAAATGTAGCAAGCCGACGCACTGGCGAGTGGTCGAGCTCGAGTCGAGCCTGGGACCCCGGGCGTCATCCCGCCGAACGCCGACGTGGCCCAACTTGCGCCGGTGCGGCTGGATTGTTCACGGGTCCATGGCGAGCGGATGGCGCGGCTAACCAGCGAAGCGGGCGACCACGACCGCATGGCGCAATCATGGCGCGACGCCGCTAGCCGATCCCTGACCGGACACCTCCGAGCCGTCAGGGGAACGCTACGAGCGCACGGACATGCAGCCGATGACCGTGGGTCGTGTCAGGCTGAGTACGTGACCGGGATCGAGATTGAGCAGGTCGACGAGCGCGACTCCGCGTGGGAAGTCGGACTGACCGAGCGAGACGTAGCGTTGCCTCGATACCGTGTCTACCTGCACAGCAGTCCTGCCGACGAGACTCACGGGGGCACCTGGGCCTATGACATCGTAGGGGCCGAGGTCTTGCAGGTCATTGACTGGGCACAGCGCCAGGCCGGAGACCGACTGACCTATGCCGTCGCGCTGGTACTCGACGATGCAAAAGACGGGCGGGGCCTTGTGTGGCTCGTAGGCATGGACGGCAATACCGCCACGTCAGATCGCGAGGAAGTTGCCGTGTTACATCGCATGCTCAGTCGGCGGGAACACGCAGTCGGGATTCCGCCCGGAGACACGATGCCGACTGGCGTGCCTGACCCGTTCAACGACGGGACAAAGCAGCGCCCTCCGATCTGAGCATGCCGATGACGCCTTGAAGACGCACGCTTCTGCCGCGATCCGGGCGGCCCTGAAGGTGCCCCATTCCGCCGCCTGTCGGCGCGCTCGAAGCCCGGAACTGCCAAGAGTCGGGCGGTTGTTGCGGCCGATGTTGTAGGCCGATGAGTCGAGTTTGGTTCTACCACTGGAGTCGCCAGACCTCCTGACCGATCCGGCTAGGCTGCGGTGTGCCCGAGTTCACCTGGCGACCGGCCAATGAGGCAACGACTGAGGACGTCGAGGCGGCGTTCGACACCGGTGGCGCACGCAAGTGCCGCTGCCAGGCGCTGAAGTGCCCAGGCTGGATCTGGCGCGACACCACCCAGGAGCAGCGAGACGCCGCCCTGCTGAGGCAGACCGGTTGCGGCACTGACGGACCCACGTCCGGCCTGATCGGGTACCTCGACGGCGAGCCAGCCGGCTGGGTCGCGGTCGAGCCGCGGGACAACTACCCCCGAGTGTGGAGCCGGAAGAAGTCGTGGATGCGGCTGGACCCTGAGCTCGTGGGCGTCTGGTCGGTCACCTGCTTCGTCGTATGCAAGGGCTTCCGACGGCAAGGGCTGATGTACGAGTTGGCCGCGGCCACCGTTGACTACGGGAGGCAGGCTGGCACCCGCGTCCTGGAGGGCTATCCCACCGAGCCGTCGCCCGGGAAGACCGTGATCTGGGACGAGGCGTCGGTCGGGCTGCTGCAAGTTTTCCTCGACTCCGGTTACGAGGTGGTGGCCTCTCCGACCCTGCGCCGGAGGGTGGTGCGTTACCGACTCGCCGAGCCGTCGTAACCGGTCGAGCGCCGGACGACTTGGTCGGCTACCGGCATGCGTGCACACCGTCGGCGGCAAGCTAGTCGTCTCCATGCGCAACGAAGGGGAACGACATACGGCGACGGTGAAGTCCGCGGGGATGAGGGGCCGACGCCGTCGCCAGAAGCGGATCCGCTCGCGGTGATCGGAGGCGGCGGCGGCCGCGGTGTCGTAGGGCGCCGCTGAGGTTCCACCACCGAGCTCATGCGCCGGTACTCCCGTCGACGCCCTCGCGAAGCAGGTCGAGGTGTCCGCAGTGCTGGGCGTACTCGGTAATCATCCGGAGCACCAGCCAGCGCAGATCGACGTCCTCATGCCAACCCAGCGGCCGCGCAGTGTCGTCGAGATCGTGAGCGGCGACGATCTCGCGGGAGATCGCACACTCCGCGCGCCAGGCCTCCAGGTCGGCGGTGAAGTCAGCGTCCGAGGGCGGGTCGAAGTCAAGGTCGGGGTTGTCTGCGGTGAAGAAGAGGAACGGCACGTCGCGGCGCTCGAAGTTGTGCTGGAACCACCAGCGCTCCACGCCGGCAAGGTGTCGGACCAGGCCGTGAAGCGACAGTGTGGATGGCGGCATGGACCGGGCCCGGGCCTGCTCCGGGGTCACGCCGCGGCACTTCATTTCCACTGTCGCCCGGTAGTACTCCAGGTACGCCGCGAGCGCCTCGCGCTCGGCGGCCACGCGAGGGATACGCGGGCGGTCGTCGTCGGCCCAGATGGGCGAGAAGTCGTCGTCGGTCAGGCCGGACTCCAGCCGGCCCGTGCCCTCTGCGGGGTGATCGCTCATACGCCGCACTGTGCCATCCGCACCCGGCTGCGGAACCCGCCGCGAGA
>JAOPXC010000128.1 GCA_025965335.1 Nocardioides sp. | reverse complement strand
ACTTGCCTCGAGGGCCGCCGGCAGCAGGATAGACTCGGTCGCCACCCGATTTAGCGACCTGACATTCGCGGATGCCTACCGGGTGCAGAAGTTGCTGGCTGATCGTGAGCCCGGTGACCATTCCTGGGGCTTCAAGGTCGCTCTCGGATCGCCGGCAGCGCAGGCGGCCTTCGGCGTGGACGCCCCCGTCACAGGCCACCTTGTCGCAAGCCGGTGCCTGCCAAGTGGGTCCTCGGTCGAGCTCGATGGTCTGGTCGAGCCGCTGCTCGAAGTCGAACTTGCAGTGGAGCTGACCCACGCTCTGCTGGACCGTAAAGTGTTGTCGGCGACCGATTTCATGGATGTTGGTCGTCTGCGGCCGTCCTTCGAGATCGTCGAACGCAGGATCGCGCCAGTCCTCACGTCGGCTCAGGCCCTTGACTTCATCATCGACAACGCGGCTTTCGGCTACGCGGTGATCAGCGAAGTTGCACTCGAGAGCCGCATTGACGGTGCGCCCGACTTCCGGATGGTACTCGTCAAGGACGAGGTTGCCATCGCTGACGGCACAGTGGATCCAGGTTTCCATGGGCCATTGGCCACCACCGGTCGGGTCATGGACGCGATCACCGAGCGCGGGACCGAGCTTGCGGAGCTGGCGCGGGTCGCGCTGCCAGTCCTTCGCGATCTTCACGCGGAGGTCGAGGTAGACCGGGGTGCCGAGGATCGCCTCGATCTGCTGACGGGCGGCGGTGCCGACCTCGCGCAGCCGGGCACCCTTGTGCCCGATCACGATGCCCTTCTGCGAGTCGCGCTCGACGTAGAGGTTGGCGTGGACGTCGAGCAGCGGCCGGTCGGCGTCCCGCCCCTCGCGCAGCCCCATCTCCTCCACGACGACCGCGATCGAGTGCGGGAGCTCGTCACGCACTCCCTCCAGGGCGGCTTCGCGGATCAGCTCCGCGACGATCGCCTCCTCAGGGGCGTCGCTGAGGTCGCCGTCGGGGTAGAGCTGCGGCCCCTCGGGCAGCAGTCCGACGAGCAGGTCCTCCAGCAGCTTGACCTGGTCGCCCTGCTTGGCCGAGACCGGGACGATCTCGGCCCAGTCGGTGCCCGTCTCGGTGCCCAGCTTGGCGATGTCGAGCAGGTGCCGGCCGATCTGCTCGGGCGTGGCGAGGTCGGTCTTCGTGGCGATCGCGACCTTGATGGTGCGGCGCACCTTGGCCATCTCGTTGACGATGAACCGGTCGCCCGGCCCGATCTTCTCATTGGCGGGGAAGCAGACCGCCACCACGTCGACCTCGGCCAGAGTGGTCTTCACCAGGTCGTTGAGCCGTTCACCGAGCAGCGTGCGCGGCCGGTGCAGGCCCGGAGTGTCTACGAGGATGAGCTGGGCGTCCGGCCGGTGCACGATCCCTCGTACGACGGTGCGCGTCGTCTGTGGCTTCGAGCTGGTGATGACCACCTTGCTGCCCACCAGCGCGTTCGTCAGCGTCGACTTGCCGGCGTTCGGCCGGCCGACGAACGACGCGAAGCCGCTCTTGTGCTCGCTCATGTTCAGCTTCCCCGTGCCTCGTCGTACGCCGCCCAGATCTCTTCGTCGCTCTGGCCCGCGGCCTTCCCGGCGCGCCAGATCGGTCCGGGGTCGACCGCGCGCGGCTGCCGCTGGGCACCACCTCGCCAGTAGCCCATCACGTCGTACGCCGTCGCCGGTAGCCGTCGCTCGCGCATCAGGTGCTTGCGGATGGCACGCATCTGGGCGGACTCGCCGGCCATCCAGAAGTAGCCCTCGCCCGCGGGCCAGTCGATCGACTCGACCACCGAGGCCAGGAGGCTCTCCCCGTCCCCGGGCTGCTCCAGCCAGGTGACGTCGGCGCCGGCCGGCAAGTAGCCGGCCAGCTCGTCGGGAACCTCGGCCCAGATCCGGGTCGGGAGGTCGACCGTCCCCGCGATGCGTGCCATCGCGGGCATCGCGGTCAGGTCGCCGACCAGCATCAGCCACGACGCCGACGGCGGCATCGCGAACGACCCCTTCGGCTCGGTGACCACCACGGTGTCGCCGACGATGTCCCGGCTGGCCCACTCGGTCACGAGCCCGACGTCGTGCACCACGATGTCGAGCTCGAGCTCGCCGGCCCGCCATGACCGCACGGTGTAGTAGCGGCTCTGGAACTGCCCGGGCACCACGAGCCCGACCCACTCGTCGGGAATCCCGGTCGACTCGAAGGACGCCAGGCCGCTCCCGCCGAGGCACAGCCGGACCAGGTGTGGCGAGAGCTGCTCACGACGCAGCACCTGCGCGTCGTACTGCTGGGCTCGGGTGCTCACCCGCTGAGGTTAGTGCTCATTCCCGGAATGCTCGCCGGGGCCCCGCGGCCCTCGACGAACCTCCGGTCATGAGCACTCGTCACCACGTGGGTCGCAGCGGGAATGCGGTGGAGCCGTCCTCGGCCGCGCGAACCGCGAGCACCTGGTGCAGCTGGATCTCGTTGCGCTCGAACGCCAGCCGGGAGCCGGCCATGTAGACGCCCCAGACCCGCGCGGTGCCCTCGCCCACCTCGGCGACGCACTCGTCCCAGTTCTCGACGAGGTTGCGGCACCACTCACGCAGGGTCATCGCGTAGTGGATGCGGAGGTTCTCCTCGTGCATCACTTCCAGGTCGGCGTCCTGGGCGTCCCTGATGATCGTCCCCGAGCCGATCAGCTCGCCGTCGGGGAAGACGTAACGGTCGATGAACGCGCCCGTCTCCTCGCGGCGGTTGTGTGAGCGCGTGATGGAGTGGTTGAGCAGGCGACCCTCCGGGCGCAGGCGGCTGCGCAGGAACGAGAAGTACGCCGGGTAGTTGCGGACGCCGATATGCTCGGTCAGCCCGATCGAGCTGACGGCGTCGAACCCGCCCTCGAGCACGTCGCGGTAGTCGGAGTGCCGCACCTCGGCGAGATCACCCAGGCGGTCGCGGTCGATGGCCTCCTTCGCCCACTGGGCCTGCTCGCGCGACAGCGTGACGCCCAGGACGTTCACGCCGTACTCCTTGGCGGCGTGGCGGACCATGCCGCCCCACCCGCAGCCGACGTCGAGCAGCCGCTGGCCGGGCTTGAGGTCGAGCTTGCGGCAGACCAGGTCGAACTTCTCGGCCTGCGCCTCCTCCAGCGTCGCGTCCGCATTGGGGAAGACCGCGCAGGTGTAGGCCATCGACGGGCCGAGGACCAGCTCGTAGAAACGGTTGGAGACGTCGTAGTGGTGGGCGATCACCTCCGCGTCACGGCTCATCGAGTGCCGCAGCCCCTCCATCGCCCGGCGCCAGCGCGGCAGGTGCTCCTGCGGCGGGGGCGGGGGCGGCTTGAGGTTCGCGATCCCCAGCCCGCGAATCAGGTTGAGCGCCTCGGATGCGGACGGCTTGCGGAACCGCAGGCGGCTCTGCAGCAGCTTCATCGCTTCGTAGGGGTCACCCGGGTGCACGCCGTGGATCTTCAGGTCGCCGGACACATAGGCGCGGGCCATGCCCAGGTCTCCGGGGGCGGTGAGGATGTAGGAGAGACCGCGCTGGTTGACGAGCTCGAGCTCGATGCCGGCGTCGTGCGGACCCGTCGAGCTGCCGTCGTACGCCGAGAACCGGACGGGCATGCCGTCCCGGAGCAAGGACGCCACCGCGTCGCCGATGGAGATGCTGCCCTTGGTCAAGCTCATCGTCTCTTCACCGCCTTGTCGTAGAGGCTGGTCAGCCTGCCATCGGGGTCGTACTGATCCTTCACGGTCGCCAGGTTGGCGCCGTCGTAGAGCCGGTCGAAGGTGTCCCGGTCGTAGAAAGCCTCGGAGTAGAGGGATTTATGCCCACCGAGGGCGTGGACTTTCTGCTCGATCGCCCGGTTCCGCGGCCCCTCGGGGGCCTCGGCGCCGACGTGGACGGTCCCCCAGAAGCCGACGTTGACGTACGTCGCGCCGGGCTCGAGTGGGTAGGTGGACCAGCGCGTTCCCGTGGTTGTGCCCTTCGAGACCAGCGGGCACAGCCAGACCGGGCGCATGCCGACCGCGTCGTCGAACCAGTCGAGGAATTCCGTGAGGCGCTCGACCGGGACCTCGACGTCCTGGATCACCCGCTCCCGCAAGGGGCGTCCGGCCCTTCGGTCGAGCCGGTCGGCGAGCCCGATACGCCGATCGAGTCCGATCAGCCGGTGGTAGACATCGGATCGTCGCCACCGGCGCGGCCACAGCCGACGCACGACGGGGTGCTGCACACCGAACGCGCCCGAGCACCAGAACCAGTCGGTGTCCCAGCGCCACAGGTAGTCGTACATCGACAGGACGTCGGTCTCACGCTGCTGGATCGACTTGTAGTAGATCTGCTGGCCGGTGTAGTCCGAGGGAGCCTCGTTGGTCGAGCCCACGTTCTCGTTGGTCGAGCCCGCGTTCTCGTTGGTCGAGCCCACGTTCTCGTTGGTCGAGCTTGTCGAGACCCAGGTCGCCAGGGTCAGGTAGTACTCCCCCGGCGCGAACGCGACGCCGTCGAGGCCGTCCACCCGGGTGCCCTCGTAGGTCCTCGTGTCCACGATCTCCGCGATGGTCTTGGCCAACAGGCCGGCGTCGTCGAAGCGCACGTGGCGCAGCGAGACGTGCGACGGCACGACCTCGAGCTCGATGCGCAGCTGGGTGGCGTAGCCGAGCGAACCATAGGAGTTCGGGAAGGTGTCGAACAGGGCGTCCCCGGGGCGGCAGGTGACCACCTCACCCGCGCCGGTGAAGATGTCCATCTCGAGCACCGACTCGTGCGGGAGCCCGCTGCGGAAGCTCGTGGACTCGATGCCGAGGCCGGTGACGGCGCCACCCAGCGTGATCGTTCGGAGCTGGGGCACGACGAGCGGGATCAGTCCGTGCGGCAGGGTCGCATCCACGAGGTCCTCGTAGGTGCACATGCCCTGGACGTCGGCGGTGCGGCCCACCGGGTCGACGGCGATCACGCCGTTCAGCCCCGAGACGTCCAGGCCCGGCGCGGTGGACGCCGCTCGCGGACGGAACAGGTTCGACGTCTTCTTGGCCAGGCGCACGGGTGCCCCCGCCGGAATCGCGGCGTACGACGCCCGCAGCTTCCGGACCGATTGGTCGTGCTTCTCCAAGGCACTCGTGCGACTCACGCGGACAAAGTTACTCTCGCGGAGCGTCGCGCGTGCTTCGGGTGGCCGCCGGTGCCCGTCAGGTGGTCGAGGTGGCACCGATCGCGCCCCTGGCGTCGCCGAGATGGACAACCACACCGGCGCCGCCGAACTCGAGCACCGCGGCCCGATCCGGCGCGGTCAGAGCACCGGCGTCGGTGAGCAGCACCGCGGCCTCGAGCCCCTTCGAGCCCGAGGCGACGGCCATGGCGACGCACACCTGGAGCGCGGAGAGCTGCAGGGCATGGAGGTCGACGGTGGCGGCGGCGTAGGTGCGGCCGTCGCTGTCGCGTACCGCGGCCCCCTCGGCCGCCCCGGTGCGAGCCCTGGTGGCGCGCGCGAGGGTCACGAGCTTCCGGTCCTCGGGCGTGAGGTCGGGCTGGGCGGTTGCGTCAGTCACGGACGGCATCCTCGTGCACGGCTTCGGAGTGTCCGTGGCCGGGCTCCGAGGGGTCCCCGACGGGGTTGATCAGGACGGTGCCGATCTTGTTGCGGCGGCCGGTGGCGGCCTCCGCCTCGAAGCGCAGGCCGTGCGCCACGACGGAGGAGCCGGCGATCGGCACCCGCCCGAGGTGCTTGGCCATCAGGCCGCCGACACTGTCCACGTCCTCCTCGTCGACGTCGAAGCCGAACAGCTCGTCGAGGTCGTCGATCGGATAACGCGAGGACACCCGGGTCGACCCGTCCTCGAGGACCTCGACCTCCACCTCGTCGTCGTCGTACTCGTCGGTGATCTCCCCGACGATCTCCTCGAGCACGTCCTCGATGGTGATGAGGCCGGCCGTGCCGCCGTACTCGTCGACGACGACGGCAATGTGCTGGCGCCGGGCCTGCATCTCGGTGAGCAACGAGTCGACGGGCTTGGACTCCGGCACCCACATGACCGGCCGCATGACCTCGTCGACGCGCTGGGTGAACTCGACGTCGGGAGCCTCGAAGTCACGACGGACGATGTCCTTGAGGTAGGCGAAGCCGACGATGTTGTCGAGGTTCTCGCCGATCACCGGGACCCGCGAGTAGCCGCTGCGCAGGAACAGCGACATCGTCTGGCGCAGGTTCTTGTAGCGCTCGATGTAGACCACGTCGTTGCGCGGCACCATCACCTCGCGGGCCGTGGTGTCGCCGAGCTCGAAGACGGAGTGGATCATCCTGCGCTCACCGGACTCGATGACCGCGGACGCCTCGGCCAGGTCGACGAGCTCGCGGAGCTCGGTCTCCGTCGAGAACGGCCCCTCGCGGAAGCCCCGGCCCGGGGTGATCGCGTTGCCGATCATGATCAGCAGCTTGGGCAGCGGACCCAGGACGCTCGTGATGGCCGCGAGCGGGCCGGCCGACAGGAGGGCGACGGTCTCGGAGTGCTGCCGGCCCAGGGTGCGCGGGGCGACGCCGATGGCGACGAACGAGACGACGAGCATGACGGCAATCGACGACAGGATGCTGGGCCACCATCGCCCGTGGTACTCCTCGTTGAACTGGAGGGCGACGACCACGATCGCCGAGATCTCGCAGAGCAGGCGGAGGAACAGGGCCGTGTTGAGGTACCG
This sequence comes from Nocardioides sp., assembly GCA_025965335.1. Taxonomy (GTDB): domain Bacteria; phylum Actinomycetota; class Actinomycetes; order Propionibacteriales; family Nocardioidaceae; genus Nocardioides. Next base: position 1,253 of record JAOPXC010000128.1, on the reverse strand, counting down.
CGGCGGGTCCTCGAGCAGGGCGACGAGACGCTTCGATCCCGGGCGGTTCTCGGCGGCGAGCTCCTCGGCGCGGGCGTTCGAGAAGGACGAGAGGGCTGCCTCGGCAGCCGAGAACAGCCCCGCGAGGAGGACGAGGGCGGCTGCTGCGATGAGCAGCCAGGCATCACCCGAGGTCATGAGCCGCGGCCGGGCCCGTCGAGGCCCGCCACTCACCGAGCAGCTCGTCCTGCAGGCCGAACATCTCCTTGTGCTCCTCGGGCTCGGCGTGGTCGTAGCCGAGCAGGTGCAGGATGCCGTGGACGGTCAGCAGCTCGACCTCGGCCTCCGACGAGTGCCCGGCGGTGGCCGCCTGCCTGGCGGCGACCTCCGGGCAGAGCACGAGGTCGCCGAGGACACCCTCTTCCGGGTCCTCGTTGACGAGGCCGGGGCGCAGCTCGTCCATCGGGAAGGCGAGCACGTCGGTCGGCCCCTCCTTCTCCATCCACTGGCTGTTCAGCTGCGCGATCGTGTCCTCGTTGACGGCCTTGATGCAGAGCTCGGCCAGCGGGTGCACGCGCATCCGGTCCATCACAAAGCGGCTCAGCGAAGCGAGCCGGTGGACGTCGAGGTCTCGCCCGGACTCGTTGAGGACCTCGATGCTCATCGGCTGGCGGGCTTTTCGCCCGCGGCCCTGGGGGTGAAGCCGCCGAGGGCGTCGAACTCCTCGTACGCCGCGACGATCTTGCCGACGAGCTTGTGACGTACGACGTCGTGGGCCGTGAGGCGGTTGAACGAGATGTCCTGCACGCCGTCGAGGATCCCCTCGATCACGCGCAGGCCGGACCTCGTGCCGTCGGGCAGGTCGACCTGGGTGACGTCGCCGGTGACCACGATCTTGGAGCCGAAGCCCAGCCGGGTCAGGAACATCTTCATCTGCTCCGGGGAGGTGTTCTGCGCCTCGTCGAGGATGATGAACGCGTCGTTGAGACTTCTCCCCCGCATGTACGCCAACGGCGCAACTTCGATCGTCCCGGCCGCCAGCAGCTTCGGGATGCTCTCGGGATCGATCATGTCGTGCAGCGCGTCGTAGAGCGGGCGCAGGTACGGGTCGATCTTCTCGCTCAGCGTGCCGGGCAGGTAGCCGAGGCGCTCGCCCGCCTCGACGGCAGGCCGGGTCAGGATGATCCGGTTGACGCTCTTGGACTGGAGCGCCTGCACGGCCTTCGCCATCGCCAGATAGGTCTTGCCGGTGCCGGCCGGGCCGATTCCGAACG